>NZ_JAUORR010000044.1:0-21784 GCF_030547945.1 Photobacterium sp. 1_MG-2023 | reverse complement strand
GGAATGACAGTTTTTTGCTTTGATGGTATCAAAAGGAATCACAACCCCATGGAAAAATTCATAGATTCCCGCCTGCGTGGGAATGACGGTAATTGCATGAATTATATGAGTTTTGTCGTTCCCGCGAAGGCGGGAACCCAGTGACGTTAATGCGCCGGAGCCTCGCCGGAGCGCTGTGAATAATGCGACAGAATGACTGAATGTGCTGCGATTTGATCGGTTCCATGATGTTGTGAACGCGCTTAGAGCCCGGCGATTTATGGATTCCCGCCTGCGCTGGAATGACAGTTTTTTGCTTTGATGGTATCAAAAGGAATCACAACCCCATGGAAAAATTCATGGATTCCCGCCCGCGCGGGAATGACGGTAATTGCATGAATTTTATAAAGTTTGTCGTTCCCGCGCAGGCGGGAACCCAGTGACGTTAATGCGCCGGAGCCTCGCCTGAGCGCTGTGAACCATGCTATAGAATGACTGAACTGTGCTGCGGTTTGATCGGTTCAATGGTGTTTTGAACGCGCTTTGAGCCCGGCGTCCTATGGATTCCCGCCTTCGCGGGAATGACAGTTTTTTGCTTTGATGGTATCAAAAGGAATCACAACCCCATGGAAAAATTCATGGATTCCCGCCCGCGCGGTGATGACGAAATGAAGTCTTTTCGATGTGGGTAGGACCGCACGGTAATGGCGGATTTGGCAGTCGAAATTACAAACTGGCCATCGCGCCTTTGCCAACGCCTTCATAGGCAATCACATCCAGCTGTTGCGATGGACCGATCATAGGTTTGACCTGAGCCGCAATGAAATGAGCCAGCAGTTCAATGGTGGTGTCCGTATCAATCATGTCGGTTTCGCTTTTGGCAATCGCCAGCTCAAACAGCCCCTGAGGCGCGGTGTAGCGGAAAGCATAATGTGTCAAGTCTGAAACGAATGTCGCATGCTCACTCAGATTCAAATCGCGGATCTGAACCTGATCTTCCAGCGTACCCAGATAGATGTCTGTCCAGCGTTCAGCCCATTTGGCTTCCAGCGCCGCATCGCGCTGACCGTCTATCAACAACTCAATCGGAGACCGGTGGCCATGTGCAATCCGCTGACAGTTTCCGTCATGCTTTTTCAGGCCATGGCTGTAATGATAGAAAGCGCCATCAATCTGCTCATGGCGCAGCACCAGCTCCAGCCCCTGCACATTGTCGGGTAATTTCCCTTTCAGGACGGTGTACAGATGCTGCGTCACGGTTTCAATGGTGATCGTTTCTGCATCGACCAGACAATACGCTTCTTCCGGACAATGCAGATGAATGCTCTTGTCACCCCGCAGCACATCCACCGTGGCATAACCCGGTGTTGTGGCAGCCACTTTGATCGCTGAATGTTTCACGGGCACCAGCAGGCGGTGATCAACATAGGCATCGACCAAATGTTTGATCTGCTTTTTCACGCGACCAAAATCCAGCACCATGCTCATTTCATTCAGCTCGCCAGACATCACCACATCCAGTATCCAGCTATCGCCGACCATGCCACGGGTCGGGCACAGGTATGAGGCATCAATTACGGTGAGATCTCTGACAAATAGCTTCACGCTGGCGTCCTTCAAGAAATGATAGTCGTTTTCAAAGCTGGGCATTATACCCAAGTCGCCTCAAGATGCCAGACGCCACGCGTCTGACGCAAACAACACCTCGCCTCAATACCGGTAATTGGCCGCTAGGAATAACGAACTCACCCCGCGTTGCTGAGACTGAAACTGGACTGAATTCCCCTGCTCATCCTGTCCTTGCCAGTTTTGAAGTTTACTCGGCAGCATGCTGTGACGAAACCCGGCTTCCAGCGTGATATCTGTCGACACGCGCCAGGCCAGTCCGGTCTGTAAACCGAAAATAAAGCCACTGACGCTGTAATCCCCCCGATAATCAGAATCCGACTTTACGCTGGCATAGCCGAAGTGCAGGCCAACATAAGGGGAGAAATCCTGACCATGCAGGAAGAAATAATCGGTGGCCAGCAGGTTGAGGTTGGCAATATTGGGGTAGCTCAGACCGGAATTCTTGAAATCACTGTCACTTTCATGTCTTTCATAACTGTAATACACCCGGCTGCGGCCCTCAGGGGTGTAATAGCCAAAGTCCAGACCGAAGTAACCATTGACATCCGGATCCTGAGAAGACTCTGCAGTGCCCGATACGGTTGCCGTATCATCCATCCCCATCAGGCTGAGTCCACCGCGTAATCCGACATAGTAGCGTCCCGCTTCTTTCGGAACACTGATGTCTGCCGATTCCGGCGCTGCGTTTTGTGCTGCTGTCTGATTGTCGGCAGCAGAAACCCCTGCACTGCTCATCGCACCCAGTACGACGCCAAATGCACACACATAAGAAGATAAAGTTCGAAACGGCAAAGTGGCCTCCCTGAATTGACGGCTTGCCGGGTGAGAATTCCGGCATGGCCGAATCATAGCAAGTCCCTCAAAGTCAGACGAGCAAAAAACCATGCAAAACAGGGGACTTGGGAACAGGGGTCACGCTTCCCGCAGCCAGGCCAGCGCATCGAATGGCGTGTCAAACCGACGGACTTCACCGGAAATAAACCAGCTGCCGACTTTTGCCATCATATCCATCCATTTCTGATTGCCATAGACAGCAATGCGGCGGAATTTTTTTCCGTGCTTGAGGCCAAGTTTCAGATCATCCCAGGCTGCCTGCAATTCCCAGCCTTCGAATTCTGAGCCGTCAAAATAAATATTGACGATTGGATCCTCGACCTCCGCCAGTGCATCATCAATCAGCGGGGTAATCTGCTCATAATCTTCATGGGTCAATTTGCCGACAGCTTTTAACTCCATAAAGAAATAATCACCATCTCTGTCTACTTCGAATAATAAACCATGCTTGGTGTGCATCGCGGCCTCCCATTGCCGAACCGAGGGAAAGAAAACCAGAACTTTCAGATATTTCAGGATAAGTGTAGTGGCTATCCTGCATTTTTGGGGGGGAGAATACGAACACCGGGCACCCGTGCCCGGTGATTTCAAAGTGAACGAGGGATCAAACCGGCTGAGTAATTTCCGACTTCAGATCTTTTTTCAGAATTTTCCCGGTCGCATTCATGGGTAAAGCATCGCGAATCTCCACCTGACGCGGGTATTTATACGCAGCCAATTGTGTTTTCCCCCAGTCCCGGAGTTCTTCAGCTGAGATAAACTGGCCTTCTTTCAGGACAACACAGGCTTTGATGTCTTCTCCGTATTCACGGCTTGGCACACCAATCACGGCCACCATGGCAACTGCCGGATGTGTCATGAACACTTCTTCAATCTCACGAGGGTAAACATTAAAGCCACCGCGGATGATCAAATCTTTCACGCGGTCCACAATGAACAGATTCCCCTGTTCATCAAAGCGCCCGACATCGCCGGAATGAAACCATCCGTGACGTAATGCGCGTTCTTTTTCTTCAGGACGATTCAGATAACCTTTCATGACATTATGGCCCCGAATCACGATCTCACCGGGCTCCCCCAGTGCAACCGGCTGATCCTTATCATCGACCACGCGCACTTCTACGCCCTGAATGGGCTGGCCCACAGATCCCGGCAGGCGCGGCTTATCCAGATGATTGAAACAGGCAATCGGGCTGGTTTCAGACAAGCCATAGCCTTCCAGAATTGGCACGCCGAATTTTTCCTCAAAGGTTTTCAGCACTTTCAGCGGTAATGAAGCGCCGCCGCTCACACCAATTCGCAAACTGGAACAATCCGACTCGGCCTGACACAAATTCATGCCGATATACATGGTCGGCACCCCGGCAAATAAAGTCACACCATGTTTCTCAATCAGTCCCATCACCAGTGTCGGATCAAAACGGGGCACCAGTACCATGGTGCAGCCCAGACTGACCGGTGCATTCATATTGACGGTCTGACCAAAAGTATGGAACAGCGGCAGCGTGACCAGATGGACATCCCGCCCTTCCATCTGCATCAGGTTCTGCGCCGCCATAGCATTAAGATACTGATTCGCCTGCGTCAGTTCAGCGCCTTTCGGCTGCCCGGTCGTGCCGGATGTATACAGAATCACGGCCGTATCATCGGCATTTCTCGGGGCATAATCACAGTCGGCGGACTGTCCGTGGATCAGTGACGTTAATGTTTCAAATCCTTGATATTCTGACAACGTCTGATCGGCAGTCATCACCACCAGTTGCTCGCACGCGTCTGTTTTCTGAAAAGCTTCAATCCCGGCCTCTGCCATCGGCAAGCCTTCGACACCCTCAAAACAAAAATAAAATTTCGCCTGGGAATCTTCGAGGTGATACTGAATTTCTCTCGCCCGCAGTAACACATTCAGAGGAACGGTGACTGCCCCTGCCTTCTGGATCCCGTAATACACCAACGGAAAGAACGGCAGGTTGGGGCAACTCAAAGCCACCCGATCGCCAGGCTGGATCCCTCTTGCTTTGAGGCCATTCGCAATCTGGCTGGCAATCGCATTGAACTGAGCATAGGTGATTTGGGTTTCCCCACAGACAATGGCAATTTTATCCGGATTGATCACAGCATTACGTTGAAGTGCAGCGGCAAGATTCAGCATGGCGTTTCCTTGTGATGAGTCACACGTCTTATTCCCTGAGCAAAAGATTGCTCATCCGTTTAAACAGCAGCATGAAACGGACGTTTAACCGAAGTCAAACAAAGCACGACACCCTGTTAAAAAATTGTGAAGAACATGCACTTCTGACCAAACATCAGGATTTAGACGTCAGTTTCCGGCTGGCTTCCGAGCGACGCTTTGTTTCCTGCCGAGTGGGCGGAAAACCAATCGACTGGCCTTCTGCCGTCAGGATAGCGATATGTTCCGGCTGACCTTGATCATTGATCCATAGTTCTCCGATACAGCTGGTATTCACCAGCCGTCCGTGGCCTGGTGTATCTGGATCGCGTTTGTAGATTTTCATCCGTTTCCGTTTGGTGAACCAGTTGAGCGGCGAGTACGGCGTATAGAGGATTCGATCCATCCGCTCACAAAAGCGCAGTAACTTCTCCGGGAAGGTATTTTTGATCCCGCTGGCCGTAATCTGATAAATGCTGGGGCTGTTCCGGCGAAAACGCAGCTTAATGTCGTAAGCAAATGAATAATGGACATCACCAGAGATAATCACAAAGTTCGTCGGGGTTTTGGTATGGGTAAAAATACTGAGTAAAGTATTGGCCGCACCGGGATGCGCCATCCAGTTTTCGGCATCCACGACTAAAGGCTTACCAAGCAGCGTCATGACCCGTTGTAGCATTTCAATGAACTTTACTCCGAAGATCGGCGCAGGAGACACAATGATCACTGCACTTTCATGCATCAGTGAGTGCTGCATATCCATCAGTGCTTCCCAGTCCATCAGGCCGGACGGTTTGTTCATCGTTGACTCAGACCGCCAGCGCCGGGTCCGGGTATCCAGCACCAGCATTTTCGGCTGAGTTGCGACTTCATAATGCCAGTGTTCGAACCGGTACAAATGCTCAATCATGGCATCCTGTGTGTCATCAGCGGGTTGTTCGAAAAAGGCGCGCGCCAACGAGGTGAACTTCTCATCAAATTGCGCCGGATCATTCCCCCAGCCCTGACAGAGCCAGTAGCCAAACAAGCTGTTACCAATGATGCGGCGTGAAAACGCATGCTGATAAGCGGCTTGCTCCCAGCCAATCGTCAGGTTCCAGTCGTCCGTCACATCATGATCATCGAAAATCATATAGGTCGGTAAATGGGCCACCAGCCGCTGTACCTGGGTTAACCCCTCAATAAAGCCATCAATTTCCTGCTTTTCTTTGTGCCAGAGTTGCTGCCAATTTTCAGAAAGCACCTGATCGCCACATTGAAAGCCCTGCACCTGCAAGCGGCCATGATCCACCAACCGCCAGACCTGAGGCGACCACACCAACAGATACATCGCCAAAAATTCACTCAGGCCAATCAGATGATTCTCAGATTCATTGGCACTGAATACCGGACGACGCGGCTTCGGCAGCCAACTGAACAAGCGGGTGTCCGACAACCAGTTGCCAGTTTCTTCGTGCACGGGCAAGACCTGATCGCGGCCATACAATTGTTTCGTACTCTGGCGCAATTCAGACAAGGTCGCATACGGGGCATCCGTGAAGGTTTCATCCGGCAATCCCAGCAAGTCGATTACCTGACTGATGGCATCCAGCGTGGGGCCGGCGACATGATCGGCATAGATTTGATCCCCGCTCATCATCAGCAGTGCCGGGCGATCCTCAACCGCCAGTCCCGCGACTTTCTCATCCGCGGCAACCAGACTGTCTTTTCCGGGAAAATGCGGATTCCGGCAAGAGCCATGCTGAATGTAATCCGCTCGGGATTTAATCATCACCGTTAACCGCGCTTCGCCGGGATAAAGCAATTCAGGGATCAACGCACTGATCGGGCCTTGCTGCGTGACAATCTCATAAGTCAGCACAGTATCCAGCGGAAACTCGCCCGTAAACCGGGCCATCACAATCCAGGCTGACTGCCCGATCTGAATCTGTTGCGATGCGGTGAAATCCGCCTCAAAACAGGGGGAGTGATCATCGCCCGGATACAACACAAACTGGCCCTCCAATTGCACCGTCGTCACCAGCCAGAGGGTGATCTCACTGGCATTGCACCGGCGCAGGACCGGCCCGGTTAATACCAGCGGGAGCGCTGGTGCTGACTGCATCTCAAGAGATGTTTCTGCACCCTCATGGCAGGCTTGGCTTGTGGCTGTCATTCGTCGTCTTCACCTGTTGTTATTCGTTGAATCCATAAACAATTGTAAACGATACACCCTCCCGGCTTGCCAGTGAAATGTCAAAGTCTGTGTCTCCGCCGTCATAAAACTTTCAACAATTATTCTGCAACCCATGAAATTTTTAGCCATCTTTCCTCTCTTTATCTGGGCAGCCGGATGCTCTGGCATTCTGGCTGAATGAAACTTTATGTTTCTTGGTTAAGCTCATCATGGGTTATTCATTTGTATACGGATTTACTGATACAGCCCCAGCACAGTCCGATGCTTCTTTTTTTCGGCATCATCGTGCTTTCCTATTTGCTTGAAGATGTGGCTATCACAACCGCTGCCTTGCTTTCGGGCAGTGGGTCAATCCCTGTCTCTCTGGCACTACTGGCAGTCTTTATCGGGATTGCCAGTGGCGATCTGATGCTTTTCTTGCTTGGCCGCTATGCCCGGCGATGGGAGGGGCTCCGGCGCAAGTTACTGCGTCATCATGCGATGCACTGGATACAGCACAAGCTGGAATCCCGGCCATTTCTCAATATATTTCTGCTGCGATATACCCCCGGCCTGCGAACCATCGGTTTTACGCTGTGCGGTTACCTGTCGGTCCGTCCGGTGATTTTCTGCAGCGCAGTTTTTGTTGCGACCGCTCTCTGGACCGCTGTCATTTTCACCCTTTTCTATCATCTCAGTCAGTTGAGCATGTTCCAGAACAGTCCTCTGAAGTGGCTGTTGCTGCCTGTCGTCTTTGTTTTGTTTTTCTTTGTTAACCGGCGATCATCCAACCAGCGTAAATCAAGTTGTATTGCCGGGTCACCCAATCAACAGGAGTGTGCCGAGTGACCTTGCCACTAATTCAGGAATCCTTAACTAACCAGCCACAGCGCTCCCCAACGCACCCGGTGCTTCCCCCGACGGTGGTGAATCAGGGGATGCCGGTTTTCCGGCACGGCGGTAAAGCCCTGTCACGCTATGAATTCTGGCCGGGCTGGATCTTTTACCTGCCTGTGGTCGTGCAAAGTCTCTGTCAGGGCATCAGATACCGTGATTTTCGGTTGCCTCTGGTCGCCAATCCTGGGATCGCTTTGGGCGGCATGGTCGGGGAATCCAAATCTGACATCCTGTCTCAGGCGGGCCGCTATGCCCGACAATGGATTCTGCCGTTTACCACCCTCCGCAAAACCACGCAGCCGCTGGACAGCCAGATCAAGATCATCAAACGCTGTCTGGCTCAGCGGGATCTGAATTATCCCCTGGTGGCCAAACCCGATCAGGGCTGCAGAGGCGCAGGCGTCAAACTCATTCATTCCGATGCAGATCTGCGCGCTTACCTGCAGCACTTTCCGGTGAATGCCCGTTATCTGCTGCAAAAAAAATCAACGCATCAAGCGGAAGCCGGTATTTTCTATATCCGTTACCCCCATGAATCGAAAGGGAAAATTTTTTCACTGACCCTCAAATATACCCCTTATGTTATCGGCGATGGGCGCAGCACCCTCAGAGGATTGATTGAGCAGGACGAACGTGCAAAGCATCTCGCGCACCTCTACCTGCCCCGGCACCCGGAATGGGCCGACCGGGTCATCGAACAAGGCGCGGTATTTCCGCTGGCATTTGCCGGTAGCCACAGCAAGGGCGCCATTTTCAAAAATGGCAACGCTTATATCACCCAAGCGCTTGCAGCCAGGCTGGATCGTATTTTCGACGATTATCCCGGTTATCACTTTGGCCGCTTAGATGTGAAATTCAAAGACATCAACAGCCTGATGAACGGTGAAGCGTTCGAGATTCTGGAAATGAACGGTGCCAGCAGTGAAGCAGCACATATCTGGGATA
The DNA here is from genome assembly GCF_030547945.1 of Photobacterium sp. 1_MG-2023. Lineage (NCBI taxonomy): Bacteria > Pseudomonadati > Pseudomonadota > Gammaproteobacteria > Vibrionales > Vibrionaceae > Photobacterium > Photobacterium sp. 1_MG-2023. The sequence continues at coordinate 13,178 of NZ_JAUORR010000044.1, read as the reverse complement.
GTCAGACCCCACTGCGAGAGATTTTTTCGACCCTGCTCTGCCAGTACCGGTATCTGTACGAAATTGGCCACCAGCAAAAGCAAGCCGGTTATCCCGTGCCGACGCTGGGTACCCTCTGGCGAGCCTGGCGACATGAAAAACGTCTCGTGGCGGCCTACCCACCGACCGACTAATCCAATGAAATCCGGCTCGGGTGCCGCACGAAGCAGCCCAGCCCACCGTAACTTTTTGTCAGAAGAACAGGTAATTCATGAGTGAAACGATGACAGCAATCGCCCCGACAGAAGTGGCTTTTATGACCGGAAACCTTGAAGGCATTGATCAGGCCATCACCCTGATCAATGAACTGAATCCGCAGCAATATCAGCATGTCGCCAAACCCTATGTGCAAAGCAGTATCGGGGCACATCTGCGCCATATCATCGACCAGTATTTTGCGCTGATGACATGTTCGCCCGAAAGCCCAGTGATTGACTACGATGTCCGCCGCCGAGGCGCCCGGGTAGAACATTGCCGAGAGACCTGCCTGAACGAACTCGCACAGATCCGGCACTGGCTGCTGACTTTACCGGAGAGTCTGCTGGACAACACGGTCACCATACGTTCAGAAAATTCCGTGATGTCGCAACAGGTTGTACAAATGACTTCAACACTGCGCCGGGAGCTGCTGTTCGTGGCCAGTCATACCGTTCACCACTTTGCCTTGGTCCGGGTTGCGGCCGAAATGTGTCAGGTCCGGACCGCAGATATTTTTTCTTACGCACCGGCTACGGCCTCTTACCTGAGGTCACTCAAATAATGTGTACCGCATCCTGGCGAATCACCCCTGAAGGATATGAACTGCTGTTCAATCGCGATGAACGACGTGAACGCCCGCTGGCCCAGCCCCCGGCACGATTTCATTCGGCCGTATATCAAACTCAGGCGCTGATGCCCATCGATCCGCTGGGTCAGGGCAGCTGGATTGCCGTGAATCAGAATGGGTTATCTTTGTGCCTGCTGAATCACTATCAGGGAGAAATCCCTGAATCCGCAGACTCAAGTCGGGGGCAGATTATCAGAACGCTTGCCTTTTGCCCGGATGCCGCTGCAGTGATGTCTCAGTTTGCCCAACTGTCGCTCGCCCGGTTTGCGCCGTTCACCCTGCTCATCCTGACCCCGGCAACAAGCACTGATACGCAGAACATCCCAGCCATATGCTGGGATGGAAAACGGATGCTGGTTTACCCGGTCGAGGCACCCATCACGTCATCTTCCGTGGCTTTTGAAACGGTTCGCCAGAACAGACACGAGACCTTTGCAGAGTTGACCAGCCAGCAGATCAGCCCGGAGACCCTGATGGAATTTCACCACAGCCATGCACCGGATCACGGCTTCTCTTCCGTTTGCATGCACCGGGAGCACTCACAAACCGTCAGTCTGACCCGAGTGCTCTGCAATAAAAAAATGGTTCAGATGCACTATTACGACAAGGCTCCCTGTCAGGAACCGAGTTTATTCCAATCAGCCTTACAGCGAACTTTTCCCCCAATGCCTCAGACACAGGCAACGATTTAAAGGAATCACACATGAAACGATTATTCATCCTCCTCTTGCTAGCGCTCAGCCCTTTCTTCACCCCGTCGGCTATCGCCAAAGAGGATCCCATATACACCAGCTTTTTCAGCGATAAAGCCCTCAGTGGCTACGATACCGTGGCTTTTTTCACACAGGGAAAAGCCGTGGAAGGACAAAGCCAGTTTCAAACCCGCTACATGGATGCGGACTGGTATTTCTCATCGCAGGCCCACCTGGATGCCTTTCTTGCAGACCCGGAAAAATATGTACCGCAATACGGTGGTTACTGCGCTTGGGCCGTGGGCGCCAAAAACACGCTGGCACCGGGCAATCCAAAACACTGGAGCGTTCATCAGGGCAAACTGTATCTGAATTACGATGCGTCCGTCAGAAAACAATGGCTCGCTGACAGAGATGCGCTGATTCAACTTGCCGATCAACGCTGGCCTGCCGTCCTGAACTAATCTTCTGAAAGGAAATCATCATGAAAACATGGCTGTCGTTGAACACCCTGTTACGCGCTCTGATTGCGTTTATATTTCTGCAATCGCTGTTGTTCAAATTTTCAGGCTCCCCGGAAACTGTCCATATTTTCTCTACGCTTGGCGCGTGGTCTGGGCTCGACTGGTTCGGCACCTACGGCGCATACGGTGTCGGAATATCCGAACTGATCGCTTCTGTTTTATTGTTCTCCCGCTGGAGCGCTTTGGGCGCCTTGCTGTCGCTGGGCATCATCAGCGGCGCGATCTTTTTTCACCTCTTCACCCCGCTGGGAATCGCAATGCCCGAATTCAATGCACAAGGCGTGATCGTCGGGGACGATGGCGGCACCCTGTTCGGGATGGCATGTCTGGTTTGGGCCAGTGCTGCCACCTTATTGGTCCGCTTCCTGCGGCAGAAAAACCCACCCATCGCTGATCCGGAATATCTGTAAGGAGTCGTGACATGGAAGCCAGCCCATTTCAACTGCCTGCCCGCACCCCTTTCCGGCTGTTCGAGCGATTCGCCGAACAGCTCACCGGTCTGTCCCGGCTTGATGCTTATTATCGTGCTCAGCCGGCTGATCTGGATACAGCAGAATTTCTGCGCTACACGCTGGATGTGCTCGGCATTGACGCCCACATCGCATCCGGCTCTGTCGGGAATCTGCCGGAAAAGGGGCCCTTGGTAATCATCGCTAACCACCCGCTCGGGGCTGCGGACGGCGTGATTCTGGCGGAGCTGATTTTAAAAGTCCGGCCCGATCTGAAAATTCTGGCCAACCGCTTTCTGGCGCGAATCAAAGAGCTGGCGCCATTATTCATTGATGTCGATGTGTTCAGCCCTTCTGGTAAGACGAATCTGAAAGCGACCCGTGCGGCGCTGAATCATCTCAAACAGGGCGGTGTCCTGCTGCTGTTTCCGGCTGGCGAGGTCTCTTCTTATGACGCCGAAGGCACCTTAACGGATTGTGCCTGGCATCGTTCCGTCTCCCGGCTGATCCGAAAAAGTCAGGCCGATGTACTGCCAATTTTCATTCAGGGGCAAAACAGCAAACCTTTTTACTGGGCCGGAAAAATTCATCCCAGATTGCGCACCGTGCTGCTTGGCCGGGAGCTTCTGAACAAGCGTGCGCAACACATCAGGCTCGCCATCGGACAGCCGATTCCCTTTCGCGAGCTGTCGCACATGACCACCGACCAGCAGACACTGGATTACCTGCGGCTGAACACTTATCTGCTCGCACCAGGTGCGCCGCATCACGCGCCAGTCCTGACCAACGCAGAGCCGATTGATCCGCCCACCGATCCCCGGTTACTGCAAACCGAGCTGTCGCTTCTGGATGATGAATGCCACCTGATCCGTTTCAAACAGTTTGATGTGTACTGCACCGACGCACCGTCAATTCCGCATCTGCTCCAAGAAATCGGGCGAATCCGGGAAACCAATTTCAGACAGGTGAATGAAGGGACGGGCAAATCCTGTGACCTCGACAACTATGATGCCAACTATCAACATCTGTTTGTGTGGGATCGGGAAGAAAACAGACTCGTTGGCGCCTATCGGCTCGGCCTGACCGATCAGATTCTGGCGAGCAGCGGTGTCACCGGGTTGTATTCCAATTCGCTGTTCCACTACGATGAATCCTTGATTCATCAGTTTGGTCATGCGATCGAGCTCGGACGTTCGGTCATTGATGCGCCCTACCAGCGCGACCTGCATGCGCTCCAGCTCTTGTGGAAAGGCATTGCGACTTATGTTTCCCGTCATCCGCATTACACACATCTGTTTGGTCCGGTCAGTATCAGCAGTGAATACAGCCCGCTGGCAAGGCAGTTGATCATCTCGACCTTACAGGAACACCATTTCGACCATGACGCCGCCAAACTGGTACGGGCCAAAACCCCCCCCGGACAACACAACCGTTCACTCTGGCGCCCGGATATGCTGTCGGCACTGGCCAATACGCAACTGCTGTCGAAATTACTGATTCGTCTCGGACAAGCCAGCGTCCCCATCCTGCTGAAGCAGTACCTGAACCTGAATGGCAAACTGATTAGTTTTAATCTGGATAAAGATTTTAACGACGCCCTGGACGGGCTGATTGTGGTCCACCTGCCTCAGGTGCCGCAACGCACGCTGGCTAAATACATGGGAAAACCTGAAGCAGCGCAATACCTGCACAAACATCAACCCTGACGTCACCATGGCGGCGGTATTCTTCCCTATCTGTTAAATCCATTCAATGATAGGATTCAGCGCAGTTAAGGACACACTGCAGACATTGAACCGTCGCCATGAAAACCGCAGCAAACACAGAAAAACCCTATCAATTCACCCGGATTGAACGCGTTCTGGATTATATTCACACGCATTTGGATCAGCCTTTGTCTGTCGTCGATCTGGCTGAACAAAGCTGCTGGTCACGCTGGCAACTGCAGCGGGTATTCAATCACGAAACCGGCCTGACACTGGCAGTGTATGTCCGCGAGCTGAAGCTCAGCCATGCCGCAGAACGCTTGCTCTCGTCCAACGACCGGGTACTGGATATTGCACTGGCTTGCGGCTTCAATTCTGAAATCAGCTTTATTCGTGCCTTCCGGCAAATGTTTGGCTGCTCGCCCGGTGCCTACAAAAAACGCGGGTTACTGACCGGCCTGAGAACACCGTTTCAGCCCACCCGGCCCGTTTCGATGGCACCGGAGCTTCCCCACCGGTTGTTACAGATCCGGATTGAACGGCGTCCGGCATTTGAAATCACCGGGATGACTGGCATGATTCAGGGCCTGTTTGCCGAACAGCCGGATTACGGCCAGTCCGTGCCTGCACTCTGGCAGCAATTCGCCCAATCCTGTCCTGACACAGGATCCATCAACCGCATTGGCATCACCGATACAAGACATCACCAGCGCGGAGGATTACCTTACTGGGCTGGCGTCTGCACCCCGGATCTGCCCGCAACAGCCCCAAGCAACCCGGAACTCCGTCGCCTTGCCATCCCAGAGCAATTGTATGCAGTGATCCATTATTCCGGACCGATTCACCAACTGGATACGGTTTTACACTGGTTCATCGCAGCCTGGCTGCCTGAATCCAGTTACCGGGGCGTGGATGGTTTTGAACTGGAAATATATCCGCCCCAGTTTGATCCCGATAACCCGGCACATCAGATGACTTACTGGCTTCCGATTGAAACATGCTGAGGGCGGCGCATGTGTTTGCTGTGATGCAGCTGAATATCCATTCCCGGACACCTGGCAGATTTTCAGACATTAATTTCAATGAGCATACACCTCATGGAAGTGCTGTCTCATGCAGATGACGCCAGATCACCTGATTTTCCGCCTCCAATTCAAACACTACAGTTGAAAAGCGCCACGTTGCCTCCTGATCCGGCATTTGCTGCCGCTCCTGATAAGTTACGGTCGCCCCTGTGGCATGCTCGGCAACCAACTGAAGGTTGTCGATTTCTATCTTCAGTCCTGGTTTGGCGCCGCATTGGGTTCGGAAAAACGAAGTTAGCAACGTGTTATCAAGGAACTCCCCGCCTGGCGTCATCATGGAATAAGCCGGGCTGAAGCGTGCCAACAAATTATCACATACCTCAATAGGGCAGTTGACATCACTTAGCCAACGACCAATAAGCTCGTGAGCCGCTATAACTTCATAAAAGTAACGATTCATCTTTTCTCCTGATTCAGGGTGAGAATAACGCTGCGATTTGCGATGCGTCGGCAGAGCATAACGGGGATCACAGCACTGACGGCTGCAAGCACAAAACACAGATGGTACGCCTGCGTTTGCTGAACACCTGACATATTGAGCAACACGTTCAGTAGTAAGCTGATGATGGTCACGCCAATACAAAAACTGAGCTGACGGTTGATATTCCATATTGCGCTTGCATCTGCCAGCTCGGTATCTTTGATCTGAAGAAACGCCAGACTCTGAGCGGTGCTGCTGCACAGGCTGCTCCCGAACCCCATCAGTGCATACGCGGCAATCCCCAGAATCACGTCATTGGCACTGCCAATCAGCGGGAGCAATCCTATACCGAGACCTTGCACCAGAGCACCTGAGATAAACAGCGGACGTGGCCCGACATCATTGAACTTTTTACCCGTGATGGCGATCGCGGTACATGAGGCGATCGCCCAGGGGAGCATCATCGCGCCCACTACGGTGGCGTGCATCCCCAGTTGCCCCTGAAAATACAGCATCGCAATCAGGCTGACCCCGGTAAAAATGCCAGGAACAAGCTGATAAATCAGCATCGAAGTCTGCAACATCGGCTCCTGGATCAAGCGCAGATTGAGCAAAGGCTGCGTTTTACGGAGCGAATTACGAACATACCACCCCATCATTACAGCCCCTGAAAGCAGGCATATAGTTCCCAGGTTCTGATGATCGGATTCACTCATGGCAGTCAAGCCCAGAAGTATCAATGTCAGTGCCAAACAGCCCGAAATCAGACCGCTGATATCCAACTGGCTGGAACGCGGAAGACGCCCGTCACTTTTCAGCCAGAAAACGGCAAGGAGCAATGCAACAAACGCCAGAGGCAAACTGACTAAAAAGACCCATCGCCAACTGACGGTATCCACCAGCACGCCACCGATTGTCGGAGAAAGCGCAGGTGCAATTAAGGCGACAAGCATCACAACAGAAGATAGTCTTGCCCTTTCATGGCTTTGATAAAGGGCATAGGTCATCGTCTGCCCCACAGGGATCAGCAGTCCCCCTCCCAATCCCTGCACCACACGCCATGCAATCAGAGTCTCGATCTGGGCAGCACTGGCCACACCGCAGATACCGATGATGAAAATCAGCAATGAGAGGATAAACAGGCGCTTTAGACCCATTCGTGTTGCCAGCCAACGACTCAGGGGAATCACCAGAGTTAATCCCAGAATATAACCATTACTCACCCACGCCAGCTGACTAACCGTCGCTTGCAACTGCTGGCCAATGGCAGGATAGGCGACATTCGCAATAAACATGTTGACCAGATCGATGAAAAAAGCCAGCAGATAGACACTGGCGACACACACCCGATAACTCATAGTTTTCTCAAAAAACAACCCAATGAGCGTAGTTTAAAGTTAGAAAAATAAAGATAAACAGACGTTTCGCAGTTACACTGTCAAAATAATTTTGACAATCATCCAAATTCATCAGGAAGATCCATGCTGAATATGCAACGACTGGAAATATTTGTTGCGGTTGTAGAAGCTGGCAGTTTTACCGGTGCAGCAAATACACTGGGGCTGACCAAAGCGGCCGTGAGTTTTCATATCAAGCAACTTGAGGAGACATTGGGCGTATCCGTGCTCACCCGCACAACCCGGCAAGTAGCCGTCACCGACGCTGGCGAGCGCTTTTATCTGCGCTGTCTGAAACTGTTGCAGGATGCCGAAAACATCCTGGACGATGTCCGCAGCGATCACACCGGTCTGAGCGGTATATTGCGGATCACAACAACGCCGGAATATGGGGCAAGAGTCGTGGTTCCCGTGCTCTCGGCATTTGCTGCTCTGCATCCGCAACTCCGCATCCAACACGTTGCTTCATCCCGGAATGATGATCTGATTTCCGGGCGTTTTGATGTGGCAATCCGTCTCGGTCAACTGACGGACTCCACTCATCATGCGAAGCTGATCGATACTTTCGATATTTTACCTGTCGCTTCAAAAGATTATTTAAAGATGCATCATGGCAATACCATCGCTGACCTGAAGCAGTTGCAAAGCGCGCGCTGGATCGCCCATAGCCGCCTTAACACCCCCTTAGACTGGCAGGTTCTCACGCCCAAAGGAGACAACGTTCTGTTCAAGGCGGACGCTCCTCCCATGCTCATGGCAGACAGCGCAGCTTCATTGCTGGCATTTGCCCGTTGCGGTGCAGGAGTTGCGTTATTACCTGCCTGGCTGGTGCAGGAAGATATTGCCAACGGAAGTTTAACCCAGTTACTGCCGGAGCACCGTTTTCCCAGACAAGGGATCTTCGCGCTCTATCCCAATACCCGCCACATTTCCGAGAAAGTCCGGCGATGGATTGATTTCTTACAAAGCCAGATCGAAAAAACCAACAGCCATCCATCACGCCATCTGAGCCATGTCACTGAGATACAAATGCACGATCGCAATGAGTGACTCAAGAGAAAAACAGCGTGTCATTCAACGTGGCGATACATGCCCACCTCAGCAGCAGAATGCACCAAATTGTTAATTATCCCGATTTGAAATCCTTAAAATGCAATTGATAACAATTAGCATTCACAAAAATTTCGAGCCACGACTTGTGGCTTGAGAATATTGCAGTCGAGGTTTTCAATCATGCAACGCAGATATGCCCTGTCGGGCCTTGCCATCGCTATCGCAGCCACCTTCAGTGGCGCCACCCTTGCTCAAACCAGCGAGACACCTGAAGTCGAAACCATCACGGTTCTGGGTGAAACCTACCGGAATACCGCCACCAAAACCGCTCTGTCACCAGAAGAAACCCCACAGGCCATTTCGGTGGTCGACCGGGAAACACTGGACCTGCGTGGTACGAATTCGGTCAGTGAAGCATTGCGGTATGTTTCCGGCGTGAATACAGAATTGCGCGGCGGTGCCGTCACCCGCCTGGATTTGTTCAATATCCGCGGATTTATCAACTATCAGAACTTCTACGACGGCTTGCAATTGCCCTACCTGAGTGGCTGGAACTTACAGGCCCAGGTCGACGATTTTGCTGTGCAACAAGTGGAAGTCTTTAAAGGCCCGACATCCGTGCTGTACGGTAATATCCCACCGGGCGGCATGGTCAATCTGATCGCTAAATCGCCGCAAAAAGAAGCACAGACCACCGTGGAGATCAGCACCGGAACCCGCAACCTGAAAGAAGCCAACCTCGATACCACAGGTCAATTCGGTAACAGTGATGTGAACTACCGTATTCTGGCGCTGGCTCGTCAGCGTGATAGTCAGGCCAACACTGCAGAAGATGAGCGATACCTGATCGCACCTTCTTTTGACTGGCAGGCAAGCGATGCCACGCTGGTGAATGTCAATCTTTACTATCAGAAGGATCCGAGCGCCGGAATTTATACGACACTGCCCGCCCAAGGCACGGTCCTGCCAAATCCCGAAGGCCCGCTGTCACCAGACACCTTCACCGGTGACGCCAACTGGAATGAATTTGACCGCGAAGTCCTGATGGCTGGCTATAAGATCCTGCACGACTTCAATGAAGACTGGTCGATCCTGCATAACCTGCGTTACAGCGATGCCAGCTTGCATCAAACCAATACCTACAATGGCGCACTGGCTGCTGATCACAGAACACTGTCCCGAAACGCCTATCAGACTAACGAAGCGCTGAAATTTCTGACTCTGGATAATCAGCTCTCCGGCAAACACCAATGGGGAAGTGTTGAGCACAATTTGCTGATCGGGCTGGATTATCAGCAAATGGATTCTTCTGTCCGCTATCAGGATACGCTGGATTTCAGCGCTCCAAGTCTTGATCTTTACAACCCGGACAACCATCAGATTGACCCGAATAATCTCAACTTGAAATACAATAAGACGCACGATATTCAGACTTCGCAACTTGGTGTGTACCTGCAAGATCAGATCCGCTGGAACCAACTGGTCATGATCGCCGGGGGGCGTTATGACCACTACACCCTGGACCAGAAAACAGATGGGGTTAAATCCGGTGATATTGATAAAAAACACTTCACGGGTCGTATCGGGGCGCTGTATCACCTGGGGAATGGCTTTTCACCTTATGTCAGCTATTCAGAAAGTTTTGAGCCTGTCGCCGGGCAGGATCGTTTTGGAAAAGTCTTCGATCCTTCAGAAGGCCAGCAATGGGAAGCGGGGGTGAAATATCAGTCGGAGGACGGGACGCAAACGGCTAGTCTGGCGGCATACAGGCTCACCAAACAAAATGTCGTGACCCGCGATCCCAATGGCAGCGCCTACGATAAAATTCAAACCGGTGAAATACAAACCCAAGGATTGGAATTTGAGAGTCTGTGGTTATTCACCAGCAACTTTGATCTCGTGTTCAATTACACGTTCACCGATGCTGAAATCACCAAGGATCATTCCGGCTTAAAAGGTAATACCCCGGTCTGGGTGCCCGAACAGATGGCTTCTCTGTGGACAAATTACTATATCGATCAGGGCATGCTAAGCGGCACAACACTGGGGGCAGGCGTACGCTATGTGGGTGAAAGCGAGTTAGACGCGCAAAACTCAGGAAAAGTCCCCGACTATACATTGTTCGATCTGTCCGCCCGTTATCAATTCGGCGAACTGGACGCCAGTCTGGACCGGATGACGGCTACTTTGAGTGCTTCCAATCTATTTGATGAAACATACTACACCTGTTTTGATCAGAATAACTGCTGGTTTGGTGCCGAACGTACTATTGAAGCCAAAATCGCGTTTCATTTCTAACGATTGAATTAATCATCCAAAGCCACTTCCATTCGCAGAAGTGGCTTTTTTATTTCCTGCCTAATTTAGCCCTCACTGAATCACAATCGACATTCATTGCGGGTAGTCATGTCGATCACATCACTATTTTTGGGTATCGCTTCAAAGAATTTATTTAATGCGACAAATGATATGAACTCATATTGTGATGCAAAACATCCTAAATTAGAGTATTTCGCCAAAACAACAGTCGGGAAAAATCCCTGTCATTAAAATAAAACACGTCAAAGGTGAATATCATGAGCATACCCAGTCAAATTACGTTTCAAGACTTACCATCAAAAGTCAAAATAACATTACCCGAAGAGCCAGATACAACCGGGACTAGCGCAATAGAGTTTATCGGCCTTGGCATCGCGATTATTGGTGTCTTATTTATTCTTTTTGGTCCGAACGAGATTGTTTATAACCGATACGAAGGTATGTCATTTGTACAGATGCTTCAGGCTTATCCCGGTCCGATTGCCAGTGTCGGCTTCCTCATTTATGGTTTGACGAACCGAATGAGAGTTTCTGGACTCGAAGAATATCAGGTTCAAGTGCTTGAAACCCTGGAAGCCGCAATCCTCATCAAAGATGAAGAAATTCCGGAAGGCTATCGCTTAAGCATTGATACCGAAGCAGGCGATGAAAAAGGAGTTTATTTAGTCAGCCTGGTGGAAGCCAGCAATGAAGATGAGGAAACGTCTCAGGAATCTAAGATGGACACAACCCAGCCTGACGGAGAAGCATCCGGCAAGCACAATGAATCAACGGCTAAATTCTAAGCCATATATCAAAACAGGTGGACAGGAAGTCCACCTGAAATTTCATACATTTAAGGAGTCATATCATCAAACGGCATTTTATCCTGCACTTCAGACCAATGATTATAATAGAAAGCGTCAGTTTTAGATAAGATCTTCAGGTCGTGATAATCATAATCCCGAATCATGCCGATAACCGTTTCTAACTGGTCAGCATTTAATATTAATTCACTCTTGCCATGTGTTTGTACTTTATACTGATCATATAAGAACGGTTTCTTAACAATAAGGCTATAAATTCCCAACCAAGGCCACGCACTTTCTTCGGGCTCTGGCTCTGGAATTGATCCTAACTTTAAAAATGAGAGCGAGGCTGCACCGGCGCCAGCAAAAACCATAGGTCCGGCAACAAATAACAAAATGAAAGCAATCACAAATCCACCGATCATACAGTATTGCGCCATTTTTTTCCGGCGTTCACTGCCTGTTTTCACGCCATAGGAGTAAAAGCCGGTTGCAGTGATTTTCTGGTAGTATCTGACTGGAAACCATTCTGCTCCAAGAATAAGCATTACAAGTGGTAATAATACAGTTAATGTTCCAAAAATAAAATAAGGATAATTATCAGATAAGTTTCCTATCAATGTCCATATAAAAAACAATGGTAAAAATATAATCATAAAACACCAGAAAGTAGGCATACCCCACTTACCAAATCTTCCCCAATAGTCAACCTCCCACTCCATGATTGCAGGTTCACGCTTAACGATTTCAGCATAAATCTTCATGCATTCTTTTTCTTTATCTCTATAATCATCAAATTCTGAATTATCATCAATTATTTTTCTAACTTTTTTGTAATTGTATAAAGCAGTTTTATAATTATCCATCCAACTCACTCACAATCTGACTGCTCATATCTCTATTTGATTACCCCTAACTGTAATAAATACACTCTAGTGATATTATGGCGAATGATTGAACCATATTGTTAATACGTGAATAAAAAAGTAAGATTAAACCTACCTTTTCCTCATACGATAATATTACGATTTAACTTTCTACTTTTCAGGTTTAGCAATAATTTTTAATTCATATCTCGCACTTGATAGTTTTACTCAGATTTATTCCCACGAATGTATGGCATTGTATTTTGGTGATCATACCAACGGTCAAAGAATTTATCTTCGAATCGATTTATCACTTCTAACTCATGCTGTCCAAATTTAGCGATAATGTTTTTCACTTCTTCAATTTGTGCTTTAGTTAAAATCAGATAGTTATCTCCATGTGTACAAACCTTATACTTATCGTACAAGAACGGCTTATATTCTTTTACGAGACAGTACACACCTAACCAGGGCCATGAACTTTCTTCTGGTTTTTTCTCAGGAAGCGCACCCAGTTTAAAGAATGAAAGTGAAGCAGCCCCTGCACCAATAAACACCATTGGACCGGCGACAAATAGTAGAATCACTGCGATCACTAATCCACCTATTACGCAATACTTCGCCATCTTCTGACGTCGTTCACTGCCAAGCTTTACGCCATAGGAATAGAACCCTGATGCCGTGATTTTCTGGTAGTAGCGTGTTGGGAACCATTCGGCGCCAAGTACCATGATTATGATTGGGAGTGAAAGCACAAAGAAACCCATAAACATGATTTCATATATACCGTCTTGATCTCCTGCCAACCAATATAGTGGGAAAAATGGAACAAATGTAGAGATAAAAAGTACCAATACAGGCAAACCCCATTTCCCACATCGCCCCCAATAGTCGACCTCCCACTCTAAAATTTCCGATTCCTTTTTGATTATTTTATTATAAATACGACTACATGTCTGATATTGAACTTCCCAATTATTGAATACAGGATCGGCATTGAGTTGCCGTTGTAC
>NZ_JAUORR010000043.1:0-21788 GCF_030547945.1 Photobacterium sp. 1_MG-2023 | reverse complement strand
CTGGGAAAGATGCAAATGATGAAGACGAGAATTCGGTCTGAAATTAATGAAAATGATAGAGGTGTTTTTTGCTTGAGGTACTTAAGGTGCCTGTCCTGTTATTCACATTACGGATTTCGACAACATTCTCTGGAGTAATTTTTGTTCCATCTATAACAAGTTTTTCTATTAACTTTATTCGACTCGGAGCCAAAGCCTCGTTAACAATCCGACCATCATCCAGCGCCCCGACACTACCCTGAACATGAGTCTCTGTCTGTGGTTTTGTCCCCGGCTTGCCGGGCCACTTCAACTTGCCTACGCTGATTTTTCCTGATGACACTCCCACGACTAGGCCCAGTGAGGCGACCAGAGTTGCGGCCTGTGCTTCAGACAGATTCAGGTTTTCCGCAATTGACGCAATATAATTGTTCATCGCCAGCGTTTCTGAATCGCTCAGTCGATCAATTGCCCCATAACCAAACTGGTCTTTGATGACAACCGTCTCTGCAACCGGGTAACTGTTTCCCTGCTGCACATAGCTCTCGTGGTAGTTTTTCAGAACCGTTTGGGCATCAGTGTTCTGGGCTCCCTCCGCTTCCAGTGCCTGATAGTAAGCCCGCTCATCACTCCCAAAAGCAAACTCTGCCGAACACTTGATCATCGCGCAGGCGGCGCTCAGCAGTTCCCGTTGTTTCGCTGGGTCATCCCCGGCCAGTTTGTTCAGGGCATGCTGCTCTTTTTCATTCGGCAAGCGGAAATCCATCTGCCCGCTTTGCCTGTCGTGGTCAAAACGGCTTTGGTTTTGCGAAATCAGCTCGCTGCTCTGAGTGCCGTTCTGGGTATTCCAGCCGCCAAACTCGCCATGACCGGCATTGCTGTAGTTGAAGCTCAGGTAATCTTCTGTGGCTTCTCCCATCACTTCGGCATACTGCTCGCGGTTCTGCTCGTAAATCTCACCGTCACCCTGATGCCCGCGCTGCGCGTCTATATGGTGCTGGGTTTCATGGCCGACTGTGTTAACCGCATCTTCAAGGCGATAGTGTTCACTGTCGTTGATGTACAGGGTACCGTTGGCGTAAGCCCCTCTGGTGGCTTGGTCGCCATAGGTTTCAACCACGGCCAGCAGGGCTTCTGCCGGGGTGATGCCCAGTTCATCTGAGATGTATCCCGACAACGCGCCGTAGGCGGCCTGCTTTTGCGCCGGGGTAGCGTGGCTGTCGTTCAGCACAGCGACCAGTGCCGCATTCTCTGGCCCGGTGACAAAGTTTTTGGTGGCGGTGAAGAATTTCTGTTTGTTGTCCTGATGGGCAAAGAAATTCTCTACGCCGTTTTCGGCATCACCCAGCAGACCGATGCTTTCTTTCTGTGCCACATCCATGACGGCATCGACAAAGATGCCATTCCGCTTCACATCCTCGGCAATATTATTGCGGCCTTCTTCCGTCAGCAGGCGGTGGTCGAGGGTGACATCCACATTGCCCTGCTGGCGGTCGACTTCGAACAGATCCCGACTGGTCGTGCTGGTATCGCGGTTCAGCGCCGTGAGGTCGCTGTCATCGCTCAGGGTGATCTCGCCCTGCCCCAAGGTTGCGAGGGTCTTGTCTTTGCTGTAAGAGGAGGTGTTGGTGTACTGCAGGTTGCTGCTGTTATAGGTGGAATCGATCCCCCCTTGCTGCACGCCGACACTGGTGGTGAGCCCTGCCGACTGGTCCTGACGGTAGTCGGTGTTGTTGAGATCGCTGAAGCTCAGGCTGCCGGTGTTGAGCGTCAGGTTGCCGAGATCCTTGCCGGCTTCGTCGGCGGTAGCAATGAGCGCGCCGGTAATATCGGTGTTACCCGCAACTTTGATCTCAGCCTTGCCGCCGGAGGTGAGGTTTACAAGAGTGGTGAGCTGGATTTAGGTTTTGAGGGATACGGGAATGTTGAAGGCCTCCGAGAAGTGGACGCACCCGGTACAGAACTGGAATTTGACGTTATCCCAGGTGAGCCTCCACTTCCCGAACAGGGTCGATCAATATGTGGATCTGTGACTTACGCGGCAAAGAATTATTAACAGCCTCTAACACTCAGTGCACATCTAACTTTCGACAAATCTCATCAAAGCTCATACTGCTACACTTAATGCAGTAGAAATCATCTTCTAATATTTCTACTTCATCGCTATGCCCCTGAAGCTGGCCAGATATGTAACTAAAATAAAACTTATCGCCTTGTTTTCTTACACTCCATCCCGATCCAAAATATTCTTCATCACTAGATGTAGGTGAAGGCGGATACTCAAATTGATTTATATCATAGAACTTACTCATATTAATTTTCTTTATTATTTAAAATTAATTTATTCAACTGGTGGCTTATGGGAAAAATCCATAACTGCTTCTGGAACACCACCACTAGTATAACCGCCATGAACCCATTGACCGTTAGCCCCTCCTTCATTCCCTGATGGCATACGAATGTTTTTCATCTCTTCCGGTTTAATAAATACAGCCATTGTGTCGCTATCACCAAGGTAACCCATATCTAAGCCGAGTTTTTCTCTACAATTCTCAGATCACTTTTAGACTCAGATAGCACCCTATCAAATTCAGATTTTGGCAGTACAAAACCGCCATCAGGTCCCAAATAACCATTTTTTCGTCGTGCTATAAACAGATCATATTAACTCCAAACACATAATAATTTTTCAATCATTTTTTTTTCAGCCTCTGTAAATGGAATATATGAACCATATTTCTTTCTATAAGCCATTATTTTTTGATGAATTCCCCTAATAGGAACTGTTTGGCGAACCCTAGCATCACTTATGATAGACATCAGTTCATTTTTTACACTTTCATGTAATACAACTCTTTTTATAAAATCCTCCAAGTCATCTAGATCTTTACTATAAGAGTTATCACTAACATCAGCCATATATTTACTCCTCTGGCAAAACTTCCGAATTGTCATACTTTAGCACTTTACCACCAGCATGCAATTGGACAGCACCACCTTGTCCAAATTCAGGGTATGCTTCTGTTATTGGTTCAGGAGTACTTGATGTATCACCTAGTCTTCCAGGTATGCGTACCTGAGGTATACCATTCTCGAATAATTGCAAAGTATCGAATTCACTACGAATTCTAGCATCACTCCAAGAGCTATCTTCTGGATCTAAAGGATCAACGTTATCTGGACCTTTTATTTGAAGTGCATCTCGAGCTTCTTTACCTGAATCATACTTTTCCAAACCAATATATGTAGCTCTACCTTCTTGAGTTTCAAGAGTCTTTTGCCCCCACTCATTTAATGTACCATCATCATTTAAATAACGATCATATCTTTACCAAACAAGTTCAACCCTCCTCTATCCAAACCTCTTTGGCCCAGACCGCTAAAGAAGGCCAAGATTCAGATGATGAACCGTTGTGGTCCCAAAATCGGACGCTACCGTCTGGGGCAATACAATAGTAGTCGCCATTGTCCTCACATATTGGAAGCCAATCTTGCGGCACACCAATTTTTCGAGCTTCATAAACACCGATCCGAAGATCACCATACTCTTCTAGAAGCCCTTCGTTCAATGTGAAGGGAGAGATATAGCCGACAAACGCGTTGCTCACCGTTTTCAAAAGTACCTTGTATTCCTCAGGGAAAGTGAAGCCGATAGCATCCTCATACTTTGCTATGAGGGCGTCGTTTGGCAAAGGCTGCTTGCGCCCTTTTGGGTCATCAATCACATTGATTTCGTCGATCACATCTTGAAGCAAAATTGTCATTCAAAGCCCCTAAAAATCATTGGCACGATTCTTCCAATAGTCTCTGCGCCATTTGTTGAATTGTGTTCTATCAATGCCAGATGGAACGGTGTTGGGCATGTGCAGCGTCGCGTGATTATCCTTGTGTAATGTCTGCGTAACCTCAGCGATAGCACCATCCTGTTTTTGCGTCAGGTGATGCAGATTCACGGGCTTCCCATCAGGACCGAGAGGAGCGCGACCAGCCTGCATGAGCTCCAAATTGGTTTTACCAGTTTTCGGATCGACCTTGGTAGGGTCAATCAAGTCATTTCGCTGGTAAACCTTGTTGCCGTTGTATTGGATAGGGTCTTGTGTCCAGAACTTACGGTTCTGTTGAAAATGATCCGCAACATCAGCCTGCGTGGCTGTTCTATTTGGGGCAACACCCTCACCCTGCATCCTACCATCATCACCCCCAACGTCACTACCCTGACCTTCAGTTTCCTGCTTCGCCAGCGTACTCTCAGCTTCCGGTGTTGATGGCTTTTCATGAGGTGCAACAGTATCCCCATCCTGCTTACCCGAATGTGGCAGTTCAGGGGGATGTGGCGATCCTTTCTCCGTGAAAGCCAGTTGATTCGATGAGGGCAAATCATCAAAAGCTGCAGGTGTTCCTGCGCTTTACTCAGGAGTTCCTTTGCTTCGTCGACTTTACCTGCCTTCAATGCATCGGCTGCCATTTTCACCAAATCGCCAACGACAGGAAAAACTCCTGTCGTTGCAAGCAAGTAGTCCAGCTTCGTCTCTGCTTCTGCGAACCCTTTGGCATCGCCCACACCGGGCGTAAAATCTGCCAATACGTTGAACGCTAAGTCGAGATGCTCTTGCTGTTCCTGACGCTCCTCACCGGACGGATCATTCAGCACTACCCGAATGTGATCCAGCAGATTGGTTTGGTTCACTTGCTGGCAGGCCGCAGAGCCTGTCACTGAAGTGCCTGTCCTTGCAAAGCACTGAACGTGATACCCCCGGACATGTCCTGACGGTAGTCGGTGTTCCCGCCGACGTTGATGTTCGCCGTGCCGCCGGAGGTGAGTGTTGCGGGCTGAGGTTAGGTGTTTTTAAGGTTTGTGGGGGGAATGGCGGTCAAAAAGCCGCCACTGAAGTGCCTGTCCTTGTAATCTCCTCGATTCATTATTAATAATCAATCAGGCTCTATCTTTACAACCGAATAGTTTCGATACTTTCCCTTAATAATTTTTCATATTTCATGAACTCAGCTTTGGTTGAATTAAAGTTAAAAATAACCATGCCATTTCTGTAACTTGTAATCAAAATAATATTGTGGATATCTGTATCCAATGCAAAAGATGTCATTTCTAGATACCCATTTTTGCCCTGAAATATCAATCACTTCTGATTTTTTCCACTCAACTCCAGGCACGACTCTACTCATATTATCTTTCATGTACTTTATGAGAGTTGGCATCTCTATTTTTGATATATCATTACCCCTGTATTCATATGCAATGGTTGTCGACGCATTTTCATTCCCTAGAGCCCATTTAGGCGGGTTTCTTCTTACCCATTTAATATTGATCTCCTCTTGTGTTAAAGGCTTGAAATCATCTGGTACATCAAACACAACTGATGTCCCAGGTATGTTAACTTTATTTGCATGAGAAAAAATCGAAACGAATATTAAAAACACAAATAAAACAATACGACTCATTATTTATACCCTCAATAAAAATCATTTAATTAACTTTCACAAAGCAAGATTAAATAGCATCAATTAATAATCCTAAAATAGGAACCCATGATTAGGAATCCTATTTCAATCATCCTGATAAATACACCAAAAAAGGATGGCATTTATTACTAGAATGTGAACTAAATCTTATAAACATCTCAAAACAATCACTCCCCAAGCTCACTCAAGTCTTCAATGATAAATTTGGAAATCATCTGAACATCCCTTGGATCATCTTCCGCTCCCCACTGGAAATTGGCAATTTCTAGTGATACTGAAGCATCTTCAAAATAAGAATATTTTGTTGTGTACCCAGGTGCCAGGAAACTAGCTAATCGTTTATTATCTCGTTGTACAATAACTTCGTGGGATGCAGTAGGTTTCTTCAACGTCTTACCACTATGGTTAAAGTTTCTTTGATACTGAATTCTGATATTTACTTGAATTGCATCTTGATCATTATTTTTCCAACACACCTTGCTTCTTCATTTCTTCCAGTAGAGCAGCATAAAAATCTCCTTTAAACTTAGACTCAGAAGAAAAAGTTGCGTCTCCAGTAATCACTCCATGACCTAAAGTAAATTTTAGGTTTACATCATCCAGGTGGTATTTCATTACCCCCTTTTCAATTGAATTACCGGTCAATTCAATCCTGAATCTTCCGTCAGCAGGCGGTCGACGTCGAACAGAGCCGGTTGGTGGTGTCATTTGTAGCATCAACTCCACCGGCATTCATACCGACACGGGCCGTCAGGCTGCCAGAGATTAAGGTTGTGAGTGAGATTAATTGCTTTGGGGATTAATGGTCAAAAGTCCTTACAGAACCACTAGGTAAAGCTGCTCGATCAATTTGCGTTGTTCTTCAATTGGATTATTCATATTTACCCTCCAGCCTGATTTTCAAATCATTTAGTATACACCCGAACATTAATTTGACACTCAAGTTCAAGACTAAATTCAGGAAACCTCAAAATACTATGGATAATTATGCCATTGATTAAAAACATCTCGTGTCAACTTACCCATTAATTCTTTACTATTTTCACCAGCTTCAGTCTGAGAAATGTTTTCTATAAAACACGATTTTAAACAATTCGCCATAACAATGGAGCATTCATATTCGATAACATCATCACTAGCCAATACAGACTCTACCATATCAAAAAAAATTTTCTTTTCATCCTCACCTAAAAGCTGAAAGTCATCAATATAATACTGTGAAAACTCTGCACATAGCCCAGACAAATCAAAACTCCCATCTTCTTTTAAATTATAATTATCATCAGACGACCAATACTGTTTGAATGTTGGAAACAAACTAATTAAGTAATTATAGAAATTATCTTCCCCACTAATCATTTAGTTTTCCTTTCTTTGATTTTTCAAGATCTTTAATCATTTCTTTTGCAGCATGTATATCACTTTCAGACGAATTTTTGTTTTTTTTCATCCAAGAGTTTAATGCATTAATAAGCTGTGGAACCTTATTGTTTAAGTGATCCGTTCCTTTGAACAACTCACCAGTTCCGAACTCATACCTTGCTGCATCAGCTGTACTTCCAGTCCCCAATGTACCTGTAGGTGACCTATCTCCTTTGTACATTTGGTTTACAATATTTTGTAATTTATCATTATCAACTTCTGGTCGTTTAAAACTTCCTGGATAAGGTCCTGATTCTTGATATCCATAAGTATTCCTATTCACGATAGATCTTTCGGAGACTGCGTTTGGACTATAAACATCATTAACTATAGACGGATTGCCCCCACTATATCCATAAGTAGAGTAGGTTTCTTCTCCTTGCCTATCATTTCGTACAGCACCTTCACCCAGCACCCTACCATCATCCAGCGCCGCTGCACCACCCTGACCATCAACCTCCTGCTTACCAGAATGCACCAAATCTGGTGTGTCACCCTTATCTTCAAGCCCCGCTTTCCCTGCAACCCCCAGCCCTACGCCAATCCCCATGACCGAAAGACCAAACTCAGCTCCTTCTTGTAATGACGTTGAGAAGCCTTCTCCTTTCTCATAATCCAGCAATATTTGATGGGATTTTGTATCTTGATTATTCGCTTTTGAGGCGACCTCCTTGGCTACATCCTGCTGAAACTCTCGGATTTCATCCCCAATCGCTGTATCGACGACTGCATCCTTTGCAATATCAATGGCTGTCTTCACAACCCCGCCCGTTAGCAGGCCCAGCGCCAGCATTGCCGCTTCGGCTTGCTCTACAGGCAAATCTGCAACAAAATCTTGCGCTTCATCAAAACCTAAAAGAACTTTTTGGAATGAGGTCCGCTCACTGTTCCCTGTGATAAACAAGTTTATTTCGCCATTCTCATCAAGCTGAGGACGACTCTGTTGACGATTCAAATCAATCCCGGTTTCAACGAGCTCTCCGTTCGTTAAAATTGAACCAACCGTATGATAAAAATCAGGATTCGTGAGCAGTGCTTTCGCAACTTTAGGATCAACACCTTGCTCGATTAACGTGTCTAAAGTTTCCTCTGCATTATCCTGCATCAAAGCAGAAATAAACGGGTCATCAATATCGTACAAGTATTGAGTGACATCACTCAAACCAACTGAATTTGCGACACTTCCTATCCCCTCTTGTACGGTCTTCACATCCTCGGCAATGTTATTGCGGCCTTCTTCCGTCAGCAGGCGGTGGTCGAGGGTGACATCCACGTTGCCTTGCTGGCGGTCGACGTCGAACAGATCCCGGTTGGTGTTTTGGGTGTCGCGATTCAGGGCGGTGAGATCGCTGTCGTCTGCAATGCTGATCTCACCCTGCCCCAGGGTCGCGAGCGTTTTGTCTTTGCTGTAAGACGAAGTGTTTTGGTATTGCAGTGTGGTGCTGTTGTAAGTCGAGTCAATGTCACCTGCGTTCACGCCTGTGCTGGACGTGATGCCCCCGGACATGTCCTGACGGTAGTCGGTGTTGTTGAGATCGCTGTAACTCAGGCTGCCGGTGTTGAGCGTCAGATTGTTGAGGTCGTTGCCGTTTTCATCGACGGTGGCGATCACCGCGCCGGTGATATCGGTGTTCCCGCCGACGTTGATGTCCGCCGTACCGCCGGAGGTGAGTGTTGTCAGCAGCGTTTCTGAAGTGATCGAGTGGCCATTGCTGGCGTTCAGGCCGCCATTCGCCCCGGTTGCGTCCCCGCCCCCATTCAGGCTTGCGCCACCGCTGATCCCCATGCCCTGATTGCTGGCACTGTGGCGGTTCTGCACCGAAGCCACATTCAAATCGCCGCCAATGTCCAGATTCAGGGCTTCTTCCGCCTCAACATTGGCACCTTGAATATGGGTATCACCACGGGAATTAATGGTGATCTGATTCCCCGACACCCCGCTGTTCACATAAGTCGTCGACTGGCTGCGCTGCTCCGACAGGTTCATGCTGGCATTCAGGCTGCCGCCCGTGCTGCTGCCGTGGACCGTCATCGATGCGTTGATGGTGCCGCTTTCAGTGGAAGACTGACCGGATTGCGTTTGCTGCGCAGCAACCACATTTACGGTGCCGCCATCCAAGACCACTTCTTCTTTGGCCCTGAGAACACTGCCCTGCACCAGAACCTGCTGATCGGTCTGCGTGCCGGATTTTACAACAATGTTTTGACCCGAGAGCGACGAGCCTCGTGCGGTCGTGCTGGTACTTTGGCTGTCGGTCTGCGTGACTGACATGTCCAGATGAAGACCTGCGTCGAAGCCAAGTGTGCTGGTACTTTGCGCAGCAGCCGCACCTTGCTTCATCAATAAGGTGGTTTTCGAAGCCACATCTGCCGTCGCGAGTGCGATCGTTGAAAGGTAAAATTGCTCATCACGTTTGACATCACGGATGATGCCTTTCAGCTCATCAACATCGGCTACGTTGACACCCGGCGCTTGGTTTGCCAGTGCCTGCTCCAGCGATGACAGCGTGTCTTCAAGGTTATCCAGCTGCTTCTTGTATTGCCGATAATCTTTATTTGCCTGCTTCAGTTTGTCGGCCGATTCTTTCAGCGCAATGGCTGCTTTTCCTGTCTCAACCGCCTGATGCTGCACCACCAGGCTCAGCTCGGCTTCACCTTTCGTATTTGACGAATGGGTGGTTTGTGTGTCGGTGACTTCCCGGATCAGCACATCGTTCGCAGCGGTCAGTCCGATGTTGCCGTGGCCGTCTTCATCGGCGTCGGCGAGGACATCAGAGCCTTCAATCACAATGTCCTCGGCAGCATTCATCAGCACCGTGCCATTGCCAATGATGGACGCGCCACGATGGGTGGTCGCGTCGGTCTTGCTGTCCGATTTTTCGTAGTCGGCTTTTGCCAGTGTCAGCTTGGCCTGACCGTCATCAAAATTCACCGATTCATAAGGATTCACCACAGATTTCAGGGCATCTTCCACGTTGACCGACAGTGATTCCGTAGACGACCAGGTGGTGTGCGTTTCTTCCGCCGCCAGCACAGCCACACTGCCCGTGTCAGCGGTGAAATTGGCATCGGCTTCTGCGGTAATGTCGGATCCAATCACGGTCACGCTGCCGCCTTTGACATTCACCGTCCCACCCGATGCCAGGGCACTGCCTTTGGCGGTGTTGTGGGTTTCCCCCTGACGCGCTGAATCCACCGAAAACAGATCCCCGCCTCTGAAAGCACCATATTCCTGTTCAAAGGTCTCGCGCTGCCGGCTTTCCTGCCCGGCGGCGATGATCACCTCTTCAACCGCGCTGGCATTAATGTCGCCGCCAGCCTCAATCTCACTGGCGATCAGGGCGATATTTTTCCCCGAGGTGATGTCGATAGTGTCGCTGCTCGACATGCCGCTGGCATTGAGCAGGGTTGCGGAATCGATTTCAGATTTATGAGAGCCCGACAGACCGCCAAAGCCTTTTTTGATTTTTTCATCGCGGCTAAAGGTACGGTATTGCTGGGCATATACGCCGACACTGCCATCTGCTGAAGCTTCAATACCCTCTTCAGCTTTGAAATTGGCGCCAATCAGCGTGATGTCACTGTCACCACCCGCCATCTGCACATCATCGTACTTCTGAGCCTTCACGATGATTTTGCCGCCCGCGGTCACATCCGCCCCCACAACGGTTTCGGCCAGCGATTCCTGAATGTGGGTCTCTTTACGACCAAAGGATTTCTTCCGGGTCGTCTCCTCGTAGTGATATTCGCTGTCATTAACGGCCTGGAAGGTCACATCCCCCTTCGCCAGTGCCACGACATCACCTTCTGTGGTGATCTCACTGCCGGTGGCCGTGATGTTGTTGCCCGACTGAATGAATACGCCGTCGTTCGCCGCCATCAGCGTTCGCTGATGCTGCTGTCGATGACTGACGGATCGACGGTTATCGGCGTTTTCACTGCTGAAGCTTTCGTTCACCAGTGTATTGAGAGCAACGTCCCAGCCTGCCACCATTGCCAGTTTGCCCTTGGTTTCCATGTCGGATGCAGTCACTGCAATATTCTCACCCGCATCCAGGCTCAGGTTGCCACCGGAAGACACGCTGGATCCCAGCACAGCCACATTCAGTTGTTCCCGGTCGCTCATCTTGATGGCATCACGAGCGGTTTCAGCGGTCAGAATGATGTCTTTTTCTGCGGTGAAGCTGAGATCATCCCCGGCAGAGACGTTCGCTGCCGTGTTCACAATCGATCCCCCGGCATTCATCGTCACCTGGCCGCGACCGCTGATCGTAGCGGTGTCGCCGACGCGGGTCTCGCTGTACACCACATTGCTGGCATTGTCTGCCGTCGTGACAGTGCCATCCTGCGTGATGCTGATGCGCTCAACGTCTGTCCGGTTGATGATGTCGCCTTGTTGCGTGGTCAGGGCGACATTGTCTCCGGCAATCTCCCCGCTGATATTCTGAATATCATTCACTGCATCCAGAACGACATCGCCACCAGCCGTCATACTGCCGCCCAGATTGCTGATGTTGTCGTCACTCACCAGATGCAATTTGCCCCGGCTGTCCATCTGGCCGCTGTTCACCAGGTTCCCCGCCTCGGCATACACCTCAGCACCGCTGATCAGCGCACCGCCATCGATGTGATCCTGCGTGATTTTCGAGAGATACAGCTTGGGTGCCAGCACCTGCTGGCCTTGCACCTCAACCGGCTCCCACCAGACAATATCCTGAGTCAATCCGGCAACCTGCTCTGGCGTCAGTGCCACGCCAGCCTGAAGGCTCTGGCTGTGTTTCTGCTGGCCTGCGTTATCCAGCAGTTGCTGCATCTGAGCAAGATCCGTCCCGACATCGTCATTCAGATACCGCTTGCCCGTTTGTTCGAAAATGGCTGTGGTAATCGTGCGGGTGTCATAAAAGGCATCCCCCAGCACCCTGAGATCTTTTTCCGGATTGAAACCGATGCTGTCGAAGAAGTAATCGGAACCCAGAAACTGATCCAGATTCGTCAGCGCCGGATTGGTCTCGATCAAATACTGACTGTCGGGGCCATTGTTCAACACGAACAGGCCATTCGGGCTCGTCGGCAGGCGAAAGTCTGGAAATTCAACACTGTTGGCGCCAGCGATAACGCTCAGCTGACTGCCAGACGCCGTTTGTCCGCTGGCCTGCTGTGCCTGTTGGGATGGTTTTCCGGTACTTTTGACGCCTGTGTTTGATTTGATTTCCGAATTGTTCAGCTTGTTTTGAACATGGAGAACCGTGTTGCCGCCGGATGAGATGGTGGATGAAATTGTACTCACATCCGACTCAGTCGTTTTTTTGCCGGTCAAACCATAAGTAAAACTTTTCGTGCCGTTGTGCCCTTTTAAAGCGTAAGTTGCTGTGGTGGTGTAAATACCGGTTTGATAGCCTTGGTTTTCCAGTGTATCGGCGGTGAGATTGAGGCTTTGATTCACCTGAACCAGACTGGCATCATTTTTCAGCGTATTTGCTGTCAATATTGCATTGCCACCAACAACAATCTGTGAGGCTGCAGATTGCTGACTGACAACCAGTTTTTCTTGCGCAACAACAAATTGATGAGGGTCATCGTTGACGTTAATTGTCGTTGTGCAAAGCTGCTCTCTCTCGCCACCCCTTCCTTCTGAGCACCGTTCGTATTCTGAATAAGAAGGTGTATAAGGGGAATGAGTACCAACCGTAAACTCAGCCTGATTATAGTGAGGATCAAGCTGTACCCCTTCTCCTGAAGATTTTTCAATCTCCAGTACTTTGCGTTTGTTGACGATATGCTCCGCCTTCAAATCCAGATCATCGCCCGACTGGATCACCCCCGACACATTCTGAACCGACTGCGACAGCGCGCCACTGTCATCCGCGGCGATGAACATTTTTCCGCCCGTCAGAATATCCCCTTCGGTATTGACCAGATCACCTTTCACATAGAAAGCACCGGTTTGACCGGCATAGAGCAGACCTGTATTTGATACATTCCCGGTCACATTCAGCGTGGTATCCTGCATCCCGAGTGTTGCCCCCTGATTGATGAACTGCGACAGGGTCGCCATCAGGTTACTCAGGGCCTGTATCGTTCCCTGATTATTCAGCACATGGGCGTTCAGTGCGGTGGTCTGACCGGAAATCAGGCCAGCAGGCAGGTTCGTCAGGGTCCCGCCCGCAGAGACATCCGTGTGTCCCTGTGCCACCAGCTTGCCGGTGTTCACCAACTGGCCGCCAGCCGACAGGTAAGCATCGCCTCCGGCACTGAGTTCATGGTTCAGCGCAAGATCACCCGAAACCGTCAGGTGCACATCCTGATTTGCGGTCACCGCCTGATTCAGCGTCAATTCATCTGCCGTGATCCGGATGTCTTCAAGGGAAACCAGGGTCCCCTCCTGGATCATGCTTCCGGCTTCAACCCGGATCGCTTTATCTCCGGCCACATTCCTCTGTTGTAGGAACACGGCTGCCGAGAGCGATTGTTCGCCAGCCGCCTGCACATCCCCCGTATTTCGCAACTGACCTGTCACATCAATTGCTTGCGCACCGGCAGACGCCAATGTCCCTTGATTCGACAGCGTACCTGCGGAGATGTGCTGTTGACCGTGCGAGATCAACTCACCGTCGTTGATCAGTGTTTCGGCTTCCACGGTCATGTCAGACGCTGCGGTCAGTTTGCTTTGGTTCTTGATTTCATTCGCCTGAACCGTCAGTGAGTCCGCACTCACATTGCCTGAGCCCATCACTTCCAACGATTGCTCAGAGGCAAGCGTGAAGCCCTGCTTCACGCGAATCTGGCCGTCATTGTTCAGCCGGGCAGTGTCCGACAACACCGCCTGCTCTGCGGCCACCACACTGCTGCTATCCAGAGTCAGCTGGTTGATTTCCCCATTGAAATGACCTGAGACCTGCACCGCACTGTCCGACAAAGTGGCCTCAGCCGCCTGAATGCTGAGCGTGCCCGTGCCGGTCTCACTGCCATCAGACGTCAGGCCAGCCGTCAGCGTGCTTTGATTGATTGCAAGCGTACCGGCTTGAATATCAATCTGTTGTGCAGACGTTTCTGCCTGCGTCAGCAAGACCTCACTCGCTTCAAACGATGCGCTTTCCCCGGCATTGATCAAACCGGTCTGATGAATCTGCTGGCCTGCAGACGCCTGAACACGGGTTGCGGAATTTTCGCTGTGAAGCAACAGGCTGTCTGCGGCGGTATATTCAATCTGCTGTCCGGCCTGTTGGATTCCCGTCGTCGTGACCGACTGATTCGAAGCAACCTTGAGTGATTGCTGGCTGCGGACATCGCCTAAAGTGATCTGCCCGTCCGCAGAAAGCTGAATATCCCCCACCGAACTGAACAGCTTGCCAGTATTCACGCCAACGCCCTGCTCCGTCGCCACCAGCGAAATCCGTCCGGCATACATGCCGCCCAGTGCCGAAGAATCGATTGCCAGTAAAGGCTTATCTTTCAAATCATGTGTGGCTGTGACTTGATTGGTCAGATAATCGATTTGGTTGGGGCCGGTCACAACAGACAAGTTGTTGGCATGAATGTCCGCATTGATTTTTGCGGTGCGGGAGAGAATATCGAAGTAATCCTGACCCGTCGCATCCAGGCCTTCCCCGAGAATCGTGACATCGCCCTGACGGATATCAAAACCGCTCAGCAGACCGTTCTGAAATTGCGGTACTCCGGTGGTCAAAGTCGCGCGTGATGTATTGATAAAACCACAGCCGTCGCAGGTGATCCCGTATGGGTTGGCGACGATCACATTGGCCTGCTGGCCCAGCACTTCGGTATAGCCATTCAACTGACTCCGGATGGCCCCAGTCACCTCGTTCAGAATCACTGAAGCCGCTTGACCGTTCAACTGAGGATTCCCCTGCAGGTAGCCTGCCAACTGAGACTGAACGAGTTTGTCGGTCGCGTTATTGAGGATCAGCCCGGCTTGACCCACGTCGTACTGCTCAAACTGATTGTGCGACAGACCTTGCGCATTGGGCGCGGCAATATTCAGCACCGGTACACCGTTGCCCGCTGAAGTCAGCGTGGCATTGTTCTGCCGATTGGAATCCACCTCAATACCGGCCCACACCGGCTGCGTTGCCAGTAACCAGCATAAAGCGTAAGTGAAGACTCGCTTCAATTTTTGATGATGCATACAGACCTCAGAACCGGTGTCAGAACTTCAGAGAAAAACGGTAATTCAGGCTGTAATCGTCGGCCTGAAACCAGGATGGCTGTGCAATCGGCCAGCCAATGACCATCGAACTGTGGAAAGACGCCGACTGGCTGCTCAGTGACACAGCGCCGCCGGTGAGATGCCCGCGCTCAAATGGATCGGTGTTGTCCGGATGAATCGCGCCCGTATCCAGCGACAGGTCCAGATTCATCTGACCCAGCCAGGGGAAGGCTCCCAGTGCATAATTCAGATCATTGCGCCAGTAATACCCCGCATCACCCGACAGAGACTGGTCTTTAAACCCGCGTACCGAATATTCACCGCCCACACTCAGGCGCTCATTTCCCGGCAGCGAATGGGCTGCAATCTGAGTAAAGACTGTGGTGGAAATAAACCACTGAGACGACAGCGGATACGAATAATTCAGCGTCAATGTCCCTTTATTAAATTCATCCTCGGTCTGTCCGGCCATCGCCGGTGATTTTCCCGGCACAGCCAGCCCGCGTTCATACACGGGCGACACCGAGAGAAATCCATCCGCCAACCGGGTGCTGTATTCGAGTGCAATACTGGCAGACAGGCGCTTGTGACTGCTGCCTTTGAGCTGCGTCTCATCGATGAAGTTTTTCACGCCGTCATAACTCAACCCGAAGCGAAGTGAAGACTTACTGAGACTGTCCCGGTAAAACAACCACTGAGTATCCAGTCCGTGGCTTTGGGTCTTGCCACTGGAGACAAAAGAGAAGTTCTGGCTTTCGACGGTTGTCAGATAATCGCTGTAAGCATACCGATACCCGAAGGTCCAGTACCCGACCGGGACGCCGACACTCAACTGCAGGCTCTGGCTGTCGCGATCCTTGGCAAAAGCGGCACTTTTCGTGCCCGACAAACGCCAGTTGTCATACACGCCAAAGATATCTTCAGCAATCAGACTCAGCGACAGTTGCTGCTCTCCCGTACTGTCCTGACCGGCATTATTCAGCCCGACATCTCCCTGCCACCACGGGCCGGGCTGATCCTGAATGTTCACGATGCTGTCGCCCGGTTCGCTGCCCGGCAGTAACTGAACGGTTGCGTTATATCGCGACAATCGATTGATCTGCTCCAGCGTCTGTTCGATATCACGCAAATTCAGGATTTCATTGGCGTCGGCAGGAGAGAGGCGCTGTAAACGCTCCGAAGGCGAACCGTTCAGCTGAAGTGCTTGCACCCGCCCTTCCAGAATGTGAATAACCAGCACACCATCCGATAAATCCTGCGGGAGCAACACAGCCCGGGACGTCACATAAGCATGTTCGACATAAGTGTTGGTGATCACTTTCAGCATGTTGTTGATGGTCTGAATGCCAATACATTCACCCGGATGGAACGGCAACGCCTGAAGTAAGGTTTCCGTGGCCATCACCCGGTTCCCGATCAGGGTCACGGTATTAACAACAAAACACGGTGTTTCATCATCCGCAGATACAGGTATGGCCGAGGGCAAAGGCTGTAATTGTTTTAACCCCTGCTGAGAATCCTGAATCGATCGCAGGCGTTCAGCCTGTTCCGATTCAATGTCGCTTTTCACGGCCGGAGAAAGGAATGCTGCTTGTGCCGGAAAACCAACAACAGCCCATAGCCAGAATGCAAGACGAGAATACATACCACTGCAACCATAACAAAAGCCGGGTCAGCCCGGCATACATCACCCATCAACCCATTGCCAGACTTGAATTCAAAAAAGAAAAACCCAGCCAAAACAATACCGAGATGATCCTGAAACACCCGAGGGCTTAAGGCGACAGTCGTTGTAAGTAAATGTGACAATCTGTATAAAAAACGAGCATAAAAAAACGGCCCTGAGTCAAACTCGGGGCCGTTTTTTATTTGAAAGGGGCAGGAGATTATGCGTGTAACAGCGCCATGGACTCTTTGGCGATCACCCACTCTTCGTTGGTTGGGTTTCTATTCGTATGGCATGAATTAATAGAACATTAAGTACGCCCTCTCAACAAGTTAGCGAGACATGACCATCAATGCGATGTGGGTCACATATTCGTGTAACCGAGTACTTTTTGATGGAGTTGAAAGATATCCATTAGACCGACCCCGAATGCAAAATGTCTACTACAGAAAATCACAACTACAAAGATGGCTTCATGCAGGATATTCATTGGTGTGATGGTTCATTCGGCTACTTTCCGAGCTACACATTAGGCGCCATGTATGCGGCTCAATTTATGGCGACGATGCGTAAAACCATTGATGTAGACGAGTGTCTTCGCACACTCAATTTGGAACCGATTTGGACATGGCTTGAAGAGAATATCTGGTCAAAAGGCTCAACACTGACAACTGATGAACTGGTAGTCCAGGCCACTGGTGAACGGCTCAATCCAGAGCATTTCAAGCAGCACCTGATTGAACGTTACCTTATTAATTGATAATCACCATTTAGCGCAGCTTCATAGACAGGATCTTTAGCCCTAACCCCATATTTTAGATAGAAAAAAGGCTTCACTTATGATCTGATAATCGTCGCTAAACAAACAACCAGAATCAACCGTGAAGCCGATGACGATTATCTCTTTAAAGAAGCAACTGATGCAATTCTTCGATGCCAGTTTTCTCGAAAAAACTGCAAGAAAGTGTGGTTTTACTCAGCGGGCCAGAGCAATTCAGCCTCAACAATTGGTACTCAGCCTTCTCGCGGCTTTGAGCAAGGGCAATTGCCACGCCATTGCCGATCTTCATCGCCAGTTCAACGGGATGTGTCTGAGTGAAAAGCAAAATGTGGCTTATAAGCCTTTTCATAACCAGTTGCGAAAAGATAGTTTTGCCGACTTTATGAAGGAGCTGGTCAAATTTGCAACAGTCCAGCTGCTCCAGAAGAGTTCCCGTTCAATGCCAGCAAAGTTATCTCATTTCGACGATGTTATTCTGCAGGATGGCAGTTCTTTTCGAGTTCACGACGGACTTCGTGAGGTTTTTCCAAGCCGCTTCAAAAACTATCCCGCTGCGATTGAATGTCATATGACCATGTCGCTGTTTGACCAGTCACCAAAAACGATGACAGTAACGGCAGATACAGCATCTGAGCGGACGTACTTGCCCACACCTGGCAACATAGAGAAAAAATTGCTTTTAGCCGATGCTGGCTATGTGGATTTTAGCTATTTCGAGCAACTTTCTCGTCATAACGGTCATTTTATCTTCCGTGGCGGTAAATCACTGAACCCAACGATTGTTACTGCCCACAATGGCAATGGTCGGCGATTACCAAGATTAATAGGTATGAAACTCAAGGATATTAGCCGAAAAACTAACCGCTCCGAAGTTCTTGACC
This sequence comes from Photobacterium sp. 1_MG-2023, assembly GCF_030547945.1. Lineage (NCBI taxonomy): Bacteria > Pseudomonadati > Pseudomonadota > Gammaproteobacteria > Vibrionales > Vibrionaceae > Photobacterium > Photobacterium sp. 1_MG-2023. Next base: position 3,414 of record NZ_JAUORR010000043.1, on the reverse strand, counting down.
TGAGATGCAAGCGCGGAAAGTATGAGTTCCGGGTGGTGCGTCGATGGTTCGCTGAAGAAAAACGTTTTTGTCTGTGGTTGACAAACTTGTCTCATCACAATATTCAGCAGACGATATCATGGCGCTCTATCGGTGCCGGTGGCAAATTGAGTTGCTATTCAAGGAGTTAAAGTCGCATACGAATTGGCGTCGTTTTGTAACGGCACAAAAAGCCATTGCTGAGGGGCTGATTTGGGCCAGTTTGCTAGCGCTGATTGTTCGGCGAAGTATCGCCATAACCAGCCTGCCGTCAGTATCTGTATTTAAAGCGGCAAAAAATGTTGATGTTTGGCTACTGCCAATATTGGAAAGCTTGATGCACCAAACAAGGTCTGAAATATCAGGGCGACTGGAATGGGCTATGGTATATATATCAATGAATGCTCGCAAAGCAGCTCAGAGAAAATCCAAGAAAGACAGAACCTTAGATGGGATTTATGAAAAGCTTAATGCTTAAGGTCCTGTCTATGAGTTCCATATAAATCATAATATTACACTAATAACATTTAACTGTTTAAGCTTCTTTGTAATCGACAATTCTCTCTTTAGTGAAGCTAGTCTCACCTAAAATGTTTCTGCTAAATTTACGGATTATAGATTTGTCATCTCACTAGTTACGGTGCTAAGGTCATTCATTCTGTAAGCCAGCAAAAGATAATAGAAAGACAAATAAGAGATTAGTTTCTGGCCATCGACTGAGCGGTGTTCAGCTTTTTCTATTTGTCTAAATAATTTTTTACTCAGGCTACCCATTATGGAAAGAGAAAGCGGCAATCATGGATACTCAACAGCTGTATGCCATCATCAATAAGCTAAGTGACATCAAAGATACACAAGAACTAGAAACGATCTGTGAAGAGTTTTGCGAACTGGTAGAAATACCCTTCTATTTATTTGGTGTGATTAAGCAAATATCCCTCCACGCTCCTGTCATTCATGTATTGAGTAATTACCCTAAACCCTGGTTAGATATTTATTTTAAGCAAAACAGTCAACGGGTTGACCCTGTTGTCAGCTACATCATGACCCAACAGTCTCCCATCCGTTGGGATTCCCTTGTCCAACGTGAAGAATTTCAAGATCCAAAACAACAGGAACTGATGCGTGCCGCCAAAGAGCACGGACTCCATAATGGGTTTACCGTTCCTATCAAGTCAGCGTCGGGTGATTTTGTCCTCCTGAGCATGGCAATAGGGGATGAAGATAACCATTGTGACAAACTGAACGCCGCTATTCCTTTCGCGCACACCTTGGCAACACACCTCCTTGAGTGTTACATGCTGCTGAAAGTGAAGGAAAAAGGGAAAGGTGAAGCCGCACTAACTCAAAGGGAGACTGACTGTCTTTTCTGGGCAAGTAAAGGCAAGACGGCATGGGAAATATCAAAGATCATCGATGTATCTGAACGCACCGTATTGTTCCACCTCAACAACTGTACCAAGAAACTTGACGCATCCAACCGTCAACATGCAGTTGCACTGGCTATCAAAAAAGGCCTGCTGAAGCCCAACTTACGACTAGGAGCTGTTGTCCCTCTTGGTGATTTCTATGACGGGATGAAAGCCGGACAAACGGCGCATTGCCTCGCAGCCGCTGCAGGTATTGGGGCGTCGTTTGGGGCAACGGTATTCACAATTACCAAAGGAAAGGACACTGAATGAGGGGCAAGATGAGCATTTTCATTGCGATTATCGCAATCGTCATTGTCGGCGTAGCGTTTTCGATTTATCAGCTTTCTAAACGGCAAAATGATATAACACTTGAGAAAGGGCTTAATGTTTCAACTTTTGGTGTTGAAGATCCAAAAGGGCAAACCTCACTCACCGCCAAATTGTGGCGATTACCAGAGTCCGAAGAGACCCCAAAAGGTGTCATTCTAGTCTCCCATGGTTTTTCAGCCAATGCAGACTCATTGCAGCGATACGCGGCCAATCTTGCTCAAGCAGGGTACGTGGTTGCCGCCGTTTCGCATCAAGACTTGAAGGGGCTCAGGAGTGGTCAGCTTTCCAATGACCCTATGGTGGCCAGGCAAAGGCATTTGAAACTTCTGTTAGAGAACTTGTATCTCAATGATGCAAATCTAAAGCAGCTACCCGTTGGCATACTCGGTTACTCGCTGGGAGGCTATGCCGCACTCACCAGCACTCACTTTCGAGCTCTGCTTGATAAACAGGAAAATTACTGTGCATCGCTTTCGCCGGGTGACAATGTGCTGATTTGTAACCCAAGGTTCAGTCAACGTATAAGCGCACTTTCTGCAGAGCCAGAGTTAACCCCCACCCCATCAATACCCGCAAAAGCCATCGCCCTCTTTGCACCCGCGTATACTGAATTGATTAATTTAGATAAATCTGCAGATGCACCTGCTATATTCCTCGCTAATGGCATCAAAGATGAATTCATTTCAGTCGGTCAGATGGATGATCTGGCACGGCAACATAGTTATGTTAAAGAGCATCAGGAACTCATGGAAGCGGGTCACTATGCCTATTTACCGACATGCTCTTGGCCGTTTAACTATTTCATTGAAAGTTGCCGGGATCCCATTCCCATTGACAGAGCGCAATTTCAGAACACACTGATAAACAATGTCATTAATTTTTTTGACAACAATCTTGCCATAAAATAATGATAATTATTATTTTATTAAGCACCCTAATGGGTAACACCGATCAGTTGAATGATCCTGTGGTTGGTTGAGAATACCCTCAAGCATTTATGTTTGAGGGTATTTTTTTATGTTGGCTCACTGGCTGATTGATGTGAATGACTTTGCTTCACCTGACTCACTTGCACTCTTTCAAAAAGAGCTTCCATTGGAATGGATAAATCAAGCGCTGGATGAGACCAATAAAGCCAGTATGAGACGACGGAAGTTACCTGCTGAATTGGTTGTTTGGTTGCTTGTCGGTATAGGTTGGTATCGAGAAAGACCGATTACCGATGTTCTGGACAAATTAGACCTTAAGCTCTCTAACGCTTTGGGTGAGTCCATAGCCCCCAGTGCTATTCCTCAAGCCAGAAAACGCCTAACAGCTGAACCGTTGAAAGCCTTGTTCTCAATGACCGCTCAGCACTGGACAAAAGCTGAAGATAGTGAAGATAAATGGTTTGGCCTGAGACTGTTTTCCGTCGATGGCACTCAATTTAGAACCCATGATACCGCAGCGCTTGCTGAGCATTATCAGTACGTGAAACACAGTAAAAACCGTCATACTGAATACCCCGTAGTTCGACTATGTGCACTTTGCTCCCTTCGCAGTCGCTTACTCCATGATGTTGCTTTTGGTCCAAGCTCAAGAGCTATGATGATTTCTGGTGTATGCGAAGAAAGGGTTGCGGTGTAACCTGTTGATTGATCCGGCAAGATCAACA
>NZ_JAUORR010000042.1:0-21852 GCF_030547945.1 Photobacterium sp. 1_MG-2023 | reverse complement strand
AAGATGGTATCCGCTCAAATCAGGACGATCAACAAGCCACTGCGCTGGAGTCCGTACACCAGATTTGACTATAGCTCATCAAGATCATTCATCTAAGACTTTGGCAAAAGCAACTGACCAGTCGACAATACAGTTAACCAGCCATAAGGAAGTGTTGGAAATGTTCCACATCACCAGCAAAGCCACCATCTACAAATGGCGCCAGAGCCGCGGTTTTCCTGATCCGGTAACGCTCATGCCCCTACGCTGGCTACGGTCGGCGGTTGAGGAATGGAAAGATAATGTTGGGGGTTGTGGGCGTTAAACTTTGCTGAGCCATCATTAGGTGATGGTGGTTCAGAATCATACAGCTTGTAGCCAATCAAAAAGGATAGCTATTTCCCTTTAAAGTACGTAGAATCCGTCTCATTATGAGTAATAAGCAACTAAAAGAAACTGATTATAAAGCACTCGTTATAGATTGGCTTTTAAACAAAGGTCAGCTAAACAACGAGTCTGTACTAATCAATGAACTACCAGTATCCAACTTTAAAAGAAGGGCTGATTTAGTCGTGGTAAATGGCACCCTTCATGCTATAGAAATTAAAAGTGATACTGATAACTTATATCGACTTGATGGGCAAATAAAAACTTATCTTGATTTTTTTGATAAAGTAACACTTATTTGTTCTAGTAAATTCACAGAGAAAGCGAAAAATATACTTCCAAAAGAAGTTTCTATTGTAGAGCTTAAGTATAAAAATAACTCACCTCAATTTATTATAAAAAATAGAGGGAAAATAGTTAGAGTAACTGACTGTAAAAAATATTTATCATTTGTTGACAAACAAAGCATTAAACGCTTTCTAAAAAATGAAGGGATTGAATTTCAATCTGATATCTCTCGCAATGGTTTATATGAAAAAATTTCAATGATACCTCAAAATCGTTGGCAACTTTTTGTCACCGATTATCTAAAAGCCAAATATAAATCAACATATGATAAATTTATCATTAATAGAAAATCAAAAACAAGAAATTTTGATTTGAAAAATCTGAGCCCAAATAAAAATCCAGATTGCAAAGATAATGCTAATCAAGAGTATATCGAATGGCCTCAGTCAGAATATACCAGCCGCATAAAAGAAAATGAAAGCGTTAATTTCATTGACGTTACTAAAAGATTTTCCCGTTCAGGTTTTAACCCAAACGGGAAAGTTAAAGTAATACCAAGGAAGTAAGTTACCAGTATACTTCTTCATCTTCTTGAAGAACAGGTGTTATTCCTGACTCTAAAAAATCAACTATTCTTTCAATATATAAATTAACTCTGACAGAAATCCATTTACTTGGGGAGGCAAACTTTTCAATCTCCCCTTTTGAGACTTTCCTTATTATATTACTGCTCCATAAATCTAAATCATCATCCCATACTTCATTATTGATCATTTCTTGGGCAGCCAGTTGATAGAGTTGCTTCCCTGTTTGATCATCAGTTAGCTTTCTTCTTCGTTCAAAAATCCATTCTGATGGTGTTGGGTAATCGACTCTCGCTACAAAAACGCCTCTTGTTTCATAGAACTCTCCATGAACACTTGCATAATCACCATAAATTGCCACATCTCGACCACCTAAAGTATGATAATTATCCCACTCCAACATGGGGATTACGCCCTTTTCTCCAGCTGTATCCGAGCAATAAGATGCAAAACTTTTAGGGAAGCTTGTAGAAGCAGTGACAATCTCTACTGACGTGTCAATTGAGCGCAACCTGTTAATAGCATCTAACGTTGATTCTAATGCTAACTTTTGTCTACTCGGATTAATTTGCCCACAATCTAATATAATTAGAAGATTATCAATATCATTTACAACTGTGGCGGCCTCTAAAGCAGCTTGAATATCCCTTTCTTTTCTAGGATCGACAGTTAATACTATTTTATTGAACTGTGATTCCAACTCATGAACTTGTTTAACAAACTCTCTTTTTGTAACTTTATTATTATAGATAATTGAAGGAATAAGAGACTCATTTACGCATTTGGACTTTTCAACAAAACTTATCCACTGCCTAAAGTTATTGCTACTATCAACTAAGTCGTCATATTCTGAAACTCTCAGTTTTTCATATGGTGCTAGATTTAAAATTGCCGGTCCAGAAAATGAAGATAACCATTGATCTAGTGAATTGTTAACACTATGATTTTGCCCGAGCTTGGCCAAGTCAACTCTAGGCAATAATTTTACTTTAGTTTCTTCTCTTAGCTCTGCTATCCCTTGTAACTCGGAAGTTCTAGTACGAATAACCGGAGCATAAATATAGTTACCGTATTCCATCTGTGTAGTCCCTATTGAATGATTCTTGGTGCTAACAAAGTGGGTGATAAAACCGCAAAAAATCCTTATCTGTTAGCGCTCTAGTAGCTAAATAGCAGATCTTAACATAGTGCCAATGCGCATATAAATCAATTGTATATTGAATGGCATCTTTTTTTTACAGTGCTCTCTGCACTTACAACCAGTATCCAAGACAGATAAAAATATAAAAATCATGCACGCTTAATAAGATACCCAAGCTCCTAAACAGACATCTTGTCATCACAACATAATAAAACATAGCGTATAAACAAGTTACCCGTCACCTGCGTCCAAAAAGCTAGCCAACATTTCAGAATACAACTCATACCCCTCCAACGGCTCTTCCAGCCAGCCGTGCTTGTTGTACACAGACAACACGCCTACCAGCTCGTGCCCTAGCATCTTTTCAACCACATGCGGCATCACACCAAGCTCTGAGGCTCCCGCCTGAAATCATGGGTGCGCCACGCTTCTAACGGTAGGCTGGCACGTATACGGCGAATGTAACGGTTGGCGGCTGAAATGGTGATTGAAGTATTGAGATCTTGCCCAAGGAACAACACGTCGTCGTAGGTTTCCATGACACGCTCTAAAATGGCCCAAGTTTTGGACGGGATTGATTGTCGAATCGGTTTATTCGATTTGCTAGGCGTTTTGTTAGCGGTACTGCCGCGGCTGCGCTCAATCGCCTGCCAAATCCCCTCATTTTCCACATGATTTGTGGTTCCACCTTGCCTCCTTCTGGGTAGTTGCGGGATACTTACTCCTTTGAGATTCACAGGCTGCTGCCGTTGGATCGACGCACTCTGGAAAGAAAGTGTTTTCGGTGGGTGATTTCCGGTGCAGTGAGACAAAGCCACGTTGAGAACAAGCACTTCATACGAATCCGGTGGCTTCAGGAAACAACTATGAATGATACAAATACACCAACCCTGTTTTGGTTGGACTATGAAACCTTTGGTGCCAACCCTTCGATTGACCGCCCGTGTCAGTTTGCCGGGGTGCGGACCGATATGGATTTAAATGTGATCGGTGAGCCGCTGGTGATTTACTGCCAGCCGCCGAGCGATTACCTGCCGTCACCGGAAGCCTGCCTGATCACGGGGATTACGCCGCAGGAAGCCATGGAAAAAGGGCTGCCAGAACATGAGTTCATTGCCCGGATACATGCGGAATTATCGAAGCCGAATACCTGTGTGATCGGGTATAATAATGTTCGTTTCGATGACGAAGTCACCCGTTATACGCTGTATCGCAACTTTTATGATCCCTATGCCTGGAGCTGGCAACATGGCAACTCCCGCTGGGACATGCTGGATATCATGCGTACCTGCTATGCATTGCGTCCGGATGGCTTGAACTGGCCGACGAACGACGAAGGCTTTCCGAGCTTTAAGCTGGAAGATCTGTCTGTGGCGAACGGTATTGAGCACAGTAATGCGCATGATGCGATGGCGGATGTGTATGCAACTATTGAACTTGCGAAAAAAATCAAAAACAGTCAGCCCAAACTCTTCAGTTATCTGTTCAATTTGCGCCACAAACGCAAATTGCAGGAGCTGATTGATATCGCAGAACTGACCCCGCTGGTGCATGTCTCTGGCATGTTTGGTTCTGAGTGCGGCAATACCAGTTGGATTGTGCCGATGGCCTGGCATCCGGACAATAAGAATGCGGTGATTTGTGTCAATCTGGCGATGGATCCTGCCCCGCTGCTTGCGCTGGATGCCGATGCGTTGCGTGAAAGACTGTACACCAAGCGTGCCGATCTTGCGCCGGATGAATTACCTGTCCCGCTGAAGCTGGTTCATTTGAACAAGTGCCCGGTCCTTGCACCCGCCAAAACCCTGACGGCAGAGGATGCCGCTCGCCTCGGCATTGATCGGGAACAGTGCCTGACGCATCTGAAAGCGCTGAAAGCACAACCCCAGGTTCGCGAGAAACTCCTGAATGTGTTCAGTCAGGCACGTGAATTTGAACCGAATGGCAATGTCGATTCCCAGCTGTATCAGGGATTTTTCTCGACCGCCGATAAATCGACCATGGATATCATCCGTGGCACAGCACCGGAAGAGCTGGGTAAACTGGAACTGAATGTGGATGACAAGCGAATCAAGCCATTGCTGTTCCGTTACCGTGCACGCAATTTCCCGATGACGCTGAATCATCAGGAGCAGCAACAATGGAAATATCATTGTCAGGATTTCTTCGAATCCAAACTGCCTGCATATATGCAGAATCTGGAAGCCGTTGCGATGGAACATCAGAGTGATGAGCGAAAGATGAAAATCCTCAAAGATGTGTACGACTACGTAGGCAGCCTGGTTTAAAAAGTCGATCACGACCCCGATGGCGTGCTCAACGCAAAGCACCTGATCAGTCAGGTAAATTTCTCAGCCCTGATCGCGCCTGCGCTCAGGGTTTCTTTTTTCAGACACTTTTCCCGCCACTGAGGTTTGAACTTCAGACAAAGGGCTATAACACTTAAGTCAGGGTCAAATGGCCCCGGGCCGGAACGTTCTGTCTTGGAGACTGTAAGGATTCTGGCTTTGGCTGGCTCTCCCATGGTGTTTATTGCCAGACAATGAAAGGAGTACATTCGGCAATAATTTGGAAGAAGTATTGGATATGGCAACTGAATCTCTTACCCGTTGTTACCGGTTCAGCCGGGTTGATTTTGAACCTGATCTGAGGCTGCTGGTCTGGCCGGATAAATCAGAAACGGCACTCACCCTGCATGAAACCCGTCTGTTGGAAGCACTGTGCTACTTTGCCGGTGAAGTCCTGAGTCATCAGGTGCTCTCGGATAAAACCTTTTTTCCGCAGGATTCCTTATCACAGGTTCAGCAAATCGACCTGGCGTCTGTATTTAATTCCCTGCGCCGCAAGCTGACGGTGAACGGCGTCATGGCCATCCCGGTCGAAGTCTTACCCCGTTACGGATTTCGAGTGCCGCTGCCGAAAGAAACCTGTCGTCATATCCATCGTTTTCAACAACCGGAGACGCTGCCTGCACAAGTACCTGAGCCATTGGCCCAAACAAGCCAGAAACCACGCCGGCCAAAACCCAAAGTGTCCGCCACAGAGCATATTGTGAAACACAGTCTGATGCACAAGTTGTCTGTTATCCTCTTGGCTGCTGCCGGAGTTGCCATGGTGATTGTTTCGAACTTGTAATCTGTTGCGCTGGATCAACGGCTTCCCTCAAAGAAGTGTGGTGTAGATCTCATCTTTTTTGTATGATTGCGACACCATTCATTTTCATCCTTGTGTATATGAGCTACCTGCGTTCATTTGCCATCATTGCCATTTTCCTCATGGCCGGGAAAGGATTTCAATCTCTGACTCAGATTCCGATCCCAGGCAGCATTCTTGGCATGCTTTTGTTGTTTACTGCACTTTCCACGGGCTTACTTCCGCCGAACTGGGCCAAACCGGGTTGTCATCTGCTGATTCGCCATATGGCGATTCTTTTTGTCCCTGTCGGTGTCGGCTTAATGAACTATCTCGATTTGCTTCAGGCCAATGCCCTGCCAGTGCTGGTCAGCACGCTGGGGAGCAGTCTTGTCGTGCTGTTATTCGTCGGCTGGTATGTCCAGCGAAAGGAGTCTGACTGATGTGGATTCTGGTCACTGTGGTGGTTTTCTGGCTCGCCCGTCTTTTATCTAAACGCTTCCAGCACCCTGTTTTGAACCCGCTTTTAATTTGTCTGGTTGTAATTATTCCTTTGCTGCTGGTCCTTCAGGTGCCCTATGCAGTCTATTTTGAAGACAACAAATGGATTCACTACTTGCTGGAGCCGGCTGTCGTGGCACTGGCATTCCCGCTGTATGAGCAGTTACCTCAGATCCGCAGCCGCTGGAAAGTGATCGTCACCGCCGGTCTTTGTGGCAGCGTGCTGTCAATGATCACCGGCACCGCTATCGCCCTGGCCCTTGGGGCCGATCTGCAACTTGCCGCCAGTATTTTGCCCAAATCAGTCACAACGCCGATAGCAATGGCGGTTGCCGAACAAATTGGCGGGGTGCCTTCGCTGGCTGCAGTCATGGTGCTGATCGCGGGGGTCTTCGGCGCCGTTCTCGGTTATCCCCTGTTTCAACTGGCCCGGATTTCTCATCCGATGGCCAAAGGTCTCAGCATGGGAACGGTGGCGCATGCATTAGGCACGGCTAAAGCCGCTGAAGAAAATTATAAAGACGGGGCGTTCAGTTCACTGGCATTAGTCCTTTGTGGTGTCATCACCGCCATTCTGGCCCCTGTGATCTACCCGATTCTCTTGTCTGTTTTCCAGTAAATTTCCATTCACTCCGTGACCAGCCAAAGCCCGCCATCACCGTTGCACTGCAAAATCGCAGTGCATTGATACGCGGGCTTTATTGCATTGAAAACCATGCATTTTTCTCATAAAACATGTGAGACCACTCACTATTCATTGAAAATTATGAAATAATGCAAACACAAGAGTGATTCAAATCACAAAAAATATTCCTTAACCTTCTACAATGCGAAAGTGAATTCAATAAGGAGAATCACTATGCGCGCTGAAGTATTGGAAGCTTTAGGCAAACTTCCCCATGAGCTGTCGCAGGCACTGAAGCCAATCATGACCGCTCCAGGTTTTGACGCCTCCCTGAGCCCGGAAGAATTTCAACACCTGATGGCAGTAAGCCAGTTATCCGATGTCGAACTCCGGATGCAGTTACTCAGCATTGCTGCAGCTTATTCCATTGCCAGTATTTCGAACTTCTATGTGGGTGCGATTGCCCGTGGCACTTCAGGTTGCCTGTATTTCGGCGCGAATATGGAATTCGAATCAACCTCAATGTCACAAACAGTACATGCCGAGCAATCTGCAATCAGCCATGCCTGGCTGAAAGGTGAAGAAGGAATCAGCGATATCACCGTCAATTATTCACCTTGTGGTCATTGCCGCCAGTTCATGAATGAACTGAGTACCGCACAAAGCCTGATGGTGCAACTTCCTGAACGAACGCCAAAAGCGCTGCAGGAATATCTGCCGGAATCATTCGGCCCCACAGATCTGGGCATCACCGATTTGCTGTTGACTGATAAAACGCATGATTTACAGCTTGATTCAGAAGACGCACTGCTCACAGCGGCCTGTCAGGCGGCAGATAAATCTCATGCACCGTACAGCAAAAATTTCGCTGGGGTTGCACTCAAAGCCAAAGATGGCCGGATCTTTTCCGGTATGTACGCAGAAAACGCTGCATTCAATCCAAGCCTGCCACCATTGCAAGTCGCTATGATCCACATGAATATGGCGGACTATCCACTTTCAGAGATTGCAGAAGCAGCACTGGTTGAGCAGAAAAGTGCGCCAGTCAGCCTGCTGGCAGATACCCAGACGACACTGGAAACCTTCAATCCGGATTTACAACTCGCCTACGCTGCAATCTGACCTGTTTTGTCTTTCTTTTCCTTGCAACCGGCAAAGCATTCTGTTTTGCCGTTTTTTTGACTGATGCCTCGAAGAGAATTATTTTGAGGTCTGCCGTGATCAGCGTATGATTCCAGATTATTTTTTATCTGATTAAAACGTTATGACTCATCGACATAATCCAATTCAGGGTGCCTGCTGGATGTTAACGGCGGGAACAGCCTTTGCTGTTGTCAACAGTATGGTGCAGTACCTGAGTGTGGTCTTTCATCTGCCTTCCACCACTGTCGGACTGATTCAGTACTTTATCGCTCTGATTGTCATGCTGCCCTGGCTTCAAAAGATCGGGCTGCGCCAGGCATTAAAAACCCAACATTTTGGGATGCACTGTTTTCGGGTTTTCCTGTCTGTGATTGGCATTCAGTTGTGGCTGTGGGCTTTGGCGTATCCGGTACCGATCTGGCAAGGAATCGCACTGCTGATGACTTCTCCGCTTTTTGCGACGATCGGTTCGGGATTATTGCTGAAAGAAAAGGTTGGTTTTGTTCGCTGGATGGCCACACTGGCAGGATTCGGCGGTGCCATGATCATTCTTGAGCCTTGGTCAGATGATTTCAATTGGGCATCTGTACTTCCGGTGGGGGCTGCATTTTTCTGGGCAAGTTATTCCCTGATGGTGAAAAAGATGTCCCATCATGATTCGCCAACGACCATGGTTGTTTATCTGCTGATCCTGATTACACCGTTCAACCTCTTTCTCGCGGTGCCTGATTTCACCATGCCAGCCAACCATCAAACCTGGCTTCTCTTGCTCGGTGCTGGCATGTTTACAGCACTGGCAAACTGGGCCATTGCAAAAGCTTATGCCATTGCTGATGCCTCTTTTGTACAACCTTTCGATCACGCCAAACTTCCATTGAACGTACTGGCCGGGTTTATAGTGTTTGGCTGGGTCCCTCCGGGTCGCCTCTGGCTGGGCGCAACCATCATTATCGGCTCTGTCGCTTTCATCACTCAATGGGAACGACGCAGACCCGTGATGCCCTCCAAAACCATTGGCGAAACCTCCTGACGCTGGCCAACTTCATGGCGGCACACGCCTGAGGATAAAAATCCGCCTTCTTAGAAGGCGGTATACTCTGTGAGGTCAATTCATATTACGTTTTTATGGTTTTACCGTGAAATTATCTCTACCTTGATAGAAGTGAATCACAACGATATTAATACGCAGCAAAATTTAATCGCTTAATAATCAAAGATGAACTATTAGCATTGTTATTCGAACCGGAAAATACAAGGAATATCTTTTTATTCGGATCAAAATTTTTCATGTGAATTGATCTTATTGGTTTGGCCGGTCTGCTTGGTCTATCACTTAAATCACTTGGTAACGCATATATATTCAAATATTCTCCTCTCTTTTCAAACCAAGTAAAAACATATTTATCGCTAATGCCAGGATTAACTGTAAACTCACGTTTCACTCCTGCCTCAATGTCGTAAACTTTTCTCGAATTAAAGGAAATCAGTGCACCATATACTGTTGGTTCATTAAGTATCCCTTCATCTGTAATGTCCCATGAGCTTATATGATCTTCCGACTGATGGACGAAAAAACTATAATATCCAGTATTTCTACCAAGGCGTTCAATGACATAAAATGCAGTTATATGTGAACCTGTAAAATGCTGAGTATACGAATTAACAATAACATTATGAACATTATCGTCTTGAAGAAAGCTAAGTGGCATACCATCAGGGGTCAAGGCGTATGACTCCACCGGAATATTACCAGTAGTTTTTCTTTGAATCCAGTTGACCTGGTTCAGTTCAGATATGTCAATTCTTGTTCTAGACAAATCGAATATTGCAGGATATTCCTTACTTACATGATTAGCTGAAGCCAGAATAACATCATTGTTCATAGATGCATCAAAATATTGCAGTTTTACCTGGCCATTGAGATCAGTCTCTTTGCTGATACTCGTGTTATAATTTGAAAACAATCCACGAGACCCTGTAGACAGAACGTCAACATTCACAAAAGGAGCGACCTGTTCATCTGGATCAAGTAAGGTGAGATCTAATGCACTTTCCAAGCCATTCACATTTTTTAAAGTTGATTCTGAAAAATGGTAATTTTTAACTTTAGGGTTATTGAACAAAATACAGGTCACATAAGCTTGGTCCGTAACATCTTGACTTGACAATAACGGTAATGATAAGTCCTGAACATATGCAGTGGTCGAACTATCTTTTTCTGCGCTCCAAAATGGTTTACCCACCGGCCAATTATATGTTTCCCCAACTGAAGTAACATGATTGATTAATATGGCAAATTCACGTCTGAGAGGTAACCGTCCTTGACGTGAGTGGCAGAAATGTTGTGCCTGATCATAAGTCATGGTGACCATTTTTACCGGTGAGGCAGTCAAAGTACTGTCATCAACCGCAATTGTGTAATCAACATTAATGTAATCTGCAAACACTTTAGAGATTGGAGCAGTAAATGTAATATGGCTATTCACCAAAGGTGAATCATCTAAAGTACGAATATCATTCCAATCCTGAATCAGAGAAAAGTCTGGAACGACTTTGATCCTGATAACGCCAGTGGCAATACCACCGCGATGATCACTTAGCGTGTAAATCACATCGTGTGAGCCAGGCTTGGTCGATGAAAACACAAAGCGAGTATTAGACACATCATCGGGTGCTTGCAGTAAAGCCAGGCCATTCAAAGTGATCACATTGATCAACTGCAGCGAATCACCATCAGCATCTTCTCCCATCGCCTGTGTATCAATAACAACCTCCTGACCTGCCGATAACTCCGTTGCATAGAGTATTGTTCGGGCAGTTGGAGGCAGATTCCCTGCGGTATCCGAAACAGAAATCACCAATGTACCTTGTTTGATAAGGTCGCCATCCGAATACGAATACAGCAGAGTGACACTCCCTTTTTCGTTTGCAGTATACGTAATTGTATCGATATCTGTCACCGCAGCGCTACCGCTGCCCAGAATGGTAATCACATTAGATAGTATGTCCAATTCGCTCAATGGCGAAACGGCAGAAAGCGCAGCGCGAAGGTTGACAGTCAATACACCATCCGCAATGTCCATATGACGGACCAGCGCAGGTAAACTATTGTCCGCATAGGTTTCACCAACAGCCATTCTTACATATGCAGAACGCTTTGCCTCGGGGGTAGTGACGGATTCTACTTCGTATTGATAGACACAATCCTGGATCTTAGAACCTGATATCGTCAACGTATTTCCAGCGCTCTCTTGCACCTTACACCCTTCACCGCTAATGACAGAAGCTTGCCGAAGATTAAATCCACGATGATTACTGGTGTGCACCTGATTGCTTAAATTCAGTTGAATTGATTCACCCACGACGCTGCGCACCTGAACGTTCGCGGCATTAATCGCCACGACAGAACTGAGCTGTGTTGAACTCTCTGTGGAGGTCGATGAATCACCTCCACCACCACACCCTGTCATTAAGAACGCTACACTCATCAAACACATATAAACAGGTTGAAAAAACTTCATCGCATGTATTCTCACTCTGATTTAGGTAACGTATAGGAAATATAATTGAATTCAGTCACGTATGAATTGTTGATAGATTGAAGGTTCGATCCCGAAAATCCGATCCAATACGGTTGACTAAAATCAATATTATCTGGATTAATAACCTCCGAAACCACCGGGTTTTCGGGTCGGTATGGTGTTTCACTGGTATATATATCCAATTGAGTACCTCGAATATAAAACCAGACATACAAACTACTTGAATCTATTTTTTCATCAGGAATATCATTACCATTTCCTTCTCCCCCTTTTAATGCGAGTATATTTTCTTCTACGTATTCAATAACCGCACCATAAGTCGATTTCTCCGGGAGAAAAGACCTTTCTTCTTTGGTAGGATAACCACGGTAATAATTTAAAACCAACTGATCCAGTATGCCACTACTTTGCTCCAAAAAGAAAGAGGCAGCACCCGAGTAAACCGTACTTGATTTTACAATCCTAAAATGTGAAATCACACCATCCCCTGAAAATGAGGAATTGTATAAATGTGTAGTAATATTTAGATATCCGTAACGAATGGGTAATCCAGCGACACTTGGAATAAGTAATTTTGCATTCTTCACAGTCTGTTTTGATTGCCAAAGTCCTGAATCAGATAAATTCATAACCGTATTTTCGTATAAATCTTGTCGATCATAAGCAACGTAAAATTTGTTACGATCTGACAACTGAGCAGTAATAACTGTAGATTCAAGAGACGTGTCATAGTAGTCTTGCTTATAAGTACCCACACTATTTGCATGCGCTTGAATACTTGACTCTCCATTACTGAATAACCCAAATCGTGAATCAACATTGAAAGTCAATCGTTGAAATGGCGTTGGCTCTCCATACGGATCAAGTGCCGTTACATTCACCTTAGAAACAACACCTAGGTCATAAACTACGTTCAAATTCAAAGCGTAATCTTGAATCAATGGATCATTGAATAGAATACATGCAACAAATAGAGGCTGATTATCATTCACAGCAGTAAATGTACCCGAATGTGCGTCAAATGCTTTTAAGGTTGTTTCAGATGCTGGTGTACCGCTCCAATAACTGGAGCCAACCGGCCATCCTTCCCGTGAACTTAAACTCCCCGTAAACTTAAAAAGATTGGTCCACTCTTTTTCTGTTGGTAAACGCCCATTACGCAAAGCACAGTAATCCCTTGCTTGAGGAAAAGTCATTGTGACTACGTGTGCATTTTGAATCGCACTGTCTTGGTTATTTTCTAACAAAGTACCGCTGTAATTTATGTTTAACTGTTCAGCCACAATACCTGTTAAAGGAGCCGTATAAGTTAATGCGATTCCCCAATCTGGATCAACATAAACGTCTGGATTGTAAATATCATCCCAGGTTTGATTCACTAGCGACATATCTGGCTGAACGGTAAAACTGATAATACCTACAGCATACCCACCCTTTCCATCTGTTACAGTATAGGCAATCTGTTGTTTACCGGCGGCGGTCGATGAGAAAGCGATAGTTGTAGGCTGAGTCACACTGACTTGTGCGTCATAAGCTTGTACCGCCGACAGCGACAGTGTATCTCCATCTGGATCATTCAATAGATTCAGATGTTCATGACCAACATCAGTTAAATTAATTTGTACCGTACTGCCACTTTCAATTAGCTGTGGCAATTCATAGTGCTTCGCTGTCACAGCACGATTTGATCCCGCTGAAAAAGCCACATCGAGAGTACCTAACTGGGTATTTACCCCATTACTCAATGAGAACAATACACGGGTAACACCAACCTCTGTCGAATTCAGTGTAATAAGACCGTTCACGGTATCATATGTAACCTGAGCAAGACCTAGACCTTGAACATTCTCTTGCAGACTATAGTCGTCCCCAGGCCAGTCAATTCCTAGCGCCTCTTTAATATTGATTACTTTCTCGACATTAATAAATGAAGTAGCGCTCAAAATTGGCAATAGCGGATCAGAAGCTGCCTCAGATACTGAAACTCGCAACAGGTTACTGGCCCTACCTTGATAGCTCTTCGATTGAGGTTCTACCGTATAACGATAACGACATTCGCCAGTTTCTCGCGACTCTATGCCATAATTAAGTCCATAAGAAAAGTTCGTCTGGCAATTTTTCTCTGTATACTGATCAACTGGTACTAAGCTTTGGAGAACCAAAGCTGAATTTGGGTTCGATGATCGGGCTGAAACATATAACTTCTTTTTTTTACCCACTTCTGCTTTCGCTGTTTGGGGGTGAGCGCTGATAAAAATGGATGTTGAAAGTGGTTGGAAAGATTGCTCACTTTCAATTGATTCAGCATTACTGTCATGTTCACTTCCACATGCTGAAATCATGACAATAAGTAGTAAAACATAAAAACGTTTCATTCCAATCATGATTTACTCTGCCTTATAAAATATATAAATCAAAAATATCGATCGCTTAAAATCAAAAATCTATCTTACATTATCTGTGAATAACGACACCGGAACAAAGTCGAAACACAAACAATTCAATATTTAAGTATTTTCCTACATGAATAGATGATCACTCCCAAAATGGCCCGATACCATTAAAGAATAAAGATATTCATCAAATGCATAGACAGATATGCACAAAGTTGATTTCAATAATGGGAATATGAGCCTTTTCAAGGCGCTATCGAAAAATAATCACTCATATGAAGCTTGGCTAGATGTTGTATGACCAGCGTTTTCAAAAAATCTAATTTCTACGCGCCGATTCTGTGCTCGGCCCGCTGCGTCGGCATTGCTTGCAATCGGATGAATCTCGCCCAAACCTTGAACTTCGATTCGGTCTGAACTTATCCCCTGCACAATCAGATAGTCAGCGATGCTCTGGGCACGTTTAAAAGAAAGCTTAAGATTAAAATCAGCACTTCCGATCGTATCCGTATAACCGGTGATAACAATTGGTCCTTGAGACGCCTTTAGCCTCTTCATAATAAAATCAATTTCATTTGTCTTCTCTAGCTCATAACTATTAGTCAAAAAATGAGTTCGAATTGTCCCAATTAATAAATTAGAATTCCCATCATTGTCTTTATTTTTATTCGCGACCTCTCCCTCAACTTTTTGATTCTGATTGAAATTTAGAACATTGGAGACCTGCTGCCCAAAACGGTAAATGAAGCTAACCGAAGTAAACATCAGATCAGCACCGTCATAACCAATTCGATCACTATTATCAATAAAGTCTATATGCTGGAATTCTGTGCGGAACGCCCATTTACTGGTGATATCATACTCTAAACCAATAGCTCCTAGATAACCCCACTTATCATATTTTTTTAGATTATCTACACTACTTGTACTTACGAACTGATAAGCAACACCAAATTTAGCATAAGCCTGAAAATCGTTAGAAAAATCTAAAACTTTGAATTTACCGGTAAACTCTGTGCCATATACGTTGCTGTTTTTATCCACGACTCCAGGTAAACGCTCAAAACTTGGGCTACCGTAACTACTCAGAGAGCCTTCTAACCCAAACCAATCATTCACTTCATACCCAGCCAATAGTGAGAATCCCGCAGTATTCACGTCGCAATCAGTGCTATGACAGATATCCTCAAACCTAGACCAACCGAAACGCTGTCCAAGATAAAAATTCGAAATTTCTTCTGCCGAATTAATCGATGACTCCTGAATCGACAACTCTTCAGATTTAATTGATCCGTTAATGGAAAACTGAATGACAAACACCAGAATTAATTTTTTCACAATAAAATTTATTTTCATTTTTATATTCATCATAAAATTTCTTCGAACATTACAGTGAATGTGTCCATATAAAATCCAGTCCCCACATCCTCAGATTTCAGATTTTCATATCCGATGCTTAAATCAAACTCAAGATTGGTAACAGGCCCTACTACATTATATTCGACAGGATTTCTGGCGTTTGGTAACAAGACGCCGTTTTCAACAATCTTCACGACATTACATCTAAGACATCGAATGTAATAAGGTATTTTACTTTTCCCATAAACCAGATTATTAGCATCAGAGTTATCTACAACCTGAACCATACTATAATCTCGATTGATAAAGCTCATTTTAATTCCGGACTGGAAGTATCCACGGGCTTGAATATTGAACACTGCTTCACCTGATACTGTATGTGAAGAAGTATTATAGATGGGTTGAATCTCTTTCTGAGTCTCTGACCTTATTTCTGTTAGCAGATCTGGCTGATAATGGATCTGAACAGAAAAATGGGACATAGGTACAATTCGATATGTTGTGGCTAAATTATCCTTATAGTAATACTTAAGCGAAACAGGAATAGAACCAGTATAGCGCCCTTTTATCGGATCTGATAATTTACTAAAAGCATCAATAAGTCCACTTTCATCGATATGAAATATTGGGCGAACAAAATAAAAGGGTTGCTGAGATTCATTCGATTGATAGCTTACTGTTGTCGTGCAATTTTCTGTAGTAGGGCCCGGAACATTCACATTTTTAGGATCGATCCAAAAACTTATCAGGGAACCAGATTGAATTTCAGAAGGGCCACACATTGTACCTGGTACGAGAAGAGTATCATTCCCAGTAACAGATGCTGAACCAAGGTTATATTCCAATCCAATTAATTTAATCGGTACTGATATGGATCCACCTGGGCCAGTTAATTCAAATTGAGTCGCACTCGTTGTCGGAATTCCCGGCTGCCAACGGCGAGTTGGTGTAAGGTTGCTGATTGATTGCCAATTACTCAATATATAACTACCAGAAGGCCCATTTGCTACAGCATTAACGAATGTAATATGATTCCCTTTTACTTGTAAATTTAGAGTTGTAGCATTGATTTTAAATGAAATTAACAAAGTAACAATAAAACAAAAAAGCAATTTAGATTTCATGCTTATACCCTCAGAGAAATCCCTTATTCTTTCTTTACTTTGATTCGACGAACAAAGGAATTATCGTGACTGACAACAACCACATTAAGGAGTTCTGCTTGTACACCTTTAGGAATTTTAAAATGTTTTTTTCGTCCAGATAAAACTCTGTATGCCGCACGACAACCAGATGTAACAGTTGATGTACACTGATCAATCCCTAAGAGAAAAAAAGTGTTCCCAGTATTTTCGACATACAGCGTGTCACCCTGATTCTCAATTTTATAGCTTATTTTGGGTTCTTTCGCTGGAATAATATACAAAGGAGCATAACCAACATTGAGTGCAACAATCGGTTTTTCTTCTCCATCTTCAGCATAGGGCTCTGGAACAAAGTTAATTTGATACACATGGTCACGCTCAAAATTACAAGTCAATCCACAGAGCGAACGTACACCCACTTGCTTGATTCTTTCTGATTCTAAAATTAATTTCGGATGCGTCAGCGTAATTTCCCACTCATCAATGTTGTCTTTTGTATATAACGTTTTATTGATGGTTTCTCCCTGAACATCATATTTTGTAATTTTAGTGGTTATAAAAGAGGTGTAGGATTCATGGTTTGACAAAGTAAATACACCGTTACCGGATTCATCCCCCACTAAAAGCATAGTATCAATCGACAAAGCATATGATTTTGTCATACTCAAAGCAAATGACAATACAGCCAATAAAGCAAATTTATATTTATACATCACTAAACCCTTTAATAGTTAACGTTTCACCAAAACATAGCTGCGAGAATTATCTAACAATTGGGTATCTCTAGTATAACGCTGTACATCCAATATTAAATCACGCTGATTAGCGGTTAATATTTCACCTTCAGATTGAAGATAAACATAAACAAAATTGCCAACCTGCTTCTTAATCACTGTATCGCCTCTTTTAGTCATCGATACAATCTTATGATCCAAGTAATTATTATATTCCGCCTTATCAAACCCTCCGACAAAAGTAATAGAGATAGTATTGTTATCTTGACGAGTTATATACTGCTCTGTAGGTTCAATTTGGGGTAAACAATAATTGTGTCCAAAGTTATACATTTCTGAATTATCTACAGAAGGAATGTAGCAAACTAGGTCTTTATTAACCAGTTTGAATGGTTGACCTTCTTTTAAAGAAATCTTATATACACCACTGACAATTTCATTACTGTCGACACAACCTTCCCCATCACAAATTACATCTTTCACTTCAGCATCAAATATATCCCGAAATGCAGAAACAAAAGACAACACACGAGATACGTCAGTTTTAATATATTGAACCGTTCCAGGAGTTGAATATAAGTCTACATAAGACTCTCCAATATTATCAAGGTCAACACTCTCTGTTTCTATGAAAGCTTTATAAGATTGATAATCCCTTAAAGGTATGACTTCAGTATTGTGCGTTACCATTTTCTTAATCGTAGTCGTATCATCAGACTCTAAAATTAAAAACCCTTTCACACCACCTTGATTCTGATCATTAATTAGCCGCCCCTGAGAATCTACAACCAGATAAGCGTCAGATTCATGATTCGTCAACGTCACACCATTTTTAGATATGATTTGGGTAGAAGAAATATTCGCAGAACCATTTACGGCACCCCGACTATTCGTGTAGCCGTATACACTCGCATTATAATATTCGTGATTATGCGATGCATGCAATGAAAAGTCATACATAGAATGATCAATTTGGTCAGGCAAGTAGTTATGATCGATAACGACACTACCATACGCTCCCTCAATTGAATCCAAGATGTTTTCAGCATGCAGGCTATTATTCCAACTACTGATATCTCGCCCATCCAAGGCCAAACGCGACTCAGCAGTTAACTTTCTTCCCAACGGGATAGATAAAACTAACTGAGTAGAGAATCGGTTTGATAATGAGTCAACTTCAAAATCGTAGTCGACATTCACCTGAAATTTTGCATTATTAAATATATTTTTTGATGCCCCAAAAGTTAATATAGAAGAACGGAAGGAGCTAAATTCATCTTCTCCATGATTATCAAATAAACTGTATGTAATAAACGCTTGACTGTCGTGCATCAAGCGAAACCCTTTTGATATTGAAGCCCGAGTATAGCTATTATTACCATAAAAATATCTTGCCATCAGAGAGTTATCGCCGACATAAAAGTTTTCATATGATAGACTCATACCTCGAATGCTCAGTAAAGAGTCGAAGTAACGGCCATGATTAGAAAAGTATTGACCGTTCAGAGTTAATTCTGACTCCCATGGCAAATATGCTTTTAATCCAGCAGTGAACGATGAGTCTCTCGCAGAGTAAATCCCTCCCCCACCGATAACAATTTCATCTATTGGCCGATAGGTTAATAAGGAACGGAAGAAGAGATCCCCAGCTAAGTCATAAGCATCATCAATATCATAAAGATTATCAAATACTCCCACAGATAGTGATGTATCAAAGTCTTCAATGGCTAAAACATCGTTCCCTGTGTTATAAATTGCATTGACTTCTTGAGAAACGATCTCATCACCAGATTTTACTTCAAACACTGCATTGTATCTACCACTTGGTAATTCGTCATTTGTGATAAAACCTTGTCCAGATGGTATATTTTTCTGTAGGATTATTCGGTCACCTCGATAAACCGTTAAAACACCAGCATTTGGCGAAAAATAAAATATTTTCTGTGACGCTCTCTTAGCACCTAGTATCATATTTTTTGATGTGCCAAGAGTGAATGATATTTCTCGATTATTGTGTTTTGCATATAGGAAATCTGTTGAATTCATCGATAGCTGATCACGCAGCAAACCAGCAACATATCGAAAATTATCGACTTCCAAATTATAATATAAATCATTTAAATCAAAGTTATCTGATGCACTCTGATAATAGATATCGCTATGGATCTCACCATATGGCAACCCAAGAATTGTATTGTCATAGAAGCTATAACCCGCACTCATTGCATTAGATAAACTACTGTATCCATGAAAGTGGTTGATAATTGACCAGTCTTTTTTCTCAGGGTTGGCAAACTGATATTCAGTCGAAATATTTTTATCCTGGATAATTAATTCAGGATTTAAGAATAAGTATGCTTTATTTTCAAAATAATCATAGTATATTTCGAAATCATTAGGTGTGTGATTGCACTCACTTATTTCTCCTTCACAAATATCTGAGTTCACCTTACCGTTTGCTAATGCAGACAGTATATGATCCACTGCAAACGACTCAATTTTATTTTCATTCAAGAATTGACGAAGCTTTTTCTCTTCTGCTTCATCAGTAATCTTTATTGAGTCATAACCAGCAAGTAACAAAACTTTGTGGTAGCGCCCATTTATCCCCTTAAAATCAACAACTCTATTCTCTTTCGAATACAGTTCTTTAAACTCATCAGGAATTTCCTGAGTCGCACTCGCCAACATTGGCGATAAAGAAAAAATTAAGATTAAATTCAGGTAATGAAAATTTATCATAGATCAAACTCCACCATAACCTGTATTTCACCCTCACATTTATTTACATTCAGTGGTAGACGATTAAACTTCAGTGTAAATTTATAGTCAGCCTGCAAATAATCTTTACCCATATCATTAAATGGAAGTGTTCTCGGAGTGTTCATATCTAATTCATATGAGTCAATAAATATATTCACCATTTCACTCTGATATGGGTAACTGGCTTCTACCTCATCAATTAAAACAAGATTTCCAACATCATTAAATCGATAACAGTACGAATCATTTTTAGTTAAAGTAATGGTGTGTTGAATCAATCGTGAAGAATCATCATTCGGAATATTTGTACTAATCGCTAGCTGAGTATGAATATCCTTTAAAGAATAACTATCTTTATTGAACTTAGGGATTAAGTTATTCTCAGTGAATGTTACATTTATCTCACCACCAAAAAACTTATTTTTGTCTATTTGTGTCGTAACAGTCATGGGATGTGCAATAGGCCCACAATAGCTTTCAGCACTAATCATCGATATGAGTGTTGTTATAAGTAAGCGGATTATTTTAATTTTGCACATATTAAAGCCTCAGAGAAAACAGGCCCACCAAGGTAGGCCTGTATAATGCTTACTGATATTAAATCGACCTTAATAAATATTAAGCATCTTGTGCGGCGGTGATAGACATTGTCACAACAACACTGGAAACATTTTCAAGTTTTTCAGCAGGTGCATCGGAAGCCAGTAAGATTGAGATCGTATCTGTATTTGTAACGTCTGCTGATGTTCCATCTGTTGTTACCGGTGTACCATTAATATCAACTGTTAAAGTTGAAGTAAGCGGTATCTTAGCACCCCCTGCAACAGCCTCATATGTCACAGAGTTTACAGTCCAAGCTGCACTTACAGGATCACCAATAGTGTCACCCGCACTCAGATCAAGATCTCCATCGCCATCTACGTCAGTCCAGGTACGCGCCACCAAAATAGCTTCGCTACCGAAGTTTGGTTCAAAACTTAGATCATCTTTTACCGTACCTTCACCCAGTGTAAACTCATGACCGGCATGGATTAAATTACCATTAATATCGGTAACGACAATATTTCCGTCCAAGTTTTGAGTCGTCAGGTCAGCAACCCATTTAAGATTATCGACGCGAGCAGTATCACCAATAGCTGCTACTGAAGAACCTGAAATAACCGCACCAATAGCTAGTGCAAGTACAGCATTATATTTTTTATACAACATGTTGCTTCTCCTACTAAGATATAATTTTTGTCTTTGCAATCTGGTAGGCATTAAGTAGTTCTAATGTCACCGCATTGACAAAATTATCCTAACATTAATATTCCATTAGATGCTTTCTACTAAGGTGTTTTTGATGGTTCTTAGGGAGTAAAGGAATTTTCCTACAACGTACACTCACTTCATCCTACATTTAAAAGAATTTCGAATTTAAATTAGAATAAAAATTAATGTCTTCAAACACGATTTTATGTGAGCCCGATTTCAGATAATAAGTGCGACATTCATGGTAAGGTGTAGAAGAGGAAGTCAACTGCTGAAAGTGGTACGCTCTTCTCGCCAAAGAAACAAGCAGTACTACCATGAATTATCAGCAGTTGACCGAGGGCAAAAGATACCAGATTTCTGCTCTTTTGGAACGGGGAATTTCGGTTTCTGAAATAGCTAAAACAGTTCAGTGCCATCGCTCTACGGTATACCGGGAGCTGAAACGCGGCCGCAAGGGCAGTCATTATTGCCCAAACGAAGCCCAGGCGTTATCAATCAAAAACGCACATCAGCGCGTAAATACCGAATACCTCAGGAGCGTGTTGATTTTATCCGCCTCCTTTTAGAAGCGGATTGGAGTCCAGAGCAGATTTCCAGTGTATTAACGAATGTCGGTGCCGCTGTCAGTCATGAGTGGATCTACCGATTTGTTTCGCAGGATAAGCGGTTGGGTGGCAAGTTACATCGCCATTTGAGGCAAGGACACAAGCGGTATCGTCGCGGTAAAAAAGAGAAAGCGCCAGCGATCAAGAATTGTAGTGGAGTCGTTGATATGAGTATAAATGTTGGTATTGATGTAAGTAAGGGAGCTATGATGATTTCTGGTGTATGCGAAGAAAGGGTTGCGGTGTAACCTGTTGATTGATCCGGCAAGATCAACAA
>NZ_JAUORR010000041.1:0-23666 GCF_030547945.1 Photobacterium sp. 1_MG-2023 | reverse complement strand
GCGCTGGGCGTGACGCCGGACACCTCATTATCAGAGGCGGAAACCATGGACATGGTGCCTCTGATTATCCGCCATGAGAACGGCATGCAGCCTTACAGCGACCGGGTGCTGAAGGCTGGCATTCGGGCGGCGTAATGCTGGGTGCATTGATGAGCCTCATTACGGGCGGGGTGGCGGCTTGGCAGCAGCACAGCCAGAACCGGGCGGAAGCCCTGAAGCGCAAAGACGAGCTGGAGCAGGCCAAGCACGCCGCCCGGCTCAAGCGGCTGGAGTATGGCGACGAGCAAGCGGCCAATCTGGATGAGCTGAGTCTCAAGGGCCGGGGCTGGAAAGATGAATTCATCCTGCTGGTTGTCTTCACGCCCTTGGTGCTGTGCTTCGTGCCGGACTATGCAGTGTATGTGGATGCGGGCTTTCAGGCGCTGCGAAGTATTCCAGAGCCGTACTGGTACGTGGTCGGGGCCATTGTCGTGGATGTGCTGGGGATGCGCTCCATGGTGCGCTACCTGCTCGAATTCTTCTCACAGAAACTCAGAGGCAAACCAACATGATAGAGATACTGCAACAACTGACGGCGATGGGCTTACCGCCGACCATGATCGCGCTGCTCATCGTCCTATACAAGCAGGACAAGCGGCTAACAATACTGGAAACGAACGTACAACTGGGGAAAAAGAATGGCTAAGACAGGACTGAAACGCAACGGCACACTGAAGAAAGGCTACCGCTTCGCGAAAGGTGGCCGGGTGGTGAAAGCGAAGAATGCGACCGTGAAGCGGAAGAGATAAGATTTTAGAAATGCCCGACAATTAAAGCGGGCATTAATTATTTTATGGATAAAGCTCGTGATTCGGATCCAACCAAACTGCATAGAAAACGTTATCAATGAAAAAGCCATGGATACGTCCATGTTCATTGGCGCTTAACTGGAATTGGTACGGGGTTAAAGCTTGTAATTGCTCATTCAGGTGATTGAAACCACTTTTCTCACTTGTATGTTCCCAGTCGATTGTATGAGCACGAAGAGCTTTCCCTCCGGATTGTCGGAGTTCATTCGCTTTTTGCTGTGATACATCTTTGAGGCGGCCAAGAAATTTAGATAAGTAGTTGCCATCTTTTGCTTTAATACAAAATTTACCCTGAGGATGCTCAAGTTGAAGGTGCTTAAATGAGAATATCATTGCACCTTCTTCATTTTTGGGCTGAGTCGGCTTTACATTGGACTGTTTAGCTATCTTACGAGCTTGTGGTCTATGTTTTTTTGCCAAAATTTACGCTCCCTCAGCCACTGAAGTGTAAAATGTACGCATGGTTTCTTTGTTAATAATGTTTTCGCAAGCTTCATCAGGAGCGCATTCACCTCGTGCTTCAAGCCAAGGCTCTTCATTATGTGTCATTTGCTCTAGTTCAAAGCCGCTATATCCACCAAACACACTGTAAATTTCAGTCAGATGCTCTATAACATTTGCGTCTAATTCTGGAGAATTCACATCATCAAGAATGGGGTTCCAGCGATAACCTTTGAAGCGATTATAAAGTGAACGGACAACAGGGCCATGGACCCAAGCCTCGAAATTATCTTCGATTAATGCAGTATCATTGTTTACAAGAAACCATGCATCAGCGTAGTAAACCATTTTTTGTAATTTTAATTGGCTGATGAAATCACCATGCTCTTTTGCAAAAGCAAGAAAGAAATCAGCTACTTGGTTTGCTGTTATCATACAACCTCCATCAGTTAGGGGCGCATTCTGCCTGATTATAGACAAAAATGCATCATCTAGGTGTTACATTGCGCACTGTTTGCATTAAATTAAACGCACTCTTATTTTAATTACAAGCAATTGAAATAATTGGTGTTAAATAACTCTTATGTTAATACTGCTCATGCAGTTTATGTGGGTGTAGCTGCGTATACACCTGCCAAAGAATGTTTAGGTTTCTATGCCCAGTAACCTGAGCTACATCTTCAATGCTGTAACCTCTCTCAAATAGGCGGCTGGCGCCTTCCCGGCGTAAATCGTGATAACGTAAATCCTCAATCCCTAAGCTGTTCCTGACGCGCTGGAAGCCTGCTGTGACGCTGCGCGGGTTGTAGGGAAAGATTAGCTCATTACTTCTATCTTGCCGCATGGCGATATCAAAGGATTCGCCCAGTAGCGGCACGATCATGTGATTGCCTTCTTTCTTACGCGGGTCTTTGCGATCCCGGACAAGAATCGTTTTGTGTGGTTCGTTGAGGTCTTCCCAGCGCAGGCGGCACACTTCCCCGATACGCATACAGGTCAGAATGCTGAAATCCAGAATATCGACGAATGGGATCCGGCTTTTGCCGTTGCTCCGGTAGGACTGGCGGGCAAGTAGCCCCTCTTTTAGAAGCTCCAGTTCTTCCCCGGTTGGTCGGCGGGTACGTTTCTGGCTTTTCCCGACCAAGCCCATATCAATGAGCACAGGCACGGCTTCTTCAAAAATGGCATGGTTCGCATCAACATTGAACACCGGGCCTGCTTTCTTCATCACAGATCGCAGGTAAGCGATATCGTGATAAATCGTTGAGGGCTGTGCCCCGGAGGCTTTCCGGTGGCGGCAGTGCTGAATCAGATCACTGGTTTTGACTTTGTTACTTTCCACTAAGGAGATGTCACAGTCCCGGAGCATCCGAAGTACGTATTGTTTCGTCCGGCCCGTTCTGTCCCATAAGTCCCTATCACCGATGTACATATCCAGCAGAGCCGACAACAAAACCGTCTTCAAACCGGAGAACATGGGGTTTTCCAGCTCGTTCAAGCGTTTGCGGGCGTAGGTGCGGGCGAGTTCTTTTTTCCTGAATGTTTTGGACTCTCTGTGTATAATCTGCGAATTCTTTTTGACGATGAGTTCAACTGTGTAGCGGCTTTCACCGCTTTTCAGCGTCCGTTTTCTAATGCTGAATGATGCCATTGTCCTACTCTTTTTATACGTACCATATACGTACGAATTGAAGATTTGGGGCAAGAGGTTAGCAAACTCATGTATATATATACAGTATCCAGATCGTAAGTAAGCCATGATGAAACCTGAAAACCCTACTCAATACCCGACTTGCCGTTTCTCCGTTGCACCCATGTTGGATTGGACCGATCGCCATTGCCGGTACTTCCATCGTTTGCTGTCTGAGCATGCGCTGTTGTATACCGAGATGGTGACGACCGGGGCGATTATTCACGGTAAGGGTGACTTTCTGGCGTATAACGAGGAAGAGCATCCGCTGGCATTGCAACTGGGCGGTTCGAATCCGGCGGATCTGGCGCATTGTGCCAAGCTGGCGCAGGAGCGTGGCTACGATGAGGTGAACCTGAATGTCGGTTGCCCGTCGGACCGTGTTCAGAACGGCCGCTTTGGTGCGTGTCTGATGGGCGAGGCGGATCTGGTTGCGCAGTGTGTTTCTGCTATGCGTGAAGTGGTCGATATTCCGGTGACCGTGAAAACCCGGATCGGGATTGATGAGCAGGACTCGTATCAGTTTCTGGTTGATTTTGTCGGAACTGTGTCTGAAAAAGGTGGTTGTGATAATTTCACCATTCATGCCCGGAAAGCCTGGTTGAGTGGTCTGAGTCCGAAAGAAAACCGTGAAATTCCGCCGCTGGATTATCCGCGCGTGTATCAGTTGAAGCAGGATTTCCCGCATCTGACCATGGCGATCAACGGTGGTGTCAAAACACTGGCCGAAATCGAAGCGCACTTGCAACATCTGGACGGTGTGATGGTGGGCCGCGAGGCGTATCAGAATCCATACATGCTGGCTGAACTGGATCAGCAGCTTTTTGGCTGTGATCGCCCAATGAAGAAACGCCGCGAAGTGGTTGAGGCAATGTACCCTTATATCGAGCGCCAGCTGGCGAATGGCTCCTATCTGGGGCATATCACACGTCATATGCTGGGATTGTTCCAGAATATGCCGGGTGCGCGTCAATGGCGTCGTCATATCAGCGAGAATGCCCATAAACCGGGCGCTGGCATTGAGGTTGTTCAGCAGGCGTTGGCTAAGATCCCTGCTCACCTTGATGTTTAACGGGTTCCTTCGGAGCCGATAGCGAAATTGACGATAACGGTTCGTCAAAATCACTCAGCTAGCTTCAAAAGCCGCAGCATTGGACTGCGGCTTTTTAGTATCTGATTGAAAGATATGATGATTTTAAGTTTCGAGAGATTGGCCCGAAACCTGCAATATACTCTGCATTCTATCCCACAGCGATGTCCTGATTTGTGATATATCTGATGGGTTTCTGGGCATAAATGGAGAGATTTGAATGGTTGAGATTCTGTTTTTACTGGTATTTGCCGGTGTATTGATCATGACGGGAGTCAGTGTACTGGGCATGGTGATTGCGATGGCGGCCGGGTTTGCGGTCATGGCTTTCGCGGGTCTGATTGGGGTGGTGATTAAGCTGCTGCCTTGGATCATTTTGATTGCTATCGGGGTGTGGCTGTATCGCGGATCCCGCCGGGGGAACCCGTATCGGAAACGTTATTAAACGCGTTATTCCGGGGATATGCATACAAGCAATGATACGCGTGTTTAAAAAGTGAGCTTGAGCCAAATCCCTGATTCTCACTGACGAAATGCGGTTTTCCTGAACAGCATCTGGTATAGTCTGGCGCAGCAAAAAAGCAAAGCACAAAGATAACGAGCGGAGACTCACAATGAAAAAAACGATGCTTTCAGCGGCGGCCGCAGTGGCGCTGGCAACGGCTGTGCCAGCTCAGGCTGATATGCTGCTGGGTGGTACTGTAGGCGCGGATGCCTGGTTCAGCAGTGCTGAAATTAACGATGCTGTAGATGGCGGCGATAAAACCATGCCTTCTTTCTATGCGTCGTTTGAACACTTTATTCCACTGATTCCAAATGCACGTATTGCTTATGCTGATATTGAAGCTGATGCGGTTGCATTCAAACAAACGGACTTCACGGCTTATTACGAGATCCTGGATAACGATCTGATTGCGGTGGATATCGGTGTGTCGCTGATTCGATTCGCTGATGGCCAGTACAATGCACAGAGCCACGCTCAGACGTTTGACGACGAGTGGCAGCCAGCCATTTACGGCAATGTTGAATTTGGTTTCCCGGCAACGCCGCTGACTGCGTTTGCAGAAGGTAACGTCGGTGAATTTGACGATACCAGCACGCTGGACGTAAAAGCCGGTATGAAATTTACGATCCCACTGGTTGCTGCTGATCTGAATCTGCGCGGCGGTTATCGTGTAATGGATTATGATTTTGATGCCATCAACAACCCTCTGGGTGGCAAAGTGAAACTGGATGGTTTCTTTGCCGGTGTTGAAGTCGATTTCTGATTCAGTGCCCAAGATTAAAAAAGCCATGCGAAATGCATGGCTTTTTTGTTGCCTGTTTTCTGAGTTATAGACCATTTTTAAATTGGGCAATCACTCAGGAATCAGGCCGATGACCATAACCGAGTTACAGCGTTTGTATGCCAACAGTGAAATCGTTGAAGCCGTGATTGAACCATCACTTCAGGCCAATGGCTGGGTGGTGGAGTTTCGTCATCGCCGCGGTGGTTTTGTCACCCTGACAGACGGTTCCGGCAGCGAAAAATGCTACCATGATATTGATACGGCCACGGAACGGGCATTTGAGGTCGGATTTCATCAGGTCCGTATTGCTGATCATTTCTGAGGTTCGCTGAGTTTCTCACTGACTGACGGCACGTCAGGCGCAGCCAAGGTCGCTCAAACCCCGGATTGGGCGATTTTTATTGATTTCCCACTCATCTTCACTTCCAAAAAGTTATAAAACATTCTTATCTATTCTTTCTTGTTATTTGGTCGAGTAGCTAATCTACCCTGTACGCAATGTAAAGGGATCGTCGTGTCATGTTACTTAAGGAACTCTCGGCTTTAGCAAGCCCGCTCAATGATCAGCAGATCGGCCAGCTGCAACAGGCAGTCGCAGAACTGTCACCACAGCAGATGGCCTGGATCAGTGGTTATTTCTGGGGGTTAAGCCAAACCCAAGCGGCAGGCCAGCAGCCTGCTGGTCAGCCTGCGGTTGCTGAGGCAGCCAAACCTGCTGGCAAACTTACCATTATTTATGCATCTCAGACGGGCAACGCCAAAGGTGTGGCTCAGGCGCTGAAAGATGAAGCGGTTGCTTCAGGCATTCAGGCCGAGGTGTTCGCGGCCGGTGACTATAAAGGCAAGAACCTCGCCAAAGAAACCCATGTAGTCTTTGTGGCATCAACCCACGGGGAAGGGGAAGCGCCGGATGATGCGATTGAGCTGCATGAGTTTTTGCAGTCCAAACGCGCGCCGAAGCTGCCAAACCTGAACTATGCCGTGCTGGGACTGGGGGACTCAAGCTACGAGTTTTTCTGCCAGACGGCAAAAGACTTCGACAGCTATCTCAGCAAACTGGGTGCCAAAGCTTTCATTGAGCGCATTGATTGTGATGTCGACTACGATGCCCCTGCGGCGGAATGGCGCAGCAAAGCGCTGGACAGCATTAAAGATGAATTGCTGGGCGGCGGCCAGGCTGACGTGGTGCAACTGCCGGTTGGGCAAAACGCTGCAGCTGCGGTGTCGCAGTACAACAAAAAAAATCCGTATGCCGCTGAATTACTGGTAAGCCAGAAAATCACGGGCCGCGATTCCGGTAAAGATGTCCGCCATGTCGAGATCGATCTGGGCGAATCCGGGCTGACCTATCAGCCGGGGGATGCATTGGGTGTCTGGTACGACAATGATCCGGCACTGGCAGCAGCACTCGCGGCGAAAGTCGGTCTGACGGGCGAAGAAACGGTCGACGTAGACGGCGCATCCCTGAATCTGAAAGATGCTCTGATCAGCCAGTACGAAATCACGGCAGCGAATCCGCAACTGGTGACAAAGTTTGCGGAACTGTCTGGCAGCAAGAAACTGCAGAAACTGGTGGAAGACAAAGACAAACTGCGTGAGTACGCAGCCAATACGCAGGTCATTGATGTTTTTGCCGAAAAGAAAACTCAGCTGAGTGCTGAGCAGCTTCAGGGCCTGCTGCGTCGCCTAACGCCGCGCCTGTACTCCATTGCTTCCAGTCAGGAAGAAGTGGGTGAAGAAGTGCATCTGACCGTGGGTCTGGTGGAATATCAGCAAGGTGATGAGCCACGATTTGGCGGAGCATCCAGTTTCCTGGCCCATCGTGCAGAAGAAGGTACGAATGTTCGTGTTTTTGTCGAAGAGAACAAGAACTTCAAACTGCCTTCTGACGACAATACGCCAGTGATCATGATTGGTCCGGGGACAGGTATCGCACCGTTCCGGTCATTCATTCAGGAAAGAGAAAACCGCGATGCGGAAGGGAAGAACTGGTTGTTCTTCGGTGACCGGACCTTCACGGATGATTTCCTGTATCAGGTGGAATGGCAGAAATATCTGAAAGATGGCGTTCTGACCCGACTGGATGTCGCATTCAGTCGCGATCAGGCCGAGAAAGTTTATGTTCAGCACCGCATTCTGGAAAACGCAGCGGAAGTCTGGCAGTGGCTGCAGGAAGGCGCGCATCTGTATGTGTGCGGTGATGCCAACCGGATGGCCAAAGACGTGCACGATGCTTTGATCACTGTGGTTGAACAGCAGGGCGGCAAGAGCCGTGAAGATGCAGAACTGTATTTGAATGATTTGCGTAAAGCCAAACGCTACCAGAAGGATGTGTACTAATGACTGAGAAACTGTCTGATAATGAACGCCTGAAACGCGAAAGTAACTTCCTGCGTGGCACCATTCAAGATGATTTGCAGGATCGGATCACCGGTGGCTTTACGGCAGACAACTTCCAGCTGATCCGTTTCCACGGCATGTATCAGCAGGATGACCGCGACATTCGTCCTGAACGCCAGAAGCAAAAGCTCGAACCGCTGCACAATGTGATGCTGCGTGCCCGGATGCCGGGCGGGATCATCACGCCGAAACAGTGGCTGGCGATTGATCAGTTTGCCCAGGATAAAACCATGTATGGCAGTATCCGCCTGACCACGCGTCAGACATTCCAGTTCCATGGTGTCCTGAAGCCGAATATCAAACTGATGCACCAGACGCTCAATGACTATGGCATCGACTCGATTGCTACAGCGGGTGACGTGAACCGGAACGTGCTGTGTACGTCGAATCCGGTTGAGTCTGAACTGCATCAGCAAGCTTATGACTGGGCGAAGAAAATCAGTGAACACCTGCTGCCGAAAACCCGTGCTTATGCGGAAATCTGGCTCAATGGTGAAAAACTGGAAGCCGAGCAACAGGACAAAGAACCGATTCTGGGCTCGACGTATCTGCCGCGTAAGTTCAAGACCACGGTTGTGATCCCGCCACAAAATGATGTGGATGTGCATGCCAACGATCTGAACTTTGTCGCCATTGCTGAAAAGGGTCAGTTGATCGGTTTTAACGTACTGGTTGGTGGTGGCCTTGCCATGACCCACGGGGATACGGCGACGTATCCGCGCCGCGCGGATGATTTTGGTTTTGTCCCGCTGGAAAAAACGCTGGATGTTGCCTCTGCTGTTGTGACGACGCAGCGCGACTGGGGGAACCGTTCGAACCGGAAAAACGCGAAAACCAAGTACACCTTGGATCGTGTCGGCGTGGATGTGTTCAAAGCGGAAGTTGAAAAGCGTGCCGGTGTAACCTTTGAAGCAAGTCGTCCTTACGAGTTCACTGGACGTGGCGATCGCTTCGGTTGGGTGAATGGGATTGATGGCAAATATCACCTGACGCTGTTTATTGAAAATGGCCGGATTCTGGATTACCCGGACAAGCCGCTGAAGACCGGCATTGCTGAAATTGCGAAGATCCACACCGGGGATTTACGCATGACTTCAAACCAGAACCTGATCATTGCCGGGGTTGCACCGGAAGATAAAGCGACGATCGAAAAAATTGCGCGTGAGCACGGTTTGATTGACGACGGCGTGAGTGTGCAGCGTCAGAATTCTATGGCCTGTGTGTCACTGCCGACCTGTCCGCTGGCGATGGCTGAAGCAGAGCGTTTCCTGCCGGAGTTCGTGACGGATTTTGAAGGACTGCTGGAAAAGCATGGTCTGAGCAAAGAGGAGCATGTGATCCTGCGGGTGACGGGCTGTCCGAACGGTTGTGGTCGTGCCATGCTGGCGGAAATCGGTCTGGTCGGAAAAGCGCCGGGCCGCTATAACCTGCATCTGGGCGGTAATATCAATGGCACCCGGATTCCGAAGATGTACCGTGAAAACATTACCGTTGATGAAATTATGACTGAGCTGGATCAACTGGTGGGCCGCTGGGCGAAAGAACGTGAAGCCGATGAAGGCTTTGGTGATTTCACCATTCGCAGCGGTATTATTGCTCCGGTTGAGGTCTCTGTGAGGGATTTTTATGCCTAAATATGCGTTGGCGGATTTGCTGAGTGCAAGCAAGGTTGAGCAGATCCTCCGGCTGGCGGAAATTAACGCTGAGCTGGAGCAGATGACAGCCCAGCAGCGTGTTCGCTGGGCGCTGGAATATCTGGACGGCAATTTTGCACTGGCTTCGAGCTTTGGGATCCAGTCTGCCGTGATGCTGCATCTTGTGACACTGGAATCACCGAATATTCCGGTGATCCTGACCGATACCGGTTACCTGTTTCCGGAAACTTATCAGTTTGTCGATTTTCTGACGGAGCGTTTGTCTCTGAATCTGAAAGTGTACCGGGCTGAGTTGAGTCCGGCCTGGCAGGAAGCGCGGTATGGTCAGTTGTGGACGCAGGGTGTTGATGGCATCAAGCAATACAACAAAATGAACAAGGTTGAACCTATGCGCCGTGCGCTGGAAGACTTACAGGTCAATACCTGGTTTTCCGGTCTGCGACGCGCCCAGTCTTCAACCCGGGCGACCTTGCCGGTGCTGGCGATTCAGAATGGGAAATTCAAGTTCCTGCCGCTGATCGACTGGAGTGAGCAGGATATTGATATCTACCTGCTTGAGCATGATTTGCCTTACCATCCACTGCGTGAGCAGGGTTACCGTTCCATGGGCGATGTGCATACCACCACCAAGTGGGTGCCCGGTATGGCAGAAGAGGAAACCCGCTTCTTTGGCCTGAAGCGTGAATGCGGATTGCATGAAGATGATGTAGAAAGTGATGGCTCGGGCATCTGATCCCAGGGTCACCTGACATGAAAAGAATAAAAAACCTGACTGGGGAAACCCGTCAGGTTTTTTTATTTGCGAATCAGAAAATTGACCTGAGTCTGACAGCAAAAAAATGCGGAATCGTTACGCTCGGCCGTTGTCTGAATCGGGTCAGCCTGCTGTTGGCGTCCAGATTTTGGTCAGGGTATCGATGAGCCCGGCACTGGCACCCTGAGTGCCTAAAAATTGTGTGATGATTGGGATGAACTGACTGATCATACTGGCGTCTAATCCAAGTGCAGTGAACACAGGGCCCAGCGCATCCATGTTGTTCAGCATGCCACCCAGACCGGCAGGAATTGCATCCATCAGGTTTTCAGAACCCGGGATGAGTTTGGTCAGTTCAGAAGCCTGATCGCCACTGAGCTGACTGGCGGCCATGGATAACAGTGCTCCGGCACCGCCAGCAGCTTGCTCAGTGCTGACGCCGAGTTGATCGGTCAGCATGCTGGCCAGCGGATTATCAGCCAGGGCTTCCATTTTGTCGTCACCGCCGCCGAAAAGATCGGACAGGCTGAAGGCGTGGGCAGCGGTGCTCAGGGTCAGGCAGGCAGCAAGCGGGATGATGAACAGCCACATGCGTTGAAGTAAAGCTCGGGTCATAACATTCTCCTTAGAATAGAGGTGCGGGGGATCCCGCTGGAAAGCTACAAGCTACTCTAAGCGTAGTCTGGAAAAGAGAAAAGAGGGCAAACAGTCAGTTTCCTGTCAGTTTATTCCTGAACTATCGCGTTGAAAGGAGACAAAAAACGGTGCCGAAGCACCGTTTTGATCGAAGACGGCAGGACTTACAGGATGTCCAGCAGTTCGACTTCGAAGACCAGCGCAGCAAAAGGAGGAATTGCTGCACCTGCACCACGCTCGCCATACGCCAGGTTGTGCGGGACGTACAGTTTCCACTTAGAGCCAACAGGCATCATTTGCAGGGCTTCAACCCAGCCTGCGATCACGCCGGTCACTGGGAATTCAGCTGGCTGGCCACGGGTTACAGAGCTGTCGAACACAGTACCGTCGGTCAGCTCACCGTGGTAGTGCACGCGAACTTGTTTGTCAGACGTTGGGATTTCACCGTTGCCTTCAACCAGTACTTCGTACTGAAGGCCGGAATCGGTCACTGTTACTTCAGAACGCAGTGCGTTATCTTTGAGGAAGGCTTCACCATCAGCAGCAGCAGCTTTTGCTTGCTCCTGACGCGCAGATTCTGCACGTGTGTGCAGTTCGCGCAGTGCGTTGTTGATGTCGTCAACTGGGATTTCTGGCATGTCGCCAGTCAGTGAAGTCGCGATGCCTTTTGCGATGGCTGCAACGTTCAGGCCTTCCAGGCCGCTTTGAGCCAGTTGCTGGCCCATTTGCAGACCGATACCGTAGCTCGCTTGGGTTTCAACTGTATCTAGTTTAACGTCAGACATAGTCTTGTCTCTTGATGTCGAGTGAATTAAGCGGGCAGGATAACAGTTTCAGCCCTTAGGGGTAAACTTTTGTAAACAGGGGTCGCAACAAAGCGTGATCCCGAAGATTTGGCGCAGAGTGATGGAGAGTAGTTGTTATGGGACAGGCAAAACGCCGTAACAGGAAAAAAACAGCACCGGCACTGCCGAACATTTCGCTGGCGGAATGGAAAGCCCGCATCAGTGCAATGCCATGGCGGGATGTCTGCAAGAGCCAATGGCAGGCTGTCAGCACAAAAGTGACACCATACTGGCAGCTTCTGCCCGGTTTTCACCGCAAAGCATTGATGGTGCTGGTGCCTGTCGTCATCGTGCTCCTGCTTTTACCTGCGTCCGAGCCGGAACTCAAAGTCCCCGGTGGCGAGCCTGCCCGTCAGGAAGTGAGCCTGAACTTATCTGAAACGCCACGGGAAGCGGAACAACCACAGCGTCAGCGTGCGCCAATCTCTTCAACGATTCATCCGCTCAATGCAGAGCAACGGTCTGATGCCCGTCCGAAACCCGAAGCGAAACCAGCGACGGTAACCAGTCAGTCGCAGTCCGGTGCAAACTGGCGGAGCTATGAAGTGAAGCAGGGAGAAACGCTGGCGACGATCTTCCGTTCCAAATCATTGCCACTGACGGATTTGTACGCCATTGCTGCGATTGAAGGAAAAGATAAACCTCTGAGTCAGATCAAATCAGGCCAGCTGCTGCGGTATAAGCAACTGGCCAACGGCGATCTTGATGTCTTGCAGATTGAGAGCCGCAGTGGGGATCCGGTGATGTTCTTCCGCCGATCAGACGGCAGTTTTGTCCGCGGCAAATAAAGGCACTGCAGGCATTTAAGTGGCTGACTGGTTTTTGGTCAGCCGCATATCAATATGCGGGATGCCGTCTTCCAGATATTCTTCAGAAAACGCTGTGAACCCGAACCGGCCATAGTATCCCTGCAAGTGTGACTGGGCACCAATTTCAATGGCCTGTCCCGGCCAGAGTTGTTCCGCAAAGTGCAGTCCCTGCTGCATCAGTTCATGGCCCAGCCCACGGCCTCGGGCTGCTTCTGATGTAATGACCCGCCCGATACTGACCGCATCATAAGTCAGCCCTGCTGGGAGCAGGCGGAGGTAAGCCATCAGCACACCGTCCTCATACGCCATCAGATGATGCACACCTTCAGCTGTGTCATGCCCGTCGATTTCGGGGTAAGGACAGTGTTGTTCAACCACAAAAACATCCACCCGTAGTTTGAGCACATCATAGAGCTGTTGCGTTGTCAGTTCATCAAAACCAAGGCACTGCCACTGCATCATACGACTTCCTTATAGATGAGAGATTCTCAGCAGCATATGGGGTGGATGCAGTGAGTGCAAGATTTATGGTGCCGACGACTCCGGGGGCGTATGCAGGTGACGTTTCAGGCTGTCGAGCTGAGTGGCAGACAATCCGAGATAGGAGGCCAGCTGGGTGTTGCTGATGTGCGCAGCAAAATCGCCAATGCTTTCTGTAAACAGGGCATATCGTCTGGCCGGGCTGTACAGTCGCATGAACTGTTCTTTTTGTTCGCGAAACAGCAGTTGCCGTTCTGCCAGCGCCATATATAAATCCGGACACGTTTCCCGCCAGTTCAGAATGAGATCGATCGGTAAAGTCAGCACCCGGCAGGCAGACAACGTTTCCAGCAGATAAGGCGAGCCTTCTTCTGTCAGCAGGCTTTCAAAGCCGATGAGCAGCTCCTGCTCCCAGAAGAAATCTTTGCTGATGGCATGACCTTCGGCAGTAAGGTAGCAGGCATGACATAACCCATCGATCAGGAAAAACGCCTGAGTTGCCAGCTCCCCTTGATTCAGGAGAATGTGACGGGTGGGGAGTTCGAGTGTTTCGGCGACAGTTTCAGCCTGGGCGATTGCTTCCGGGGAGGCGGCGTGCAGTGCCAGAAATTGTGAGAGCGGTGCGTTCATGGTCTCGGATGTCTGTGTGTGTTTCCCCTAAGCTTATCAAAAAAAACCGCAGCCGGAGCTGCGGTCATCGTTGAATCCAATGTTGAATCCAATGTTGAATCCAATGGCGGGGATCAGCCTTGCAGATCAATTCGGTAGACGGCAAAGCCTTCAGGGTTCGTCGCTACCTGCTTCATCGGGTACTGACCTTTGGTTTTGATGAATTCCGCTGCGGTGTTGCTCGGTGACGTTTCAAAGCGAATATCAAGCGGTGTTGCACTCTTCAGCGGAGCAAAATACCAGTTGTTATCTGCACTTGGCGTCACCTGACCTTTGTCTTTGCTCACCCGGCTGATGTAGTTTGCCACAACGCTTCGGTTTTCATCCGGCGCAGAGAATGCGACGTATTGTTCTCCGGTTCCGGCAAACTTGGCGCTATATGCGCGGTAGTTGTTGGTCGCTACCAGGAATGTCTGCGCCGGATCCAGCGGCTGGTCTTGATAAGTCAGTTGCCTGATACGTTCTGCATTCGGGTTCACCAGCTTGCAGTCCCCGTCGTAACGCGCTGGCTGAGACACATCGATCTGATACCGGACCCCATCAATCACATCAAAATTGTATGTGCGGAAGTCTTCCCAGTTAATGAGTGACTGCGGTGCGCTCGAGGTCAGATCGATCTGATTGAACTGTCCGGCAGCACATTCCAGCCATTCTTTCACCTCTTTCCCTGTTACTTTCAGGGCGACCAGTGTATTTGGATACAGATACAAGTCGGCGGCATTCCGGAATGTCAGCTGACCGGCTTCCACTTCTGTGTAGTTGCCCGGATCGTTGGCCCGCCCGCCAGCCTTGAAAGGCGCGGCAGCCGACAGGACAGGCAGACCGTCCAGATCCGGATCCCCTTGAATGAAGCGCTCAACATAATCTTTCTGGGCCAGATTGACAATTTGCACGGTCGGATCATCCTGCACCAGCGCCAGATAGCTGTACATCACATCGCTGGCTTTACCGATGGGCTGGTTCACAAAGGTTTGAGTGCCTTTGTGATCTGCGGCCACCGCTGCAACCAGTTTGGGATCTGCTTTAACCAAAGCTTTCCCACCTTCGAAGATCGGACGTGCTTCGGTCTGGCCCTGAGTCACCACCCACTTACCGTCTTGCTGTGACAACACCAGATCAATGACCCCTAGATGATCGCCCCAGCGGCCGGGCATGACCGACGGCACACCATTCATGGTGCCTTTGTCGAGGTCGGTATTCGGCAGTGCCGAGAACGTTTTGCTCGGGAACACCGCATGAGAGTGACCGAAGGCAATGGCGTCAATGCCATCAACTTCCGTGAGGTAATAGACTGAGTTTTCCGCCATCGCCTGATAAGGATCGGCCGAAACACCGGAGTGCGGGATCGCGACAATCACATCGGCACCTTCGGCTTTCATCTTCGGCACGAAGTATTCAGCCGTTTGTTTGATATCTCTGGCTTCGACTTTGCCTTCCAGATTCTTTTTATCCCAGATCATGATTTGCGGCGGTACAAAACCAATGTAGCCGATTTTGATGTCGTAGGCCTGGCCGTCGGTGTCCTGCAGGCGGTAGGTTTTGATCAGATAAGGCGTGAACAGATTCTGTCCGGTTTTCAGGTCATACACATTGGCATTGATATACGGGAAATTCGCGCCTTCCAGAGCCGAGTTCAGGAACGACAGTCCATAGTTGAATTCATGATTGCCGAGGTTGCCCACGTCATAATTCAGCGGGTTCATGGCCTTATAAACCGGGTGAACGTCACCGGATTTCAGACCTTTTGCCGCCATATAGTCGCCCATGGGGCTGCCCTGGATCAGATCGCCATTATCAACCAGGACACTGTTCACCACTTCCTGCCGGGCCTGTTCAACCAGCGTGGCCGTTCGGACCAGCCCGGTTTTTTCAGTGGCTTTGTCTTTGTAATAGTCATAGTCCATGACATTGGCATGGATATCCGTGGTCTCCAGAATACGCAGCTTGATTGTATCGGCCAGTGCCGGGCCTGCCGTAGTCAGCAGGGCACCCAGTACGGCGACAGAAAGTGGTTTCACAGATAAGGGCATGATTTCACCGTATTTAAATGAATAAGAAACGTGGATTAAGGTAGCAAAAATACTGTGCGTGAATTGCAACGACTTGTCAGATATGTGACACGCGTTTCACTCGTTACGCGGATGGGTTAACGCCGCCTCAGGGGCAGCGAGGAGACGAAGCCATGAGAGATGAGTTAGAACGGAATGTCATAACTTAATCTTTTTTGAATGTGTCATTGCCTGAAAAAGAGTTGTTTTATATAGAGTTAGGCCGCATTTGACTTTCTGATGCAGCAGATCTCGAACCCAGAGACCAAAAGGAAGGCTGCCTAAACTTTTGGGAATAAAAAATGAAATTTTAGAATTTCAGGTAATATCCCGCCCCGTCTATAGTGCTGTTAATTACAGCGAGTAAGAGCAGTGACTATGGACTACCTACCAATTTTTGCCGATTTGAAGCGTCGCCCCTGCCTGGTTGTCGGCGGCGGTGAAGTCGCCTGGCGTAAAACCCGGATGCTGCTGAAAGCCGGAGCGGATGTCCGAGTGATTGCTCCTGAGCTGAATGCAGATTTTCAACAGGCGATGCATCACGGACAGGTGGCGCATCTGGCGGCAGAATTTTCCCCAGAGCATCTCGATGGCATTTTTCTGGCCATCGCTGCAACCGATCGCAAAGCCGTGAACGCACTGGTGTATCAGTCGGCCAACCAGCGTCAGGTGCTGGTGAATGTGGTTGATGACACGCAGCGTTGCAGCTTTATTGTGCCGTCGATTGTGGATCGCTCTCCAATCATTGTCGCTATCTCTTCTTCAGGCAAAGCCCCGGTGCTGGCCCGTCTGGTGCGGGAAAAACTTGAAGCCTTGCTGCCGCAGTATCTGGGCAAAATGGCCACACTGGCCGGAAATTTCCGGGATCGGCTGAAAAATACCGTGAAGACCTTGTCGGCGCGCCGTCTGTTCTGGGAACAGGCGTTTGATGGTCGCTTCGCTGAGCTGGTGGCGGCCGGTCAAGATCAGGAAGCCGAGCAGGAGTTGGTCCGTCAGTCCCAGCAAGTTTCACTGCAAGGACAGGTTGCGCTGATTGGTGCCGGACCTGGCGATGCAGGCTTACTGACATTACGTGCGTTGCAGTTGATGCAGCAGGCCGATGTGGTGCTGTACGACTATCTGGTCTCAGACGACATTATGGATCTGGTCCGCCGCGATGCCGAACTGGTTTGCGTGGGGAAACGTGCCGGATTCCACAGTGTGCCACAGGAAGAAACCAACCGTCTGCTGGTTGAACATGCCAGCCAGGGCAAGCGTGTGGTTCGTCTTAAAGGGGGCGATCCCTTCATGTTTGGCCGGGGAGGCGAAGAACTGGAAGTGCTGTTTGATGCCGGTATTCCATTTCAGGTGGTCCCGGGCATTACCGCTGCGGCGGGTGCGACGGCTTATGCCGGGATTCCGCTGACGCACCGGGATTATGCGCAGAGCGCGATGTTTATTACTGGCCACACCAAACCCGACAGCGACACGCTGGACTGGTCAACACTGGCGCGAGGCAAGCAGACGCTGGTGATTTACATGGGCCTGATGAAGTCGAGCCATATCCAGCAACAGCTGATTGAACATGGCCGGGCAGCAGATACGCCTGTTGCTATTATTGAGAGAGGCACGCAGGCATCACAAAAAATTTACAAAGGTCAGTTAAGTGAACTGGCACGGCTTGCAGAGCACGCAGAGTCCCCGTCACTCATTGTTGTGGGTGAAGTGGTGAATCTTGCGCAGAAATTACATTGGTTCGGAAAGCAGGAACAACAAGGGCAACCACACCCCGCTGTCGTGAGCCTGGCTTAACATGGAGAGAAAGATGGATCCGAAACGCCTTACCCACCTTAAGCAGCTCGAAGCGGAGAGTATTCACATTATCCGTGAAGTCGCTGCTGAGTTTGATAATCCAGTTATGATGTACTCCATCGGGAAAGACTCATCGGTGATGTTGCATCTGGCACGCAAAGCATTTTATCCGGGCAAAATCCCGTTTCCGCTGCTGCATGTCGATACAGACTGGAAGTTCCGCGAAATGATCGAGTTTCGCGATGCCACCGCAAAAAAATACGGTTTCGATTTGCTGGTGCATAAAAATCCGGAAGGCCTGGCGATGGGGATCAATCCGTTTGATCACGGTTCATCCAAGCATACCGACATTATGAAAACCCAGGGCCTGAAGCAGGCACTGAATCAATATGGGTTTGATGCGGCCTTTGGTGGCGCACGCCGCGACGAAGAAAAATCACGTGCGAAAGAGCGTGTCTATTCTTTCCGCGATAAAAACCATACCTGGGATCCAAAGAACCAGCGTCCTGAACTGTGGAAAA
Source organism: Photobacterium sp. 1_MG-2023 (assembly GCF_030547945.1). Lineage (NCBI taxonomy): Bacteria > Pseudomonadati > Pseudomonadota > Gammaproteobacteria > Vibrionales > Vibrionaceae > Photobacterium > Photobacterium sp. 1_MG-2023. The sequence goes on along the minus strand of NZ_JAUORR010000041.1, from coordinate 5,700 downwards.
CCTACAACGGCCAGATCAACAAGGGCGAAAGCATTCGCGTCTTCCCGCTGTCGAACTGGACTGAACTGGACATCTGGCAATACATCTACCTGGAAGGCATCGATATCGTGCCGCTGTACCTGTCGGAAGTTCGTCCTGTTGTCGATCGGGACGGCATGCTGATCATGGTGGATGACGATCGGATGAAACTGCGTCCGGGCGAAGAAATCCAGCAAAAGAGCGTGCGTTTCCGGACGCTGGGCTGTTATCCGCTGACCGGTGCCATTGAATCTGAAGCCAGCACGTTACCGGAGATTATTGAGGAAATGCTGGTGGCGACGTCCAGTGAACGTCAGGGCAGGGCGATCGACCACGATCAGTCCGGGTCAATGGAATTGAAGAAACGTCAGGGTTATTTCTAAGGAGTCGGGACATGAACAGCGCAATTCAACAACAAGTAGCTGAGCTGGGCATTGAAGCCTATCTGGATCAGCACCAGAACAAGTCCCTGCTTCGTTTCCTGACCTGTGGTTCGGTCGATGACGGTAAAAGTACGCTGATCGGCCGCCTGCTGCATGATTCTCAGCAAATTTATGAAGATCAACTGGCTGCGATTCATGCCGACAGTCAGAAAGTCGGTACCACAGGCAGCAAACCGGATCTGGCGCTGCTGGTGGATGGTCTGCAGGCCGAGCGCGAGCAGGGGATCACCATTGATGTGGCTTACCGCTATTTCTCGACCCAGAAACGCAAGTTCATCATTGCAGATACACCGGGACATGAGCAGTACACCCGTAATATGGCAACAGGGGCTTCGACCTGTGATGTCGCCGTCATTCTGATTGATGCGCGTAAAGGGGTGTTGGATCAGACACGTCGTCATTCTTATATCGCCAGCCTGCTGGGCATTCGTCAGTTTGTTGTGGCGGTGAACAAGATGGATCTGGTGGGCTTTGAGCAATCACGCTTCGAGCAAATCCGTGATGATTATCTGACGTTTGCAGAAAAACTGAATTCAGACATCAACATTCAGCTGGTGCCGTTGTCGGCCCTGGAAGGCGATAACGTGGTAACCGCCAGTGAGCAAACGCCCTGGTACACGGGTGAGCCGCTGCTGACACTGCTGGAAAATGTTGAAGTGAACAAGAAGACTGATGGCGAGCTGCGATTCCCGGTTCAGTATGTGAACCGTCCGAATCTCGACTTCCGTGGTTTTGCTGGGACGCTGGCATCAGGCACTGTGAAAGTGGGGGATGCGGTGAAAGCGTTGCCATCCGGTAAAACTTCCACGGTTGCCCGGATTGTGACCTTTGACGGAGATCTTCAGGAAGCGCATTCAGGTCAGGCGATTACGCTGACTCTGGCGGATGAAATTGATATCAGTCGTGGCGACACCCTGGTGCACGCACAGGACAACGTACCCCTGAGTAATCAGTTGCTGGCTGATATTGTGTGGATGGCAGAAGCGCCACTGCAACCGGGCCGTCAGTACGATGTGAAAGTCGCAGGTAAGAAAACGGTGGGTTTGGTGAATGCTATTCGTCATCAGGTGGATATCAATAATCTCGACACCTTTGACACCGAAGTGCTGCCGCTGAACGGGATCGGGCTGTGTGAAGTCTCTCTGAATGAGGCCATTGCCATCGATGCCTATCAGAATTGCGCTGATACCGGTGGTTTCATTCTGATTGATCGCCTCACCAATGTAACTGTGGGTGCCGGCATGGTTCGTGAAGCGCTGGCTGAATCAGCCTCGTCTCAACAGACCTACAGTGCATTTGAAGTTGAACTGAATGCTCTGATCCGGAAGCATTTCCCGCACTGGGATGCGAAAGATCTCAGCAAGTTGCTGGGGTAAATAGCCTATGGCATGGGAACAAGCCCTGGTGCTCGGGATGCTGGTGGTGATCGTGACGAGTCTGATCACCACGCGTATCAAGCCTGCATTCCTGTTTGCGGGGGCTGCGTTTGTTGGCTTCCAGACCGGGATGATTGAGCTGTCGACTTTGGCCGGGAACTTTACCAATGCATCATTGCTGACGCTGGTGCTGCTGATTCTTGTTTCCATTGCACTTGAAAAAACGCGCCTGATCAGTTGGGTCGGGCGCCAGATCTCTCAGGGCGGACAAAAGACAGTCGTCGCCAAGCTTGGCTTGTCGACGGCATTTTTGTCCTCCTTTACAAATAACACCGCTGTGGTTGTATCACTGATCGGGGCCATTAAACGCAATCAGCGTCATGCCCCCTCTCGTTTGCTGATCCCGTTATCTTATACTGCAATCCTGGGCGGCACCCTGACCTTGATCGGGACTTCAACCAACCTGATCGTCAACAGCTTTGTAGAAGATGCCGGGCTGCCAAGCCTCGGTTTTTTCGCGCCGTCGATGATCGGACTCGCTGTATTGGCCGCGGGGCTGATGCTCCTGATCCCGCTCAGTCACTTGCTGCCGAATTATGACGACAGCAGTCAGGATGATTTACCGTATTTTCTGGAAGCAAAGGTGGTTTCTGGCTCTCCGCTGGCCGGAAAATCGGTCTCTGATAATGGCCTGCGTGCTTTACGGCGCTTATTTCTGGCAGAAATTATCCGTGGTGGAAAAACCATCGCGCCAGTATGCCCGGAAACCGTCATTGAGGCCGGAGACACCTTACTCTTCTGTGGGGATATAGAAAGCGTCACCACGTTGCAGGAAATCGATGGTCTGAAACTATTCGGCCAGCATCACCTTAACGGTCAGTCCATGATGGAAGTGGTCGTCAGTCACTCGGCTGGCATACGCGGCAAGACTCTGAAAGATGTTCAGTTTCGTGAGCGTTTTGATGCGGTGGTTGTGGCGATCCGCCGTGGCCATGAACGTCTGGCTGGCGGACTGGGCAACATTGAATTACATCCGGGCGATACACTGGTCATTGTTCCCGGCAAAACCTTTCATGAGAAAAAGCAGACCCTGAACCGTGAGTTTGTGCTGATCAATGGTCTGGATTCCAGTGCCCGTCTCGACAGTACGAAAAGCATGGCGGTACTGGGGGGCTTTGTCGCCGTGATCATGGCCGCATTGCTGGATGTATTGCCGCTGATCAAAGGTCTGGCTGGTTATCTGCTGGTACTGCTGGCAACAGGAATCATCAGTTTTGCCGAAATCCGTCGTCGTTTTCCGATTGATATCGTCGTGATTGTCGGTTCAGCGCTTTCTCTGGCACAGCTCATGTTGTCCAGCGGATTATCGGAGCGGATGGGTAACATGATGATGACCTCCTTTAATGGCTGGGGTGTCTATGGCGGACTGGTGGCTGTTTATCTGCTGACATTGTTAATGACAGAATTGGTGACGAATAATGCTGCCGCAGCACTGTCCTTTCCGCTGGCCTATAGTTTGGCCTTAAGCTACGGCGTCGATCCGATGCCCTTTATTATGGCGGTGCTGTTTGGTGCCAGTGCCAGCTTTATTTCACCTTACGGGTATCAGACGAATCTGCTCGTCTATACCGTTGGGAACTATAAACTCCGGGATTACCTTCGGATTGGCTTGCCATTCTCGATTATGTACTCGGTTGTGGTCCTGACACTGATCCCGCAGTTCTTTCCTTTTTAATCTGTACTAGCAACGGAGTGTACAATGACCGCTGTCGTTCAATCCCACGAAAATGAAAATGTGGTCTGGCACAATCACCAGACAGATAAAGCACAGCGTGCTCAGTTGAAACATCAGAAACCTTGTGTGCTCTGGTTTACCGGGTTGAGCGGTGCAGGCAAATCCACCGTGGCTGGTGCCTTGGAAAATCGTTTGGCAGAGCAGGGTTTCCATACCTATCTGCTGGATGGCGACAATGTCCGTCATGGGCTTTGCAAGGATCTGGGTTTCTCTTCAGAAGACAGGAAAGAGAACATTCGTCGGATCGGTGAAGTGGCAAAGCTGATGGCTGATGCTGGCCTCATCGTTTTAACCGCTTTTATTTCTCCTCACCGTGAAGAACGTCAGTTGGTTCGCGAACTTCTGCCGGAAGGGGAATTTATTGAAGTCTTTGTTGATACACCACTGGCAGAATGCGAGAAGCGCGACCCGAAAGGGCTCTATAAAAAAGCCAGAGCGGGTGAAATCAAAGACTTCACCGGGATTGACTCTGAGTATCAACCTCCGGAAAATCCAGAAATTCACCTGCAGGCTGGTCATGCATCCGTGGACGAACTGGTGACACGATGCATGGAAGCTTTAAAGCAGCGTCACATTATATAAGACAAGGAGGAAAGCGTGAGCACAAGACTGGAGTCGATTTATCAGGTCGCCCTGGAAGCGGGGCAAGCCATTATGGATTGCTATCACAGCAATGTTCAGGTTGAAGCAAAGGCGGACAATAGTCCTGTCACTGAAGCGGATCTGGCTGCTAATGCTGTGATCCTTCGCCACCTGTCTGAATTGACACCAGAGATCCCGGTCCTTTCTGAAGAGTCTGCCCATACCGAATGGCAGGAGCGTCAGCATTGGGAAACCTTCTGGTTGGTTGACCCGCTTGACGGAACGAAAGAATTTCTGCGCAGAAATGGGGAGTTCACGGTCAATATTGCTCTGATTCAGGCAGGGAAACCTGTTCTTGCTGTGGTTCATGCGCCAGCTTTAGACAAAACATGGCTGGCCGATGGCTCCAAAGCATGGCTACAAACGAAAGCCGGGCGTGAGCCGATCCGCGCCAGAACGGCAACCATCCCGACTGTTGTCGGTAGTCGCTCTCATCCCAGTCCGGATATGGCTGCCTTTCTGGAAAAGCTGGGTCAGCACAAAATGACAGAAGTTGGCTCATCCCTGAAGTTCTGTTTAGTGGCAGAGGGACGCGCGCAATTTTATCCACGTCTTGGCCCGACGATGATGTGGGATACGGCGGCTGGGCAGTGCGTTGCAGAAAGTGCAGGCGCTCGGGTCACGCAACTCAATGGTGAGCCTTTACGTTATGACCGTGAAGACTTACTCAATCCCTATTTTCTCGTTGCCTTATAAGACCCTATTCTTTACTCCGCCACTCCTATGTGGCGGATTTTTTATGAATGAATGCATTCACACTAGATCTTTTCAACTCATAAAGCTTCTCTTTATGACTTCCTCTCACTTCATCAAAGTGGCCCCAAGGTCGGAAAGCATGATTGTTGCTGCTTTTTTGTATCTTTTACGTCGTTCAGTTGGATTATTCGTCTTTCGTAAGAAAATATACAAAAAACACTTGCCGTGTTGAGAAAGCTCCTTATAATGCCGCCTCACTGACAGGGCAGAGCGGGTTTTGAATAAGTTCTTCGTAACTTGTGTATAACTTGTGATAAACTGAAAGTGCGCAAAAAGAAGTAAGAAATCTGGTTGACAGTGTTTTTTGTTTTTGTAAAATGCGCATCCTCACTAGGAGATAGGGCTCAAGGCTTTAAATCCTTATGTTTTACTTAGTGAGGGCTTGGTTAAGAAGGTTTTCGGAAAGTTTTTTGAAAATAAATCTTGACTGAGGAAAATGGCTCGGTATTATACGCAGCCTCTGACCAACGAGTTAAATGTTGAGTCAACGTTCTTTAACAATTTGACCATGCAATCTGTGTGGGCACTCGACAATGATACAGTCATAAAGATTTATCAGTGAACTGAGTGACCAATTGGTGGCACTTTTTTGAAAGGGTTACCGGCACAGTCAATTCGTTTCAACTTCGGTTGAAACATCAGTAATCACTGAGCCGCTTCTCTTCGGAGA
>NZ_JAUORR010000040.1:0-24511 GCF_030547945.1 Photobacterium sp. 1_MG-2023 | reverse complement strand
TGATGCACCGAAGCAACGATTGGCACTTGGGGTTGAAACAGGCACGGGATTTCAGCCGTCATGCCCGCGCAGGCGGGAGTCCAGTGACGTTGATGCACTGAAGCAACGATTGGCACTTGAGATTGGAACAGGCACGGGAATTCAGCCGTCATTCCCGCGCAGGCGGGAATCCAGTGACGTTGATGCACCGAAGCAACGATTGGCACTTGGGGTTGAAACAGGCACGGGATTTCAGCCGTCATGCCCGCGCAGGCGGGCATCCAGTGACGTTGATGCACCGAAGTAACGATAGGCACTTGGGGTTGAAACAGGCACGGGATTTCAGCCGTCATTCCCGCGCAGGCGGGAATCCAGTGACGTTGATGCGCCAAAGGTTTTTAGAAGCGCGAAACAGAAGTACAGGCAGGGAAAGCGTATGACAACCACAGCTTATCTGATCATCACCAGCCTCTTGTTCAGCATTGTCGGTGCCGGGCTGCTGTTTTGGTCCATGAAACTGCAAAAAGCACGCAGTGTTGAAGACAATCTGGCGAAATCACTGGGAAAGCCGCGTGCCGGTGAACGTGTTATCCGTGGCGGGCAGCGCCTCTGGGGCAAGACCAAACGAAGCAATGCAACCTCCCTGAATGACATTCTGGAGATGATGCGAAAAGCGGGTTACATCTCCAACCGGGAGCAGACGCTGTGTATTTTCCGTCTGGCTGCGGTGTGGTGCGCTATTCAGCTGGTTTTTGCCAGTCAGCTGATTCAGGCCGATGCCTCAGCGAATCACAAAATCAGCCTGATGCTGATCAGCGCAATGGGCACCGCTTATCTGGTCATTCAATGGCTGAAGAAAAAAGCCGTGAAACGGACACAGATGATTGAAGAAGAGCTCATTATCGGCCTGCAGGTGATGAAAATTTTATGGGATGTGGGTCTGTCGCTGGAAAGTCTGCTCCGAACCTTATCCCGCGAATTATCCGAGCTGACCCCGGAGCTGAACAAGGAACTCAAACTGGCGCTCAGTAAAATTGAAGCCGGACAGGAGCGGGCTTCCGTCTTCAGTGAAATCGCCCGCGTGAATGATTCGGCAGGCATGCAAGACTTGCTGACCATGCTGGCACAGGTGTCTGAAACCGGTGGGAATATGTCAGCGTCTCTGAATCAGTTATCCGTCTTACTTCAGGACAGAAGACGCACACAGCTACAGGAAAAAGTCACCAAGCTGTCCGGCAAAATGTCGGTGGTCATGATGGTGTTTTTATTTCCTGCACTCTTTGTGGTGCTGGCGGGGCCGGGAATGATGGCTTTGATTCAGGCGATTGGTGGCTCGTGAGCCCGTGGTGATGAGCACAGGAATCAAGAACAGGACAGGGATGACATCATGAGAAGTAGTCAAACATATCGCACCGTCTGGCTGAGTGGATTGCTGGTTGCCGTACTGGCCGGTTGCAGTGCCTCACCAGAAGAAGAAAGTGCCAGAGTGACGGCCAATAAGCCGGTTCAGTCCGGTGCCTGTGGTGAAACGCTGATCGCGAAAGACGGCATGAAGCTGTCGATGGTGAAGCAGCAAATCGATCAGGGCCAGTACTATCTGGCGCTGGCGTCGCTGGATGAGCTGAAAGAGGATGGCCTGAGCGTCCAGATGATGCGGGCAGACAGCTATCGGAAACTCGGTAAATGGGACGAAGCAACCCGGCTTTATCAGGGGATGGTGAAGACGTGTCTGGCGGGGGATGCTTATCATGGTCTCGGGCTGATTGCGTCTTATCAGGGCCACATGGAAGACGCCATGAAATGGATGGAAAAAGCAGCAAAAGCAGCGCCCGTGGAAGCCGATGTCCGGAATGACTTTGGTTTTCTGCTGCTGGTCACCGGGCAAGATCAGAAAGCCCGGGATGAACTGATGACGGCGCTGGAATTGAATCCGCAGCATCAGAATGCGGCTAAAAATCTGTGGTTTGTGCTGCTGAAAACCAATCAGAAACAGGCTGCCGCGACCCTGGCATCCCGTTTCGAGTGGAGTGAATCTGAACACCGGGAAATGATGGATGCGATTTCTGTATTTCAACCCCTGCAGCTGGATCCATCGTAACGGAACCGTGCAGGTAGAGGAGTGACGTGATGAAAGGAATGAAGCAAGTACTGATGGCGGCTTTGGGCACTGCATTTCTGGTTGGCGGGGCTCAGGCAGCCACTTTTCCGCCGAACAAAGTGAATCCGGACCCTGTTTCTGAAACGCTTGGTGAGATCAGCGCTTATCCGAAACAATCGAAAGTGGCGCTTAAGCCTGTGGTGAAACCTGAGCGGAAGCATATGACACAGCTTTGGCTGAACATGCAGACCCGTGGCCAGATGGCGACGTCACAAACCGATACATTAACCCCGGAAGCCGCCAAAGCGGCCCAGGAGCGCATGCAGCAAAGCTTCAGTCATCCAATTCCGGATAAATTCATTAAAGATAAATTCGGTGGCAGCTGAGCCAGGATTCGGATGCCCGCACAGGCGGGCGTCTGAAGATTGGAGTGAACACCAAACCCAAGCTGTCATTCCCAGCCGGGAAGGAGCGAAATTATGTTAGGTTCATCTGGATCTTTTCATCGTCTGTCATCGCAATCCCGCCAGCGCGGCGCCGTCGGCGCTGGCTTGATTCTCCTGATGCTCAGCATGGTGCTGTTCCTGTCTCTGGCCGTCGACACCGGCCGACTGTACATGGAAAAGCGCCAACTGCAGAAACAGGCAGATCTGGCCGCACTCAGTCTGGGGCGAGGGGCTTGTTATATTGATGGCAGTAATGAAACCAAGAAACAGACTTTGATTGCTCAGGCTAAAAGTAACTTGCAGCAAAATGGTTTCGATCCGGATGCAAATCAATACGATGTGACTTTCGGTGCTGCAAGCATTGATCAGGCACAATCCCAGTGGACGTTTGATTCCAGTAATGCCGTTAAATCAGCCGGGAAAGTCACACTGAGTAAAACGATACCCGCAAGTATCATCGCACAGGCGTTAAACGACGACGATGTGACACTTTCTGCGTCGGCTACGGTCATGAAGCGAATGTCTGTTGGTTTTGGGATTGGTTCAAGAACGGTTGATGTCGATTTAACGAATTCGGTGCTGGGTGCTGCACTGGGTGGAAGCTTAGCGATTGGCTCCTATCAGGGGCTTGCCGATACCAAAGTCCGTCTTGCTGGCTTATTGAGTGCACTGAACGATATGGGGCTGCTTGCCGTTGATTTGTCGGCAGGGACGCTGGAACAGGTTCTGGATACACAATTAACAGTCGCGCAATTCATCGAAGCAAATATCCGAGCAGTTAGCGAATATGATGTGCTGGATGCGGGGGTTTTACCTGCATTAACCCAGATGAAAAGCTTGGCACAAGTTTCGACACTATCTTTGGCTTTGTCTGACATCATTACGTTGGCAGCAGGATCTAACGAAGCGATGAACGATGAAATTCGTCGTGCGGCATTAGCGAGTAAAATTGCTTTGTTCGATCTGGTTTCCGGTGCGATTTATGCGTCGAATAAAGATAACTTTTTATTGATCCCGAATCTTGATGTCGATTTAGGGGTTGCTGGTCTGGCTGTTGCGCTGAAGGTGATTGAGCCACCTCAGTTTACGATGGGGGTTCTCCCTGCTGAATCTGAAGATGGCTTTGTTACTTCGGTCTCGACGTCGCAGGTTGAACTGAAACTCAAAGCAACACTTTTTGGGGGCGGTTTGGATCTTGGTCTTCTTGCGTTAAATGTCGGTACTATTGGCCTGAGCGCAGAGGTGGCAAAAGCGGAAACTCAGTTATTAGATGCCAATGGCTGCCAGCTATTAAGCGGGAATGGCGTTTCGATGAGCTTTGCAACCAAGCCATCAGTCGCATTAATTAAAGTTGGGGATGGGGGGCCGCCGAATGATGCTACTGATTTTGGTGATGTGACTCAACCCATTACAATCGGGGCGTACGTGAGGGTTTTACCAATTGTAACGGTTCCTGTTGAGATTGATATTACTGCAAATGTTCCTGTTTCAACATCAGATTACATCACCCATAGCCATACCGTTGATCCTGAATTAGAGTTGCCACAATTGATCGGGAATGTCAGTCCGCCGATTGGCTCAACATTGAGCGACACGTTAAGTAACATTGAATTAGATGCCGAGCTGAATGTCGCAGATATTGGTTTGATCAGTGCTGTATTAAATTTAGTGCTCAGTTTGTTAACGGATACTGTGTTACCGTTGGTCGCTACTTTATTGAATTCCCTGCTGCTTTCTGTTTTAGAACCAATCCTATCCGATGTATTGGGCATTCAAGTGGGGAGCGCCGATGTCTTCGTTACATCCATCGAAGTTGATGGCGGTAATTTGATCCAATAATGATTTGAAGTGCTTTGAATCCGGCGAATTATGGATTCCCGCCTTCGCGGGAATGACGAAGTTGAGTGTTTTTGATGTGGTTTTTAGTTGCTCATAAATAACGTTTTTTGTATTTGTTTTATCGTGAATATTCTATCTTTCATCACCAGATATCGGGGTTTTATAAACTTACCCGCAACAGAAAATATCAAACCCTTGTCATTCCCGCGCAGGCGGGAATCCAGTGACGTTGATGCGCCGGAGTTTCGTTTGAGTGCTGTGAACGATTCTATAGAATGACCTGAGCCTTGCTGTGATTTTATCTGTTCAATGATGATTGTCGTGTGTTTTTAGCCCGGTGACTTATGGATTCCCGCCTTCGCGGGAATGACGGTGTTGATTATTTTCGGTGTGGTTTAAGTTGCTCAGAAATGATGGGCTTTCTTGTGTTTTTTGTCTCGTGAATATTCTATCTTTCATCATCAATACAATGGGGTTTTAATATCTTACCCGCAACAGAAAATATCAAACCCTTGTCATTCCCGCGCAGGCGGGAATCCAGTGACGTTGATGCGCCGGAGTTTCGTCTGGGTGCTGTGAACGATTCTATAGAATGACCTGAACCTTGCTGTGATTTTATCTGTTCAATGATGATTGTCGTATGTTTTTAGTCCGGTGCTTTATGGATTCCCGCCTTCGCGGGAATGACGGTATTGAGTATTTTGGTGTGGTTTAAGTTGCTCAGAAATGATGGGTTTTCTTGTGTTTTTTGTCTCGTGAATATTCTATATTTCATCATCAATTCAACGGGGTTTTATAAACTTACCTGCATGAGAAAATGCCAAACCCTTGTCATTCCCGCGCATGCGGGAATCCAGTGACGTTGATGCGCCGGAGTTTCGTTTGAGTGCTGTGAACGATTCTATGGAATGACCTGAACCTTGCTGTGATTTTATCTGTTCAATGATGATTGTCGTATGTTTTTAGTCCGGTTATTTATGGATTCCCGCCTTCGCGGGAATGACGAAGTTGAGTGTTTTTGATGTGGTTTTTAGTTGCTCATAAATAACGTTTTTTGTATTTGTTTTATCGTGAATATTCTATCTTTTATCATCAATTCAACGGGGTTTTAAAATCTTACCCGCAACAGAAAATATCAAACCCTTGTCATTCCCGCGCAGGCGGGAATCCAGTGACGTTGATGCGCCGGAGTTTCGTTTGAGTGCTGTGAACGATTCTATAGAATGACCTGAACCTTGCTGTGATTTTATCTGTTCAATGATGATTGTCGTATGTCTTTAGTCCGGTGCCTTATAGATTCCCGCCTTCGCGGGAATGACGGTATTGAGTATTTTTGGTGTGGTTTTTAGTTGCTCACAAATAACGTTTTTTGTATTTATTGTATCGTGAATATTCTATCTTTTATCACAAAGATAACGGGGTTTTAAAATCTTACCCGCAACAGAAAATATCAAACCCTTGTCATTCCCGCGCAGGCGGGAATCCAGTGACGTTGATGCGCTGGAGTTTCGTTTGAGTGCTGTGAACGATTCTATAGAATGACCTGAACCTTGCTGTGATTTTATCTGTTCAATGATGATTGTCGTGTGTTTTTAGCCCGGTTCCTTATGGATTCCCGCCTTCGCGGGAATGACGGTATTGAGTATTTTTGGTGTGGTTTTTAGTTGCTCATAAATAACGTTTTTTTGTATTTATTGTATCGTGAATATTCTATCTTTCATCACCAAGATATCGGGGTTTTATAAACTTACCTGCATGAGAAAATGCCAAACCCTTGTCATTCCCGCGCAGGCGGGAATCCAGTGACGTTGATGCGCCGGAGTTTCGTTTGAGTGCTGTGAACGATTCTATAGAATGACCTGAACCTTGCTGTGATTTTATCTGTTCAATGATGATTGTCGTGTGTTTTTAGCCCGGTTCCTTATGGATTCCCGCCTGCGCGGGAATGACGGTATTGAGTATTTTTTATGTGGTTTTTAGTTGCTCATAAATAACGTTTTTTGTATTTGTTTTATCGTGAATATTCTATCTTTCATCATCAATACAACGGGGTTTTAATATCTTACCCGCAACAGAAAATATCAAACTCTTGTCATTCCCGCGCAGGCGGGAATCCAGTGACGTTGATGCGCCGGAGTTTCGCCTGAGTGCTGTGAACGATTCTATAGAATGACCTGAACCTTGCTGTGATTTTATCTGTTCAATGATGATTGTCGTATGTTTTTAGTCCGGTGCCTTATAGATTCCCGCCTTCGCGGGAATGACGGTATTGAGTATTTTTGGTGTGGTTTTTAGTTGCTCACAAATAACGTTTTTTGTATTTATTGTATCGTGAATATTCTATCTTTCATCACAAAGATAACGGGGTTTTAAAATCTTACCCGCAACAGAAAATATCAAACCCTTGTCATTCCCGCGCAGGCGGGAATCCAGTGACGTTGATGCGCTGGAGTTTCGTTTGAGTGCTGTGAACGATTCTATAGAATGACCTGAACCTTGCTGTGATTTTATCTGTTCAATGATGATTGTCGTGTGTTTTTAGCCCGGTTCCTTATGGATTCCCGCCTTCGCGGGAATGACGGTATTGAGTATTTTGGTGTGGTTTTTAGTTGCTCAGAAATGACGAGTTTGATTATTTTCGATGCGAAGGGAAATGTACGGTAATGACTGTTTTGAGTATTTTTCATGTGCGGGAGTTGTTCATGAATGAAGGCATTCTAATCAGATGAATTGTTGACCTTCCGGGAAGATGTCAATCCTGCAATTTCAAGGAAGAGATCTCGCCAGCAGGGGTTATTTTGTTCAACCAGATTGATTTTCCATTGCCGCCGCCACTTCTTCAATTGTTTCTCCCGCAAGATAGCTGAGGTCATATTTTCAGCGATTTCATAATAAACAAGACGATGAACCTGATGTGCTTTGCTAAAGCCATCTGTCATATCAGTGCGATGTTGCCATACACGTTTGATTAAATCGCTGGTTACACCAATGTATAAAGTTCCGTTTCGTTTGCTGGCAAGGATATAAACACAAGGTACTTTAACCATTTTGATTCGCTGGAATGATGGAGGATGGGCTATATGAAACGAAGACATCTCAATGATGCAAACCCCTTTTGCTGATGAAAGAACCTGTCGCGAAGATGATTGTGCAACAACAATCTCAGGTTTCACGTTTTTCTGATCCACGACACGGAGCACCTGAAATGTCCCACCAGCCATTTCTGTTTGACTGCGGCGTGAATTCTCGGGCACTTTTTTGTGTAACGCGAGTCCAAGTTCTCAGAAAACACCTGATGGGCGCTTCCATAGCGGCCAGGTGAGTTGAGTTTTTCAGGAGAAATTATGAAAACGAAGCGACTGTTATCTCTGGCGATTGGATTGGGACTGGCGGCGACACTGGCAGGTTGTGATCAACCAAGCTCGGATCAGGCTGCGGTACAAGATAAAGCACAAGCGGCGGTTCAGGCAGAGGAACAAACGCAATCTGTTTATGTGGACACAGAACACAATGCCCGGAATTCTCTGGATTGGAACGGCACTTACGCGGGCACGATTCCCTGTGCAGATTGTGCAGGAATTGAAACGGTTTTGGTTCTGGGAATGGATGGAACCTTTGAATTGACAGAAACTTATCTCGGCTATGAAGAAGACGGTCAGTTCCGTCATCAGGGCGCATTTACCTGGAATGACGCGGGTAATACCATCACCTTAACCAATGACAGCGGGGATGATATTCAATTCTTCGTTGGCGAAAACCAGTTGTTCAGGCTGGATCGGGAAGGCAAACGCATTACCGGCAATCTGGCTGACATGTACGTGCTGCAAAAACAACACGCGCAATAATCCCCTCCCTGCTTTTGCAAATGCTGGTCAATTCCCAGTGAGTTGATCGGCATTGTTGTCTCTGAGTCAGATAATTTTACACTTCTGCCCAGTAATCCCGGAAAAATGTCGGGCTTTTTTACAATTCGGAAAATGATTTCATAAAATGGATTGTATTTCAGTGAGATACATTTTGGCATGCAAGATGCAGTTTCATGTTGCGAACACAACTCGACATACACGGTAGGGAGCGACAACATGAAATCATTGCTGAAAACAGGGTTGCTCACCCTTGGCCTCCTCGGAGGCTCAATGAGTGTCTCGGCAGCCCAGATCGACTTTACTGATGGTGCCTATTCCGGTCTGAATGGCCAGCAGAGTACGACCATCGGAGACATTACTTTCTCGGCGTACCGGTATTTTCTGGATATTACCGGCAACATTCAGACAGGGTCTCTCGTGACAGGGGATCCGGCCTTGGTGCAATTGTCTCAAAATAGCTTTGGGATAGGGGTTGATACTATCCCGACAGGCCTGATTGAAAACATCGCGGAACCCCTCTTCGACGACGACGACAAAGTAGATGGCTGGGAATTTGTTGTGCTGAGTTTTGCTCAGCCAGTGACTGTGAACGGTATTTTCCTGAATGACTATAGCTTGCTGGAATCCGGCACGGCCTATCTGTTTGATGATGGTTTTCCGGAGCTTGAGCTGGGTTTGAACACGGATTTGCTCAGCCTGGATTCACTGCTGGATGCGCTGACACCGGATGCGCTGAACTGGGATGGTTCCTACTGGGATTTTGATGGTGAAGATAACGTCAGCCATATCGTGATTTCAGCGGCGCTGCTATCTGATTTTTACATTGCTGGCATTGATTACACCATCGGTAATGGCGGCCCTGGCGATCCAAACCCAGTTCCGGAGCCAGCCAGCTTGCTGCTGCTGACCACAGGTTTGGGGATGCTTGGCTGGCGCCAGCGTCGCAAAGCAATTTCCCAACAAGAGCCATTGATGGCGTAATACCACTATCCGTAATACCTCTGTTACTCAATTGTTCCGGCGTTGCTTGATGCACGCCGGTTTTTTTATTGAATGACTGTAAGGAGTTGCATCGATATCACGAAATACTTCACAAAGAAGTGCCACATCGCAGGGAATTTTGCCTAAAATAAAAGTGTCATTTTCACGTTATTGTGATCGTGTTAACTATAAATTGTTTTAACAGAAATCAAAAAGAGAACAGGAATCACAGTTTCCACCCAGTTGGTGATACGGGTCAGTGACATTTGGGACGAGGGTAATCCGTTTATGAGTCAATCTGCGCAGGATAGGGCTGGCCGTCAGGTCGGCGTGTTATCGTTAATTCTTTCATTGTTTGTCAAACGAACACTGATCAAACTGGCTGTTTTTGCCATCATCTGGCTGATCCTGGCCAGTCAGTTTGAATGGTTTGAACATTTCACCCATTGGGTGAGTCAGTATCATGCATTCGGTTTGGGTGCATTCATTTCTTTATTGCTTGTGTTACCCATTGCTTTGGTTGGCCTGAGCTGGCGCCGAATCCGCCAGATGACAGATGAGATCAAAGTCGGAGAACGCGACAAAGCGGCCATGTATCAATTGGCCATGCATGATCCGCTGACCGAACTGCCTAACCGGCTCTACTTTTCTGAACAACTGCAAAAGGCCCTGCAACATGCTGGCGATAACGATGCCTGTGTGGCTGTGCTGATGATGGATTTAAACAAATTCAAACAAATCAACGATGCGTACGGCCATATTGTCGGCGATGAACTGTTGGTTGCCACGGCGGGCCGGCTGAAACACCTGCTTCGGATGCACGATACCATTGCCCGGCTGGGCGGGGATGAGTTTGCGCTGATTCACATTGGCGGGCAGGAACCGGACGAGGCTTCCGCGCTGGCATCGCGCATCATCAAAGCGATGTCGGAGCCCTACCATATCCGGGGGCAGCAGATTCTGGCTGGCGTCAGTATCGGGATCGCGATGTCGAATCATGACATTGAGCCGGTTGATTTGCTGCGTGCTGCCGACACGGCCATGTACCGGGCGAAAATGGATGGCGGTTCGACATTCGCCTTTTTCGATACCCGGATGGACGAACAGTTGAAGCAGCGTCAGTTGCTTGAAAGAGATCTGCGCAAAGCCATCGCACAGGATTTGCTGGAACCCTATTATCAGCCGGTTTTCGACCTGAAAACCCGCCAGATTGAGGGCTTTGAGGCGCTGCTTCGCTGGCGGCACCAACGGGAAGGCATGGTCTCGTCGCAGGAATTTATTCCGGTCGCCGAGGATGCCGGACTCATCCAGGTACTGGGCGACTGGGTCATGAAACAGGCCTGTATTGCAGCGATGGACTGGCCGGAAGAGATGCGGGTGTCGGTTAACATCTCGGTGCAGCAGCTGAAACATGAAACCTTTCGTCAGTCAGTGGCAAACGCGCTGTCTGAATCGGGTTTGAACCCGGCACGGCTGGAAATCGAATTTACCGCACAAACCGTGCAGCAGGATCCGCATCTGATGCGGGCCATCATGCAGGATCTGAAGCATCTGGGTGTTTCGCTGGTGCTGGATGATTTCGGGAACGGCAATGCGTGTCTGACTATTATGCGCGATTTTCCGTTCGATAAAGTGAAAGTGGCCCGTGCCTGCATCGGCACCTTACCGGGATCTGAGGCAAACAAAGCGATGATTCAGTCGGTGGTGGGAATGAGCGCAAGTCTGGGGATGCAGGTGGCTGTGGTCGGGATTGAAGACGAAAGCCAGCTGGCTCTGGTTTCCTCTCTGGGTTGCCGCCATGGGCAGGGCTTCCTGCTGGGGCATCCGCTCAGTCGTCATGCGGCAGGGCGACTATTACTCAACCAGCCTGATCAGGCCATGGGCAGCTGATCACGGCTGTCATTGTCGGTTTTGCTTCTGACGATACTGTTCCGGTGTGCATTGCGCATGCTTTTTAAACAAGCTGATGAAGGGAGATGCCTGATGATAACCCAGCGTCAGCGCAATCTCTTTGACAGATAAACCTTTCCGCAATAAGTGCAGCGAGTAGATAAATTTTCTCCGCTGCCGCCATTCGATAAAACTCATGCCTAAAGTTTGCTGGCAGTGCCGAGCGAGTGTCCGCTCTGTGGTGTGCAGTTTCTTGGCCCATTCTGCCAGCGTGGTTGGATCGGTCGGATTCTTTTCCAGCGCCCGCAACATAGGTTTCAGAAGCTTGTCTTCGCTGCTCGGCAGAAACTGATCATGCACTCGCGCCTGCTGGAGCTGGTCCAGTAAAACAGCAATGAGGCGTTTGTCTGACTCGGTTTGTGCGACTTGTAGTTGGCGACTGCGTAAATCGCTGACGATCGCTTCAATGATTGGCGTGACTTCCAGCAGGCAGGGATAGGCTGGTAATTTCTGCGCCAGCGGATTCACGATGTTCATCGAGCAGTAATTCATGCTGCGGCGCATATAGCTTTCGTGTCTGATGCCGGGCGGAATCCAGATCGCGTACTGAGACGGTGAGAGAAATCGTTTTCCGTCGGCATTCAGCTCCAGAATCCCGCCACTGATCAGCTGGAGCTGCCCCCACGGATGCGTGTGCACTGGCGTGGTCGTGTGGGGTAAAAACGCCTGATGGCCGAAAAACACCTCACCGGGCGGGTTGTGATCATCAAACAAAGGGCGGTAGACGTTTTTCATGAGAGGGCGGCTCTGATACGCATTCGGGACAGTTGCAAGAGTAAATGCGGGGGATCTGATTGGCAAGGGCTGAAGCGAATGCGCAGACATGCTATGCTTCGCCGCTTTGTTGAGACTCTATCAGCCACAGGTTTTGCCCTGAATGGGACTGATGAACGAATCTGGATCCATATGAATTACACCCGCATCGTTTGCTTTGATCTTGAAATGTGTTGCTGGAATGAAGACGGCAAAGCCCGCACCGGCGAAATCATTGAGATTGGCGTTGCAGAACTGAATCTGGAAAAGGGCACGATTTCACGCCGCGCACAGTATTTTGTGCAGCCGGAATCAGATGAAATCTCGCCTTTTTGCACCGAGCTGACCGGGATCAAACCTGAAGTGGTCGCACAGAACGGCAAACCGCTTGCCAGTATTCTGAAAGCCATGGAGCAAAAGTTCGGCGGACGTCATAAAATTTATGCGGCCTGGGGCCGGGACGATGCCATTTTACGCGCCGAGTGCAAAGCCAAAGGGCTGGAAGTCCCGTTCCGGGAATACCTGAATCTGGCGACTTTGTTTAAGCTGCAGCCTCACGTACAGAATAAGCGTATCGGCCTGCGCGCCGCCATGGCCATGAGCGGGCTGGAATGGGAAGGCCGTCAGCATTCCGGTTATGTGGATGCATACAACCTTGCCCGGCTGGCTCGTCTGATGTTTCCCGCGCCAACGAAATAACATACAGATCAACTGAGCGTGATCGTTTTACATTGAGTAAGAAGGACACAGAATGGATATTCAGCGTATTAACCCGACCAAACGTTGGTCAGATGTGACTGTATTTCATGGGATTGCTCACTTCGTTGAAGTGCCGGAATCCGATACCAGCGCCGATATAACCGGTCAGGCGCAGCAGGTTTTCTCGCAGGCAGAAGCCATGCTCGCCAGTGTGGGCAGCGACAAATCCCGCATCCTGTCTGTCACGATTTATATCACCGACTGGGCAAACCTGGATGCATTCAACGCCGCATGGGATGCCTGGCTGCCAGAAGGCAGCGCCCCAAGCCGTGCCTGCGTGAAAGTTGAGCTGGCCGATCCGGATTATCTGGTCGAAATCGCCTTCGTTGCCGCTGCATAATACTCGCGCCTGCCGCCCCTCACGCGGCAGGCCTTTTCTGTGATCCCCTTTCCACTTTTATTTCTGGTTTCATTATCACTACCTGAAAAGTGATTTCATCTGGACTTTCGAACGAATTGCAATCTGCTGCATTGGCCTGGATTCAGATAAAATATGGCTGGTTATCGTGATTCATAGCGAGTATTGATTCTCTTCTTCTGAGGGACATTTTTCTATTCACCCTTGGTCGCTATTTATATATTCCAAACAGCTCCATTCGAGTTGAGGTCAGTATCGAATGAAAAATGCAATGAAAGAGTTACCCAAGTGCACGGAAGAATACAAACAACAGCAAATCCAGCAAGTGCTTGAAGCAGACGTCATTTATGAATGGGAATGTGATTTGGTACAAGGTCTGAGATGGGTTCAAACATCCGGTGTCGTCCTGATGAGCTTTCTATTCGCTGTTTTACTGGGGGATTCATGGGGGTGGTATCTGGCATTTGGTCTGTTGGGGCTCGTTATGGGGAGCGCATCTTATTTTTTGTATCAATCAACCAAGCGTCAGCACGTAAAATTGACGGAACACGGAATCATTGTCAGCACCGTTGAATTAGTGCCGGAAGTATTTTATGCCGCCACCCGCTATGCCGCATATGTGGGCATTGTGGTGTGTTTACTGGCCGTGATATTTGTTGGGCCGTTGGCTTTTGTTGGGGCTGGCGCAGGCGCTTTGATGGCCTTTAAGATGACCGGATTTAATAATGAGCCTAAGGTTGAGGTTTTTCCTTTCTTGAAAGGATTCAGGTACGTGGTAGAAGCGGATTTTAGTGAATCATATTATCAAGATGGTGTTTCTCTCATTAGCTTAGAGAATATGGATTTTATGCCAGACCAGATTAAGGATGAAAATGCTCCTGATCCTTATGAAAAGTTGAGAAAGTTCCATTATATTTCTTTTTATTCAAATGAATTTCAGTATGGCGAAATGAAACAATACCTTGACAGTTTGATTGAGATGGTTCCGGAAGATGAATTTTTTAAATCAAGAGAATCATCTAATGAAGTGACAGGGTTGGATAATGAAAAGGGAGTTTAAACACCTGCCTAAGTGCACGGAAACATACAAGCAACAACAGATTCAGCAGGTGCTGGAAGCGGACGTGATTTATGAATGGGAATGCGATTTGGTGCAGCGGTTACGTTATATACAACCCTGTGTGATGGGGGCCATGTGTCTGCTTGCACTTTTGGTCTTTGATGGTTACGAAAAGTATTTTATTTTTCTCCCTGTCATGACCATTATGATGCCAGTGAGCTATTTCCTCTACCAAGCGAGCGAACGTCAACAGGGCCAATTGACGGAACACGGGATCATTGTCAGCACCGTTGAATTAGTGCCGGAAGTATTTTATGCCGCCACCCGCTATGCCGCATATGTGGGCATTGTGGTGTGTTTACTGGCCGTGATATTTGTTGGGCCGTTTGCTTTTGTTGGAGCTGGTGCAGGTGCTTTGATGGCTTTCAAAATGACTGGGTTTAATAATGACCCTAAAGTAAAGGTTTCTCCATTTCTGAAAGAGCTAAGATATATGATTGAGGCTGAATTTGGAGAGCCTGCATTTGAAAATGGTATTAGTCTTGTGTGTCTGAATAATATGGATATTCTTCCAGATTGGGAAAAAGATAGTCATGCGGTCGATCCCTACAAAGCGTTGCGGGATTTCCACTATGTTTCTTTTTATTCAAGTGAATCACAGTATAAGAAGATCAGATTGTACCTTGAGCAAATACTTGAGCTTGAGTCGGCTGATGAATTTTTAGATGAACGAAGTGCTCAATCAAAAAAATAACGTCGAGCTGATATTAAATGGTGCACATCATTTGACTGTGCACCGTATTATTATACTCATATTTTACATTAAAAAACTCCGCCATTTTTTTGATGGCGGTATATCGCACGATTGAGTGCGAATCCTTTTATCGGTAAGTCATACCGCTCCGTTTTTCTTTCCCATCATCCCGAAACAGTGACCGATATCATTGATATTGAGGTATTTTTATGGGTTATTATACCTTGATGAAATTTACCGGTGTACGCAGTATTCAGTATGACAATGGGGTGATGGATGCAAGGCGCCCCTGAAATGAATGTTGCTGCGTCACAGGGATGGAAAAGGAAGAACGCGTTGAAAGGATTCGGATTTGACCTGCGCTCGCTTGAAGTGTTTGTCGCGACGGCACAAAGCGGCAACATGACGATGGCGGCCACACAGCTGGGGCTCACACAGTCTTCGGTGTCGCAAACCCTCTCGGCATTGGAACAAAACCTCAAGGTGATGCTGCTGGATCGCAGTGTCCGGCCTGTAGAGTTGACTGTGGCGGGGCGATATTTTTATGACCAATCCTGCCATTTGCTGGCGGAAGCCGAGAAAACCCATGGCGTGATGACCAAAGGCAGCTTTCAGAAACTGCACCTGCTGCGAGTCGCCATGGTGGACTCGCTGGCCACGTCACTTGGCCAGCCTCTGGTGGAAGTGATCAAGCGCCATAGTGAAAACTGGTGCATCAGTACCGGCCGCTCGCATATGCATGCCCAGGCACTGTTGTCGCGGAATGTGGATATCATTATTTCTGATGATGCGCTGGATAATAACGAGCACCTCAGCCGCCACCGTATTCTGCGTGAACCTTTCGTGCTGGTGATTCCCAGCCAGTTTGCCCATCAGATTCAGAACTTGCATCAGGCAATCAGTCAGCTGGATTTTGTGCGATATACCGCAGATTCACTGATCGGTGCGACGATCGAGCGCTATTTGCGGCGATTGGACCTCAATATTCCGATCCGGATGCAACTCGATAATACCTTTGCTGTGCTTTCCAGTGTGGCTGCAGGTTTGGGCTGGACCATCACTACGCCGCTCTGCCTGTTTCAATGCGGGCTGACACGGGAAAAACTGACGTGCCTGCCGCTGCCGCGGGATGAACCTTTTTTCAGGAATCTGACGCTGGTCAGCCGGCATTATGAGCTGGGGAATCTGCCTCAGATTCTGGCGCAGGACAGCCGCCAGATCATCAGCGAGCGCTTCTTACCGCAAATTCGCGATGCCTTGCCCTGGCTGGACAAAGAACTCTATGCGGGATGAGTTATTCCGAGTGAATGTCATCGGCTGTATTGCGTGCGGGAAGTCTTTTGAACGTCACTGGTTCCCCGCCTGCGCGGGGACGACGGGGGAAAAGTGAGGCGTCAGGGAGAAAAAGACCAAGATGTTTGTGTTTCAATTCAAGGGATTAATACCATCCCGGCACGGTCGGGAAAACCTACTATTAAGAAAATTTATACCCCATTGTTAGCAGAACTGATTCTTGTTGCCGGGGGTTGAAAAGCGCCTTTAAGTTAACAACTGATTAACAACAAGAAGCGTTTTGACCCGATTGACGTTGAAGAGGATCCGTTATGTCTGACAGCAATACACAAGCAGTCGAAAGTAACACCGTCTCTGACGATTATTTGAATCAGCGACAGCTCAAAAAAGGAGTCGCTGGCTGGGTTTTACTGGCCAGTCTGGGGGTGTCATATGTGATTTCCGGCGATTTTGCCGGTTGGAACTTTGGTCTGGAACGTGCTGGATTTGGCGGCATGCTGCTGGCGACTCTCGTGATGGGATTGATGTATTTCTGCCTGATTCTCAGTCTGGCGGAGATGTCATCTTCCATCCCGACCGCAGGCGGGGGGTACAGTTTTGCCCGTCGGGCCATGGGGCCGTGGGGCGGGTTTCTGACCGGCACAGCCATTTTGCTGGAATATGCCATTGCCCCTGCCGCTATCGCGATTTTCATTGGCGGTTATGTCAATGAACTGATTGGGATTGATGGCCCGATCGTTTATGCCGCCTTCTATTGCGTGTTTGTGGGCATTCACTTATGGGGGGCAGGGGAAGCCTTGCGGATCATGATGGGTATTACGCTGCTCGCCGTGATTGCCATTGTTGTGTTTGCCTTTGGTATGCTGCCGCACTTCGACATCAACAACCTTTTTGATATTCCAGTTCGAGCTGATGTTGCCGGTGCCAGTGCTTTCCTGCCAGAGGGCTACCTTGGGATCTGGGCTGCGCTGCCTTTCGCCATGTGGCTGTTTCTGGCTGTTGAAGGGGTTCCGCTGGCCGCAGAAGAAGCGACCAACCCGGCCAAGGATATGCCTCGCGGTATCATTGCGTCGATGCTGATTCTGATTGTCTTTGCTGCCATTGTGCTGATTCTGGTGCCTGGGGGCGCAGGTGCCGAGGCCATGAAATCACACAGTGCGCCGCTGGTCGGGGCATTACAAGCGGTTTACGGGACTGATTCTGTGGCCGCGAAGTTCGTGAACGTTGTCGGCCTGTTTGGCTTAATTGCCAGCTTTTTCTCCATCATCTACGCCTATTCGCGTCAGGTGTTTGCCTTGTCCCGTGCCGGTTATCTGCCGCGATTCCTGTCGCTTTCCGGTGAGCGCAAAGTGCCGGTCTGGGCGCTGATTGTCCCCGGCGTGATTGGCTTTTTGCTGTCCCTGTCCGGTGAGGGCGATCTGATGATCACCATGGCCGTGTTCGGTGCCACTGTGTCTTACGCACTGATGAGCCTGTCGCACATCCTGCTGCGCCGGAAAGAACCGGATCTGGCGCGTCCTTACCGAACGCCGGGTGGCACCCTGACTTCCGGCATTGCGCTGGTGCTGTCGCTGGTGGCACTGGCCTCGACCTTTGTGGTCAGCCTTCAGGCGGCGCTGTGGTCGGCCCTGTTCTATGCCGTCATGCTGTCTTACTTCGCGTTCTACAGTCGTCACCGGATTGTCGCGAATGCACCGGAAGAAGAGTTTGATCTGATTTCCAGCGCGGAATCTGAACTCAGTTAATTCACACCCAGACTCAGGAACGAGTGACTTAAACAAAAGAGGTATACATGGAAGCCAGAGAAGTGAAGACAATCGCAGATGCGATGGCCATCGTTGAAGCGCGTGGCCTGACACATGTCAAAGTTGGCCTGTTCGACAATGACGGCATCATGCGCGGAAAATATATGTCGAAGTCGAAATTCTTTTCCTCGCTGGAAAACGGATTTGCCTTTTGTGACGTGGTACTGGGATGGGATTCTAAAGATCAGCTTTATGACAATACCACCTATACCGGCTGGCACACCGGCTATCCGGATGCGCCGGTGAAAATTCTGCCGCACACCTGCCGCGAGGTTTACGAAGAGCCGGGGATGTTGTTGTTCATTGCCGAATTTGCCGAGGCCGCGGAGCAGGTTTGCCCGAGGGGAGCACTGCGCCGGGTACTGCAGCAAGCGGATGAAATGGGATTTGAGGTGTTTTCGGCACTGGAGTACGAATTTTTTGTCTTCAACGAAACGCCTCACTCTGCGCGTGAAAAAGGATTCCGAAATCTGGAAACCATTACGCCGGACTGGTTTGGCTATTCGATGATCCGGAACTCGGTTCATTCGAACCTGTATCAGGCCATTCTTGAAATGGGCGAACAGATGGACTTCCCGATTGAAGGGATCCACTCAGAAACCGGGCCGGGTGTTCTGGAAGCGGCACTGGCCGTCGATGGTGCAGAGGCGGCCGCCGACAAAGCGGCGCTGTTCAAAACCTTCATGAAGGTGCTGGCACAGAAGCGGGATCTGATGGCGACCTTTATGGCGAAATGGTCCGGCGATTATCCGGGCCAGAGTGGTCATATTCACGTTTCGCTGAAAAACAAAGATGGTTCTTCAGCGTTTTACGATCCCACGCAAACCCACAACATGAGCAAGATTCAGCGCCATTTTCTGGCCGGGCAACAACGGCTGATGCCGGAATTTCTCTGCCTGATTGCGCCGACCATCAACAGCTATACCCGGATGATTCCCGGTTACTGGGCACCCACCGATGCCACCTGGGGTGTGGAAAACCGCACCACAGCGCTGCGGGTGATCCCCGGCAGTGAGAAATCACAGCGGATTGAACACCGGTTAGGTGCAGCGGATGCCAATCCGTATCTGGCGCTGGCCGCAGCCGTGGCTTCTGGTCTGTACGGCATCATGCAGCAATGGGAACCGTTTGAGCAGGTGAAAGGCAATGCGTACGAACAGACGCATGCACCAGCGCTGCAATTACCCCGCACCCTTTGGGACGCCGCGCAGCGATTCAGGCAGTCGGAGGCGGCCCGTACTATGTTTGGAGATGAGTTTGTCGATCACTTCGCGGCCAGCCGGGAGTGGGAAGAGCGAGAATTCAGAAAACATGTGACGGATTGGGAAATGGACCGCTATTTCGAAATCATTTAAGGCCCACGGAGCGAAAGGAAGACCCGTAATGACAAACATGCAACAGACGATTTCGCCGGTTGACGGCAGCGTATATGTCACACGCCAACTGGCAACAGCGGCCGAGATTCAGCAGACACTGGCGCAGGCCAGTAATGCGCAGAAACACTGGGCCAACACGGAACTGTCCGAGCGGAAAGCGATCTGCCTCAAAGCCGTTGAATGGTTTGAAGCCAACCGGGATGTGATTGGCGAGGAGATCTGCTGGCAGATGGGACGGCCGATTCGTTTCGCCAAAGGTGAAGTGGGCGGCCTGGCTGAGCGTGCCCGCTTTATGATTGAAGCCAGTGAAACGGCGCTGGCCCCGATCACACTGCCGGAAAAACCGGGCTTTACCCGTTACATCACCCGTGAACCTGTGGGTGTGGTTGCCGTGATCGCGCCGTGGAACTATCCGTACCTGACCGCGGTGAACAGTATTGTGCCAGCCCTGCTGGCCGGGAACAGTGTGATACTGAAACACTCTGCGCAAACGCCTCTGTGTGCGGAACGATTTCAAGCGGCCTTTCAGGCTGCCGGATTGCCTGAAGGCGTTTTTCAGGTGCTGCATCTGAGCCACGACAGCACCACGGCCCTGATTCAGTCGGCGCAGGTGGATTACGTCGCTTTTACCGGCTCGGTCCCTGCCGGGGCGCATGTAGAGCAGGCCGCTGCCGGGCGCTTTATCGGGGTGGGGCTGGAACTGGGTGGCAAAGACCCGGCCTACATTCGCGCCGATGCCAATCTGGATGTTGCGGCGGAAACGGCCATTGACGGTGCGTTTTTCAACAGCGGTCAGTCCTGCTGTGGCATCGAGCGGATCTATGTTCATGAATCCGTTTATGATGCTTTCGTCGAGAAAGCGGTCGCCATCGTCAACCAGTACCGGCTGGGACGTTCTGATGATCCGGAAACGACGCTGGGGCCACTGGTTCGGACCAGCGCTGCTGAGTTTGTCCGGGAGCAGATTCAGGAAGCGATCGCACAGGGCGCGGTCGCGCAGATTGATGAAACCCGTTTTCCGCTCAGCAAACCGGGCACGCCTTATCTTGCGCCGCAAATTCTGACACAGGTGGATCACACGATGCGGGTGATGCATGAAGAATCCTTCGGACCTGTGGTCGGCATCATGAAGGTCAGCAGTGATGAAGAAGCGATTGCGCTGATGAACGACAGCGATTTCGGGCTGACAGCCAGCCTGTTCACGCAGGATATTGAGCGCGGCATCGCGCTGGGTGAACAGCTGGAAACCGGCACCTTTTTTATCAATCGCTGCGACTATCTCGATCCGGGACTGGCGTGGACCGGCGTGAAGCAATCCGGCCGCGGTTGTACCTTGTCGGTGCTGGGCTTTGATGCGCTGACCCGTCCGAAATCTTTCCATATCAAAACACTGGCTTAAACCGGCACAAAGGAGCGCAAGATGGCTTTACAAGGAAACTGGAATTATCCGACGCCGATGACTGTTGGTGCAGGTTGTTTGGATCAAATCGCGTCAGCCTGCCGCGGCGCCGGGATCAGCCGGGCGTTGCTGGTGACCGACCCCGGTCTGGCTGAATTACCGATGGTGACCCAAACTGTGGCACTGTGCCGGGAAGCCGGTATTGGCTGCGAAGTCTTCAGTAAAATTCAGGGCAACCCGACCGGAGAGAATGTCGAGGACGGACTGGCGGTCTATCGTCAGGGCGGGTTCGATGGCGTCATTGCCTTGGGTGGCGGTTCCAGTCTGGACGCGGCCAAAGCCATCGCCCTGATGGCGGGGCAGACGCTGCCTCTGTGGGCTTTTGAAGATGTCGGAGACAACTGGCAGCAGGCCAATGCCGAGGCCATTGCCCCTGTGATTGCGATTCCGACCACGGCTGGCACCGGGTCTGAGGTGGGCCGCGCGTCGGTCATTACCGATAGCGCAAATCATGTGAAGAAAATCATCTTCCATCCCCAGATGCTGCCGGTCCGGGTTTTGCTTGATCCGCAGGTGACAACGGGCCTGCCACCGCATATCACCGCGGCAACCGGCATGGATGCGCTGTCGCATAATCTGGAGGCTTACTGTGCGACCAGTTATCACCCCATGGCGGAAGGCATTGCGCTGGAAGGCATTCGTCTGATCAAAACTTATCTGCCGCAGGCGGTTGCCCAGGGGGACGATCTGGAAGCGCGCACCCAAATGCTGGTGGCATCCAGCATGGGGGCGACGGCGTTTCAGCGCGGTCTGGGCGGCATGCACGCCATCGCGCATACGCTGGGCGCCTTGTACAACAAACATCATGGGCTGCTCAATGCCATTCTGATGCCCTATGTTCTGGTGGCAAACCGCAGTGTGATTGAAGATAAGATCACGCATCTGGCCCGGTATCTTGATTTGCCGGAACCGGGTTTTGACAGCTTCCTGAACTGGATTCTGGATTTCCGCGCCGCTTTGAATATCCCGCATACACTGGCCGAGATTGATATCACGGTTGAAGAAGCAGGACGGGTGGGGGAAATGGCCGTGCAGGATCCGTCCGCCGGGGGCAATCCGATTGCATTTTCTGCGGCAGTGTACAGTCAGATATTTGTCGATGCCGTGACAGGCCGACTGACCACAGCGAGCATCTGAGGAGACACCATGGGGATGAAAATAGGCATTCTGCAGTGTGATGATGTCCGCGACGACCTGCAACCCGCACACGGCAATTATCCGGCCATGTTCGAGCAACTGCTGCACCATGCCGACGATCAGCTTGAGCTGGTGTTTTACCGTGCGCTGGATGGCGAACTGCCCGCAGATGTGGATGAATGCGATGTCTACATGACCACCGGCAGTCGTCATGGTGTGAATGATGACTTACCCTGGATCCCGCCATTGCTGGCGTTTATCCGCGAACTGGATGCACGGCAGAAAAAGCTGGTGGGGATCTGTTTTGGTCATCAGCTGATTGCCAAAGCGCTGGGGGGCAAGGTCGCTCAGGCATCGCAGGGCTGGGGCGTTGGTGTGGCGACCCATGATTTAATGGCCCTGCCGGATGGTGTTCAGCCCATGGCGGCCATTCCAGATGCCTTATCACTGGTGGTGAGTCATCAGGATCAGGTGGTGAAACTGCCGGATCGCGCCGTGGTGCTTGCCGGGAGCGACTTCTGTCCTTATGCCATGATTCAGGTCGGGCCGCATTTCCTCGGGATTCAGGGGCATCCTGAATTCAGTAAGCCCTACTCAAAGGATCTGATGCTGGCCCGAAAAGCGTCGTTACCGGCTGAGGTGCTGGATAACGGCTTAACCTCCCTGCAAAAGCCGGTTGATGCCGAACGCGTCACCCGTTGGATGCTGGATTTCCTTCGAAACACATAAAGCAGGGCAAACCCTGCCGGATGAACAGGCTGGCAGGGTTATTATTCACATGATCTTTCTCACATCGTCTTATGCATCGTGCTGTATACAATGATTCGAAGCGTGATTTATCCGGCATAGCTTTCCTGATCATCCCGCTTAAGCACTTTGTGTCCGTCTTCCGTGACGCCTTCCTTCCAGTAGCTGCTGATATAACAGGCTTTGCGATCAAAATCCGGCTGCTGATTCAGATGCTGACGAACTGCCCGCATCTGACTGAATTCACACGCACACCAGATGGCCGGTGTGCCGGACAGCCAGGTCAGCGCGCTCACGCGTTCAGACAGAGAGGCAGTGCTTTCTGAGGTTCGGACAATCAGTTCCATCCCTGCGGGCAGCTTGAGATCAGGTAAATCTGCATTGCTGTGCAGATCCAGCATCACATAACCCCTGGTGTCTGCCGCCAAGCGGGTGAGTTTCAACTGAATGGAAGGCAAAGCAGTCATATCGCCAATCAGCAGCACCCAGTCACACCCGTCAGATAACCCCTGAATCGTGTTTGGACCGCCCAGTGAAATGGTGTCCCCCACGCTGGCATGCATCGCCCAGTGGCTGGCATAGCCACCGGTTTCCGGATTGACGTCGCCTGCGTGGTGATGTTTCACAAAATCAATCGCCAATGTGTCGTTTCCGGCATCAAACTCGCTGATGGTGTAAGTGCGAAGGACGGGGCGCTGATCGTCTGCCAGCCCACTGAGGTCGGTACTGCCGTCCGGCGTGAAGAGCAGTTTTACATATTGTCCGGCGCTGTCAGCCGGGAGCTGGCGGACCGATTCGCCGGACAGCACGATACGGCGCATCGCCGGGGAGAGGTCAAACGTTTGTTGCACGGTGAATGTTTTGGGTTGTAGTCGTTTTTGCATGAGTCGGCTCTTTTGAATAGAAATATTACAGATCGTTTTGCTGCATCTTCGCTTTGACACGTTTGACGGTCGACAGACTGGCCCCGGTTTCCTCGGCCACGCTTTGCAGGGTTTTACCGGACCGGAGTAACTGCGCGATTTCACGATGCAGCGCATGGTTTGCGCGGCGGCCCCGGAATTTCTCCTGCCAGGCGGCCGAGTCTTTGCGCAGTGTGTGACGGCTGGCTTCAGCGGCCCATAATCGCTGTTGTGTCTGAGAGCTGGCATAGCCTTTCAGCATCAGTAGCAAGGCATCCGTGATCGGGCATTCCGCTTTGAATGTCAGTGGCTGGGTCAGTGTGCGGACGATTACGCCTTGATCCAGCAGTTGCCGGAGGGTCTGGTGGCAGGCATCAAAGTGAAAGCCCAGATCGGTAATCCATCGCACGACCAGCTGATCGCCCGGCTGCAGCGCCTCACACAGAGCGCGGTACTGCGGACGTGCTTCGGCCGGAATATTGCCTCGGATCCCGGTTTCACGAAATAGCTGGAGATCAGGGCTGACTTCGGTGATTTGCCGGACTAAGGCTTCCGGATCGGTCATTTTCGGGGACAACCGAATATAGCCATACAGATTGGGCATGGTGACTCCTTCGCGTTTTATGCGGCGTTGCACACTCAGGAAAGGTTCATTTGGTGTGGCTCATTTGAATTGGATTGTAGTGGTTCATAAATCAACATTCAACACCAAATGAACTGTTTGGCGTTTTTTCTTCAGCGTGACAGCCTAGTACCGGGTCGATGGGATCGCCTGCATTTTGCGCGGGAACGATGGAGACAAGTGGTTACCGTGAGATGGCTGGAGTGATACCTGAAAATCACCTTTTTAATATTTTAAATCAATTATTTACCGTCATTCCCGCTTTTCCTCCGTCATTCCCGCGAAGGCGGGAATCCATAGGGCGCCGGGTTAACAGCATGAGAAAAT
>NZ_JAUORR010000004.1:0-296604 GCF_030547945.1 Photobacterium sp. 1_MG-2023 | reverse complement strand
TTTCTTGCTTTCGCGCGGGCAATCGCCGCAGCGACAGCCGCTTTTTTGGGATCGGCTGGCGCTTGCGTTGTTTCAGAAGGCGTTTGCTGATCGTCCGCAGATGCCGCTTCCGGTGCAGCCTGGACCTCAGCTGCTTGGGCTGCTTTTCTTGCTTTCGCGCGGGCAATCGCCGCAGCGACAGCCGCTTTTTTGGGATCGGCTGGCGCTTGCGTTGTTTCAGAGTGCGTTGGCTGAACGTCCGCAGATGCTTCTTCGGGTGCAGCCTGGGCCTCAGCCGCTTGGGCTGCTTTTCTTGCTTTCGCGCGGGCAATCGCCGCAGCGACAGCCGCTTTTTTGGCATCCGCAGTGTCTTGCTTGTCTGCTGATGCGACGGACTGGAATTCAGCCTGTGCATTTTCAGCGTCTGAGGTTTCTCCGGCCGCTTGGGCTGCTTTTTTCGCTTTCGCGCGGGCAATTGCAGCGGCAACGGCGGCTTTTTTCTCATCAGATGAGACTGGTGTTTCAGCAGCGGCTTTTTCAGCTTTTCGTGCTCTGGCTTCTTGCTTGCGTTGTTCGCGCAGCTTGGCCATCTCGCTGTTATCTGGCGCGATGCCCTCTCCGGAACCACCTGCTTGCGCCTGTGCCATGGCTGCTGCCTGCTTGGCTTTTGCTTTCGCGATGGCAGCCGCAACCGCTGGCTTCACTTCAGCACCTGCAGCATCTGCTTCTTTCTTCGCTTTTACACGAGCAATGGCTGCAGCAACGGCATCATCGCCACCCTTGGCCGCCATTTCTTTCTGACGCTGGTCTGCGGCTTTCTTGAAGCGCTGTTCCCGTTCTTCTTTTTCGCGCTCCATTCGTGCTTTTTTCGCTTCAAAACGAAGTTTAGCGCGGTCTGCACTCAGTTCATCTTGCTTGCGGTGACGAATCTCTGCTTTGGCCTGACGATAATAATGAACCAGTGGAATTTCACTTGGGCAAACATAAGCGCAGGCACCACATTCGATACAATCGAACAGGTTGTATTCTTCACACTTGTCATAATCGCCGTCTTTGGCGTACCACTGAAGTTGCTGAGGCAGCAGCGATACCGGGCAAGCTTCGGCACAGGCAGTGCAGCGGATACAGGACATTTCGTCGTTCGGTGACGTCAGCTCTTTGCGGCTGGGTGCTAAAACACAGTTGGCTGTTTTGGTAATGGGCACTTCTGTGTGGGGCAGGGTAAAGCCCATCATCGGGCCGCCCATAATGACACGGGGCAGTTTTTTATCGATTGTGTAACCAAAACGGTTCAGGAGAAACTGAACGGGTGTGCCTAGCAAAGCCCAGGTGTTGCCCGGGGTTTTTACGGCCTGGCCTGTGACGGTGACCACGCGCTGAATCAAGGGTTCGCCGTCAATCACGGCGCGTTTGATTGCGTGCGCTGTTCCGATGTTCTGCATCATGATGCCAATATCGGCCGGAATCCCTTGTGTCGGAACTTCCCGGCCGGTGAGAATTTTGATCAGCTGTTTTTCGCCGCCGGAAGGATACTTGGTCGGAATGACCCGAATTAAGATTCCATCCTGCTCGGTGACGGCTGCTTTGAGGGCTTGGATGGCTTCCGGTTTATTGTCTTCAATCCCGATGACGGTCATTGTTGGCTGCAGTATATGGCTGATGATCCGGATGCCCTGCACGATTTCTTCTGCATGGTCTTGCATCAGACGATCGTCCGCCGTGATGTAAGGTTCGCATTCAGCGGCATTGATGATGAGCAGATCCGTTTTACCCAGCGCACTCTGGAGCTTACGGGCGGTCGGGAAACCTGCACCTCCCATGCCGGAAATGCCACAACTGCGGATATGATCAATCAGATCAGCCGGCTCCATCTGGCGATAGTCTGTAACCGGGTGTTTGTCGCCCCAGCGATCTTCGCCGTCGGGCGTAATGATGATACAGCGATCGGACAGGCCAGACGGGTGGGCGATAGTACGGGATTCAATCGCACGGATCACGCCGGAGGTTGGGGCGTGTACAGGCACACTCAGGGCGACATCAGTTTGGGTCAGCACCTGGCCTTTGAGTACTTTGTCGCCCGCTTTGACAGACAGGCTGCCCGCAGCCCCTAAATGTTGCTTCAGTGGGATGACCAGTTCGTCAGGCAGTAAAGCTTCCGCGATTGTCTGTTGATTCGACTGAGTTTTTTGTTCCGGCGGATGGATTCCCCCCGGAAAATCCCAAAGTTTTCCCAGTTTCAGTTGTTCGATGATAGACAGCATGACGGTTATTCTACCTTTTGGCCGTGGTGCTCAGTGGCAGGAAGGTTGACCACAGGGATTTGATCCAGATTCCAGCGCCAGCTTTCCGGCGTCGATTCGACCGGAATCATTTCAATACAATCGGTCGGGCAGGGGGCAACACAGAGATCACATCCGGTGCATTCGTCTTTAATGACGGTATGCAGTGCTTTGGTTGCGCCGGCAATTGCATCCACCGGACAAGCCTGAATGCATTTGGTACAGCCAATACACATGTCCTCATGAATAAAGGCGACTTTTTTAATGCTTTTTTCGGCGTCGTGGGCGGAGTCTTTGACTTCAACACCCATGAGGTCGGCCAGTTTTTCAATGGTGGCCTGCCCGCCCGGAGGGCACTTATTGATCTCATCGCCATTGGCAATGGCTTCGGCATAGGGGCGACAACCCGGATAACCGCACTGGCCGCATTGGGTTTGTGGCAAAATCGCGTCAATCTGTTCCACAACCGGATCGGATTCGACTTTGAAGCGAATCGCTGCAAATCCAAGAATCAGGCCGAAGACCGCGGCCAGTATGGCGATCGCGATGATGGCAATGAATATTCCACTCATAATACTTACAGTTTCACTAATCCGGTGAAGCCCATGAAGGCAAGCGACATTAAGCCCGCAGTGATCATCGCAATGGATGCACCTTTGAACGGCGAGGGGACATCGGCTGCAGCGATTCGTTCACGCATGGCCGCAAACAGGACCAGAACCAGAGAAAAGCCAACCGCAGCGCCAAACCCGTAAACCACGGATTCAATGAAGTTATGTCGTTCATTGATGTTCAGCAAGGCAACCCCGAGCACGGCGCAGTTCGTCGTAATCAGAGGCAGGAAAATCCCCAGCAACCGATACAGGGTCGGGCTGGTTTTGTGGACCACCATCTCTGTGAACTGAACAACCACCGCAATCACCAGGATAAAGCTCAGCGTACGAAGGTATTCAATCCCGAGGGGCTCAAGAATATAGGCTTCAACCAGATATGCAGATACCGACGCCAGCGTCAGCACAAAGGTGGTCGCCAATCCCATCCCGATTGCGGTTTCCAGTTTTTTGGAGACCCCCATAAAAGGGCAGAGTCCGAGAAATTTGACCAGAACAAAATTGTTGACCAGGACCGTTCCGATCAGAAGTAACAGGTATTCCGTCATACCATCTTTTTAATGCTTGCCAGTGATCCGTACATTATCTGCGTTTGTGAGGTGGATAACAACTCCTGCGCATTCCGGTTTATCAGAGTTGCTGTTTTTTTCATCGGTTTTTTGGGGGTCGCAAAGGGAGTTCAGGTGAAGTTCAGAAAAGGCAAAAATCATCTTGATCTTTGTTAACTCAGTGCGGACAAGGGGTTGACGTACTTATCCACGGAAACTGTGGATAAGTGTGTTGATTGAGCACGGGAAAACTTTTACTGCTGAAACTTTGAACTGAGTCTTTTATTTGTAATCGATATTATTTATTTGTCTAATTCGCTGTTTTTTGTAGGGATGTTGATCGTCAAAATACAGACTTGAGATGATGTGTTTTCGTGTAACTGGTGGGAAATTCACCAAAATGGCTTGTGTATGAAATCCATTGCTCTGAGGAAAAGCTGTGGAATACAGCGCATGTTCTGAATCTGGATTGATTCGAAAGGAAAGCGCTGAAACAACAAAATATTGACGTTTTCAATCAACATTTATGAGTAGCAAGGGGCATGATGTTACGCCGATGATTTGCTAGGGTCAATACTTCATTTTAGGTTTCTTTATTGACAACCGAATCCCCGGTTGCACAATGGGAACACAATCTACCTCACCGGCCTATTCTGGGATTATGTCATGAGTAAAGCGTTTCAACTGGCTTCGTCTTTTTCTCCTTCGGGTGACCAGCCTACAGCAATCAACCAACTCCTGGAGGGCTTGGATTCGGGTCTGGCGCATCAGACCTTGCTCGGTGTCACAGGTTCGGGCAAAACCTTTACCATGGCGAATGTGATCGCTCAGGCGAACCGACCCACTTTAATTCTGGCGCCGAATAAAACTCTGGCGGCACAGTTGTACGGTGAGATGAAAGAATTTTTCCCGGAAAACGCCGTAGAATATTTCGTGTCTTACTACGATTACTATCAGCCAGAAGCCTATGTGCCGACAACAGATACCTTTATTGAAAAAGATGCATCTGTGAATGCTCACATTGAGCAGATGCGGCTGTCTGCCACCAAAGCCTTACTGGAGCGCAGGGATGTGGTGATTGTCGCGTCCGTTTCTGCAATTTATGGCCTGGGCGATCCGGATTCCTATCTGAAAATGATGTTGCACCTGCGTCGGGGCGATATGATTGATCAGCGTGACATCCTCCGGCGTTTAGCCGAATTGCAGTACACCCGAAACGATCTGGCGTTTGAGCGCGGTACTTTCAGAGTGCGCGGGGAAGTCATTGATATCTTCCCGGCAGAGTCTGAGCATGACGCAATTCGCATTGAGCTCTTTGATGAAGAAGTTGATCAGATCAGCCGCTTCGATCCGTTAACGGGCGCTGTGATTCAAAAAGATCTGCCCAGGGCAACGATTTATCCGAAAACACACTACGTCACCCCGCGTGAAAAGATTCTGGAAGCCGTTGATCAGATTAAGGCGGATTTACAGATCCGGCGCCAGCAACTGCTCGACAACAATAAGCTGGTGGAAGAGCAGCGGATTACTCAGCGTACACAGTTTGATCTGGAAATGATGCATGAACTGGGTTACTGCTCCGGGATTGAGAACTACTCTCGCTACCTCAGTGGTCGTGCTGAGGGTGAGCCGCCACCAACCTTGTTTGATTACCTGCCGCCGGATGGCTTGCTCATTATTGATGAGTCCCATGTGACGGTGTCGCAGATTGGCGCGATGTTCCGGGGAGACCGTTCCCGGAAAGAGAATCTGGTGGAGTACGGCTTCCGCCTGCCTTCCGCGCTGGATAACCGCCCGATGAAGTTTGAAGAGTTTGAAGCCATTGCCCCACAGACAATCTATGTCTCGGCGACGCCCGGGGACTATGAGCTGGCAAAATCAGATGGGGATGTGGCCGAGCAGGTGGTGCGACCGACTGGATTATTGGATCCCATCATTGAAGTGCGTCCTGTGACGACTCAGGTGGATGATCTGCTCTCTGAAATTCGGATTCGTGAATCTCTGAATGAGCGGGTGCTGGTGACGACGCTGACCAAGCGCATGGCAGAAGATCTGACTGAATATCTGGATGAGCACGGTGTCCGGGTGCGTTATCTGCATTCCGATATTGATACCGTTGAGCGGGTGGAAATTATCCGGGATTTACGATTGGGTGAATTCGATGTGCTGGTGGGGATTAACCTGCTGCGGGAGGGGCTGGATATGCCGGAGGTATCTCTGGTTGCCATTCTGGATGCGGATAAAGAAGGTTTTCTGCGCTCCGAGCGATCTCTGATTCAGACGATTGGCCGGGCGGCCAGGAATCTCTCAGGAAAAGCAATTTTGTATGCGGACCGAATCACGGGGTCCATGCAGCGTGCGATGGGAGAAACAGAGCGGCGTCGTGAAAAACAACAGGAATACAATCAGCAGCGTGGCATTGAGCCGCAGGCGCTGAATAAGCAAGTCGCTGACATTCTTGAACTTGGTCAGGGTCGCACCCGTCGTACCAGCAAAGCAGAGCAACTTCACAAAGTGGCTGAGCGACAGGGGACATATTCAGTGATGTCGCCGCAGGAGCTGGAACTGGAAATTCAGAAGCTGGAAGCGCAAATGTACGATATGGCACAGAATCTTGAGTTTGAAAAAGCAGCGCAGATACGCGATCAGATCCACCGCTTGCGTGAGCAGTTTATCGCAAACAGTTAACTTTTTTGTCCTCAGATTGGCAGTGACAGACGTTCGCTGCCAGCTTTCTCAAACAGCAGATAAAAAAAAGCCAACCGGAAATGAGTTCGGTTGGCATCATTGTTTAAGTGAAAATATTCCACAAACAACGTCAGTTGGCTAGGTTGACTCTATCAGAGTCGTAATAATAGATGCAGTTACTGTGCCAACTTTTTTACCCTCCGGAAAAAGTCGTTCAGTGGGATTTTTCCCACACACAGCGCACAAAAAAGTTATACTAAGGATGTAGGTTTTGCATTTTGCAAACCGATTTGCAATGCGAAATGGAAAAGTTCAATAATGCAAAGATATCAGCAGGCAGTCATTTTTTCTATTGATTACAATTACATCAATAATTCTGCTTTGGAGGATGCATGGAGAATCAGCTGAAAGTACGGCAGGTTCTGATGGTCGAAGATACGGCTTCAGTGGCGGCTTTGTACAAATCCTACCTGAATCCTCTGGGTTTGGATGTCAAAATTGTTGGCACTGGATCTGATGCGCTCAAAGCATTTCAATCCTTTGTGCCCGATCTGGTTTTACTGGATTTACGGTTACCGGATATGACTGGGATGGCGGTTCTTGAAGAAATCCGGCAAAACCATCCTAAGCTACCGGTCGTGATCATGACAGCCCATGGTTCCATCGATGTGGCTGTGGAGGCCATGCGGTTTGGCGCGAAAGATTTTCTGATCAAACCTTGTGAAGCGGATCGGCTGCGGATCACGGTCAATAATGCGTTGAAGCGCGAACAGGAAAACAGCCGAACCCGGGCAGATTTGACACAAGGTGCACAATATCAAGGCTTTATCGGAACCAGTTTGCCGATGCAGGCCGTTTACCGTGTGATTGAATCGGCGGCTTCCAGTAAGGCAACGGTCTTTATTACCGGCGAAAGCGGAACCGGGAAAGAGGTGTGTGCCGAGGCAGTCCATGCGGCCAGTCCGCGCTCGAACATGCCTTTTGTGGCCTTAAACTGTGCCGCGATTCCGAAAGAGCTGATTGAAAGTGAGTTGTTCGGGCATGTCAAAGGTGCCTTTACGGGTGCACTGACCGAACGGCAGGGTGCTGTGGAACTTGCGAACAAAGGCACCTTGTTTCTTGATGAGCTTTGCGAAATGGATTTGGAATTGCAAAGCAAATTGCTACGCTTCATCCAAACCGGCACTTATCAGAAGGTGGGATCTTCGGTCACGAATTCGGTGGATGTCCGTTTTGTCTGTGCGACCAACCGAAATCCCTGGGAAGAGGTGAAGCAAGGCCGATTCCGTGAAGATCTCTATTATCGACTCCATGTGATTCCAATCAGTCTGCCGCCTTTACGGGAACGTGCGGACGATGTCATTGAAATTGCACATGCTTTGCTCGGCCACATCTCAGTTGAAGAAGGAAAACGCTTCAGCCGTTTTGCGCCGGATGTGCTTGAACGGTTTCGTTATCACACCTGGCCGGGGAACGTCCGGGAACTGCAAAATGTGATTCGGAACATTGTTGTATTGAATGATGGCGAAGAAGTGCGCATGCAAATGCTTCCGCCATCGGTAACCTCAGATTCTGGCGCTGAAATTGCATCTTATCCTGGTGAGCCCACGCCGTCTGTTTCGGTTGTTGCTGCTGAGAAGCCTCAGGCAACGTCACCGGCCCAGATTGAACCTTTGTGGAGCGTAGAGAAACGCACGATTCAGAATGCCATTGCAGTTTGTGATGGAAATATTCCTCGTGCGGCCGGACTGCTTGAAGTGAGTCCCTCTACGATTTATCGAAAGTTACAGGCTTGGCAAGAGGCTGAAAGTAGTCAAAGGGAGAAAGAGTAGATGACTGCCATGATTAACGAAGCAACATTAAAGCGGCTGGCTGAAGAAGTTGGTCAGGAAACTGTTGCACTCTTGCTTGAAGTTTTCAGCGGTGAGTTAGAGCAGTACTTACAGCAATTGGCAGAGCAGCCAAGTGTCATGCAAGTCCGCGAAATCAGTCACGCAATTAAAAGCAGTGCGGCCAGTTTCGGGGCCGATGATTTAGCCCTGATGGCTCAGGAGTGCGAGTCCCGTGTGAAACAGGGGCAAGAAACTTGGGTCAGTGAACACTTACCTGAGCTACAGGAACTGGTTGGTGATATGGCGCAACAGTATCGACATTTAGCCTCGAATCAGGAGGCTTTCAACCGCATTTTTTAATTTCTGTCTGTCATGACGCCATTCGTGGTTGCGGGAGGCAAACTCCCCAACCACTTGTTCATAATCCGCTGCAAGCTCCGGATGGTGTTGTGCGGACAGAATGCCATCGATTTTTCTTCCCCCCATTGCACGTTCACACCAGTGCAGCATGGTTTCCAGCGACATTTTCCCCGCCGGTCCTTTTTCTTTGTCGAGATTGGCAATGAAGTAAATCGGCGCGTCACACACTTTTAATTCATGGGCAAGATCGCTCAGGAGTAATGGCGGCATAATGCTGGTCAGAAAGCTGCCTGGCCCCAGCAGGATCAAATCAGCTTGTTTGATGGCAACCAGTGTTTCTTTGGTTGCCGGAACGGATGGCTCGATCAGTAAGCGCTTGGGGATCTGTTGGAGTTCATCAATACTGGTTTCGCCGCTGACAATTGAGCCATCCGGGAGCCAGGCTGCCAGATCAGTCGGATGTTCGGACATCGGCAGAATATAGGTGTCGACGTGTAAAATTTCCCGGATCAGGTTGATGGCTTCTAAGGGACGGATACACAGATTATCTAAGGCGCTCAGGATCAGGTTTCCCAGATTGTGACCGTTGAGATCCCCGTTGCCTCTGAACCTGTATTCAAACAACATGGATCCGATAGAAGGTTCCGTAATGAGCTGATTAATACAGTTCCTGGTATCGCCCCAGGCAATGCCCCCCATGGAAGCACGAATTCTGCCCGTGGAACCGCCGTTATCTGTCGTGGCGACAATACCGGTGACATTGGAACCTAAGTCAGAAAGTGAAGAAAGGATTCGTCCAAGCCCGTGGCCGCCACCAATAGCAACAACTTTTGCGCGTGATAATTGAGAATCAGAAGAGGGTTGGCTGGTCATGTGCTTGTGCCTGAGAGTGAATATTCTGCGAACAGAGTGTACCGAAGGCCAGCACAGCAATAAAGATAAAATTGGGCGCCCATAGAATGTCACATGATGGGCGCCATACCTTAGAGATCAATGATTTTGCTGCATAATACTTTGCAGATAATCATAGGTATCCAGACAGTCCGGTGCAGTCAGTAATGCTTGCTTCTGGAATGCCGGCATCGGTAAAAGTTCTAGCCAGCGCTGACACAACCAACTCAGATTATTCAGATGTTTGGTCTGGTGCAGTTTATCCAGCTCCGGGTGGTTCTTAAACATCACATTGAGTTTTTCAGCCAGTTGTTGCTGATCTTGTTTCAAAGCCATATCCGGCCATTGCGGAATTTCTTCCGGTTCAGCATAGAACACACCATTATCCGCTTGATGCAATGCCTTGATTCGAAAATTGTTCTGACCATACAGCGTAGCGATCAGGGCGCCGTCCTGACTGGAGATGTCAAAATCCTCGACAGTCACTCGGGTACCGATATAGCAAAAATGCTGGCCATGTTCGTCTTCATCAAACATGCAGATACCAAACCCATTTTCTGAGGCCAGGGCAACTTTAAACGTTTCCATCTGGCTGCCAGGTGGGATTCGCACTGGGATCCGACCGCCAGGCAGGATGTGACGCTGTTGAAATATCAATGGGATCATGTCACTCATAGTCGGCTCCAATTTTTTTCATTTTCATTGGACTTTTTGTCTTTTCGGTAATGCTCACTCATAACACTGCAAATTAGATGCCGGATTTTTTTGCCCAGAATCACGCTCTCATGAAAATGCCACCGATTCGATATGCAATTCGCTTTGCAAAATGCAAAATCAGCGTGCAATTTGCGTCATATCTTGCGTTTCACGAACAGGGTAAGCGTTACTTTTGGTTCGCGATTATTTTCATGGCAGCATCGCTGGGCAGTAATTCAAGATGATTCTGTTCATCAAAATACCACCCCTTGATGAGCCCTTTGGCTCTCATGTCAACAAAGCCATCAATGACCTGTTTGGCTTGTACGCGGGCCAGTTGTGCATCGATGCCTTCTTCTCGCTGCAAGTAGACAGCAATGTCTTCGAGCGTTGCGCATTCAACAATGTCTGACATAACTCCCCCTCAACCTGATCAAGGACAATAAAACGCTACTCCATAGTAGTATTGTCGCAACTCTGAGTGAGGGGTAGACTTATAAAGGTAATTCTCAATTATTTGTCAATCAGAGTGAAACTCTGGTAGTGTAAATTTACAACGCTGTTGTGTGTTTTCTGTAAAGAGTGTGAAAGTTCTTTGTAAAAATATCTGACACATACGCATAACTGCCATCATAACTCCGAGCGGTATGTCTCTAAGTCACTTGTGATATGAGGCTGGCGCCAGTAGCCGGCATGTGCCGGACTGCTCAGGGCAAGTTCAGAAATGGACTCGCCTCCCGTATTTGGAAAGGTGTTCCGTGGCTCAACAATTTGAAGATAATTTTCAGCGCAAGTTTTATTACTTGCGCCTGTCGATCACTGATGTCTGTAATTTCAGGTGTACCTATTGCCTGCCCGATGGCTATCACCCTGAAAAAGGGAGGAAACCTTCCTTCCTGACGCTGGATGAAATCCGTCGTGTCACTGCCGCTTTTGCGGACTGTGGGACAACCAAAGTTCGGATCACCGGCGGTGAGCCGAGTTTGCGGCGGGACTATACAGACATTATCCGTACTGTTGCTTCGCAACCCGGTATTGAAAAGGTGGCTACGACCACCAACGGTTACCGGATGGCTAAGCATGTCCATGAATGGCGTGCTGCAGGTCTGACCCACATTAATGTCAGTGTGGACAGCCTGGATCCCCGTCAATTCCATCAAATTACCGGCGAGAATCTTTTCCATCAGGTGATGGCTGGGATTGATGCCGCTTTTGACGCAGGTTATGAGCAGATCAAAGTGAACACGGTGTTGCTCAAAGGCATGAATGCTGAGCAATTACCCCAGTTCCTGGCCTGGATCAAAACACGTCCGATTCAACTCCGGTTTATTGAACTCATGCAGACAGGGGAGATGGATACTCTGTTTCAGAATCATCATGTTTCGGGTGTCAGTATCCGCAATACGTTGATTGCAAATGGCTGGTTACTCAAAGCCAAAAGTCTGAATGATGGCCCGGCACAGGTGTTTTATCACCCCGACTACCTCGGGGAAATCGGGCTGATCATGCCTTATGAAAAAGGTTTTTGTACCACCTGCAATCGTCTGCGTGTTTCTGCACGGGGCAAACTGCACCTGTGTTTGTTTGGTGATCATGGCGTTGAGTTGCGTGATCTGCTGAGTGATGATCACCAGCGCGATGCGCTGATTGCCCGGATTCGCGGCGGACTGAATGAGAAATCCGTGAGCCACTATTTATTGGACGGCAATACAGGCATGACACCGCACCTGGCTTCCATCGGCGGCTGATGTCTTTCAACAGAATAAAAGAAGAGATTTCAATGACTGAACTGACTCATATTAATGCTTCCGGTGAAGCCAACATGGTTGATGTTTCTGCCAAAGCGGACACCGTTCGGGAGGCAAGAGCGGAAGCTTTTGTCTCGATGTCGGAGGAAACACTGACCCTCATTCTTTCTGGTCAGCATCATAAAGGCGATGTCTTCGCCACAGCCAGAATTGCGGGGATTCAGGCTGCCAAGAAAACCTGGGATTTGATTCCATTATGCCACCCGCTTTTATTGTCGAAAGCGGAAGTTCAGCTTGAACCCGTCCTGGAGCACAATCAGGTTCGGATTGTCTCAACCTGTAAGCTTGCGGGGAAAACGGGGGTGGAAATGGAAGCCCTGACTGCAGCCTCAGTTGCTGCGCTGACGATTTATGACATGTGTAAAGCGGTCCAGAAAGACATGGTGATCGGACCCGTCAGATTGCTGGAAAAACGAGGGGGCAAATCCGGTGATTTCTTCGCTGGCACGGCACAACAGGGAGAATGCTCATGATTACCGTGATGTTCTTCGCTCAGGTACGGGAGCTTGTTGGCGCGGAGCGAATCGAGGTGGCCGCTGATTTTTCTGATGCGGAAGCCTTGCGTGCCTATTTATCCTCTCAAGGAGAGAAATGGGCGTTGGCGCTCGATGCGCAACGTTTGCTGGTGGCTGTCAATCAGACGATTACCGCTTTCGATACACCTTTACAGGATGGCGATGAAGTGGCGTTCTTTCCACCGGTCACCGGAGGTTAATGATGGAGAATGATCAAATCGTGAACGACAGCATTCGGGTGCAAACGGAAGACTTTGACGTGAGTCAGGAGTATGACCTTCTGGCCCAGGGGTCACAGGCGGGGGCTGTCGTGACGTTCACCGGTAAGGTCCGCGATATGAATTTAGGGGAATCGGTGACGAGCCTGACCCTGGAGCACTATCCGGGCATGACGGAGAAATCTCTGGTGGGTATTGTGGCTCAGGCAAAAACACGCTGGCCTTTGCAGGCAGTGACCGTCATCCATCGTATCGGACATCTGATATCCGGAGACCCGATCGTGTTTGTGGGTGTGTCCAGTGCACACCGTGGCGCAGCCTTTCAGGCGTGTGAATTCATCATGGATTATCTGAAAACCGAAGCCCCATTCTGGAAAAAAGAAGTCAGGGAAGGAGAGTCGAAATGGGTGGATGCCCGAGAAAGTGATCAAGCAGCGCGGCAACGCTGGTAAAAATGTTGTGAAATAATTTCCTTCCCCCTGTTTTTCTCTAGCTTCCCGAGAAGATAGAGAAAAACACCCACCTCACACCCAGAAGTGGTTTTTACCTCTTAAAGTTAAAGTATTTTTTGATATTTTCATCTGTTCATTTGATCGGAAGTGGAATAATGCTTTGATTGTGTTTGCATAATTTTTCGAAATAAATGCATTGAAAGCATTGTGAGTTAACGAATCATTGAGAGGCAGCTTTTTGCACCGCTGACGGTCTCATACATTGCATTAACAACATAAAGTGTGAAATTCGACACTTTTTTGTGGCAATCGAAAATCGAGCTCCGGCAAAAGTTCCCAAAAACTATTATATCATTTTTATTCGATTGTTTACCTTCTTATAACCTTTAACGATTAATCTGCTGTTCGGTTTTGTGAATATACAGACTGATACTATTCATTGAAAACCATTAACTGTGATTTTTTATTCTAATCTTATGGGTTTATATTCATGGTGGATCGTGATCACATTTCGGGTTTTGGTGGTTTTTTGTTCTATTTTGTTGCTGTATTGTTGAAATGTTCTATTGCGTGGTCATTCAGTGCCTGTTAAGTTTTTGTCGTCCTTGGATGGGGCCGAATAACACAAAATCGTTACAGGAATGTAAAATGAAAAAGACACTTTTAGCAGTAGCAATTCCTACCTTACTGATTGCAAACGCAGCGAATGCTTATGAACTCGTTAACGAAGAAGGAAAGTTCGTTAACTTCTACGGTCAACTTCGTACTCAAATCGAAAAATATGAAGATAAAGACGTAACACTGAACGCGGGTTCATCTCGTGCTGGTGTGAACGCCAAATACGCAGTGAACGATGATCTGGATGTTGTCGGTACCGTAGAATTCGGTGTGGGCTATAAAGAAGGTTCATACGACATGGCAAACCGTCTGCATTTCGCAGGTTTTGCTAGTCAGGTGGGTACTTTCACTTTTGGTCGCCAGTGGATCTCTACTGATGACGTTTGGGGCGCTGATTACTCTTACTTCTTCGGGGGGACTGGTATCAGTCAGACTTCTGAAAAACTTTCCGGCGGTCGCCATGACTCTGCTATCAAGTACAAATTCGAAGGCGAAAGCTTCTGGGTAAACTCAACGTTTGGCCTGTCTGAAGACGACACAAACGCCGAGCTGGGTGAATTGTACATTGGTACTTCTGTCGCTGGTTTTAACCTGCACGCAGGTGGTGGTTACTACAATGACGCAAGCTTTACAGTTGGTAAAAACGAAAACAACAATGATGCAGAAGTAACTGCTGACATCGAAAGCACTTACTTTGAAGGTACAGTCGAGCGTACTTTCGGTCCTGCAACGGTTGGCTTCACGTACAACAATGGCTCATTTGAGCAAAAGAATACTGGCACAAAGCGTACTGTTGACGTAGACAGCTTCATGCTGGCGGGAACTTACAGTGTTGCGAGCAATGCCAGCATCTACGGTGGTTATGAGTTCT
The DNA here is from genome assembly GCF_030547945.1 of Photobacterium sp. 1_MG-2023. NCBI lineage: Bacteria > Pseudomonadati > Pseudomonadota > Gammaproteobacteria > Vibrionales > Vibrionaceae > Photobacterium > Photobacterium sp. 1_MG-2023. The sequence goes on along the minus strand of NZ_JAUORR010000004.1, from coordinate 282,238 downwards.
CTGATTTTGAAGCAGAAAATGGTACTCAGAGCATGTCTGATGACTACACCGTGATTTATCTGGGTGGTGTATATCACCTGAACAGCTGGTCACGCGTGTATGCTGAGTATGGCTATGCAGACGGCGCAACCATCGGTTATAAGAATGACGCAGCAAATACCACTGTTGCTCGTGGCGTGAAAGATGCTGAAAGTTCATTCGCTGTTGGTTACCGCGTTTACTGGTAATCACGACGTTTGACCGCAGTGCGTAACTTGCAAACACGACTGCCTGAACCCGGTGCCTTGGTGCCGGGTTTATGTCTATCAGGCAGCAGAAAAAAGCAAGCAAAAAAATAGCCCCGTTCGGGGCTATTTCATTTCAGAAAATCTCAGATAACAGTCGACTTTATTTGATGCTTTCTTCGTCTTTCACTTTTCGTGCGGGTGGCATGTAGCCATGACGAACTCGTGAAGGGCTGGGGCGTGAAGCGCCACCTGCTGGTCTCATAGTTTACTCTCGATCACTCACGGTTTTACAGGAACAGGTTGTATTGGAAGTGTCATCACTGCTTCTGATTGAATAACCCTGCCAATAACGCAGATATTAGCGCTAAAAGTTCGGTTGAGATACTCGAAAATGACAGCGAAATGCGATTGTGAAAACAAAATCTAACAGCGTTTTTTTTATATGCTTTTGTTCTTAAAAACAGCGTTCAGCAGAGCAGGATATTTTGTGCCATAGTTAATCATTGTGGCTGATATCAACTGAGCGAATTGCGAAAACGCTGAATGGTACTGTAACAGTCAGGCATTCGTTTAAAAGTCATGTGGTTACAGCTCACAACGGCGATTTCTTTTGTTAAACAAGGGAGGCGTTATGAAGCACAGACGAGTATCCAACAAGCGAGTGAAGCAATTGCTGGAAGAAGCCGGAATCAGAGATCCGCATCAGGACGCAATACGTCACGATTCTGACACGATGCGCGAACATCAACAGCGTCAGCAGGGCAATGATAAAGATTTTACGATTGAGTCTGATCGAAAATAAGATGATTTCATTTCAAAAAGCGTCATTTTTGGCGCTTTTTTTGTGGGCATTGATCAAGATTTTATACTTTCCAGATTGAATAAAAAATTTCAATTGATAGCACGCCGATTAAAATAGCGATTTATTGGGTTTTTATGCATTTTATTTGCTTGATTATTGGTGTTATCAGTATGTTTGGCTGTATCGACTGTTTGAAGCAGTGATTGTGGCTTATCTCTCTGTTTTGGTGATTCCTGTTGGTTTTATTATCTTATCTAATCGATTTTATGAGGTGTGATCTCTGTTTTTGTGATGATTTTATGGCAAATATTGTTAGTTACTGTTAAAGTTCCCAATCAATTCTTCGGTCAAAATTGTATTGTTGATTGGAATAACAATGCATGAAAAAACTTCTCGTTTAACTGACTGAAGAACGCCATGGACGCAATGAAATAATGTATTGGAGATAATGCATGTTTAAGAATAAAATTACTCAGGCACTTCTACTGGGCGCAGGTGTTTCTGTTGCTGCGGCTTCTTTTTCGACAATGGCTGCGCAAGTTCCTGCCGGTGTCAAACTGGCTGATAAGCAGGAACTGGTACGCGGTAATGGTACTGAGGTTGAATCACTTGACCCACAAAAGGTTTCAGGGGTACCTGAATCAAATGTGATACGTGATTTGCTGGAAGGATTAGTGAATCAGGACGGAGAAGGGAATCTTGTTCCAGGTGTAGCTAAATCTTGGGAGACAGAAGACTCCAAAACTTGGCTTTTCCATTTGCGAGAAGATGCTAAATGGTCAAATGGTGATCCTGTTACAGCTGAAGACATCGTATATGCATGGCAACGTTTAGCAGACCCTAAAACGGGCTCACCCTACGCTTCTTATCTAGAAATGACCACCATGAAAAATGCTGAAGCTGTCGTGAAAGGTGATAAGCCTGTAGATAGCTTAGGTGTTGAAGCACTAGATAAGCATACGATAAAAGTAAGCCTAGAAAAGTCAGTACCTTACTTTGCATCAATGCTTGTTCATACTTCAATGAAACCAGTTAACCGAAAGGTTGTTGAAAAATTTGGTGATGATTGGACGGCCCCTAAAAACTATGTTTCGAATGGTGCATATAAGCTAAGTAACTGGGTAGTTAACGAGCGAATTGAGCTAATTCGTAATGAGCAATATTGGGATAATAGCAACACTGTAATCAATAAGGTTACCTATTTACCGATTGAAAACCAAGTCGCTGAGATGAACCGCTTTTTAGCTGGTGAAGTTGATGTAACTTACGAAATGCCTAATGAGCACTTCAAACGTCTTTTGAAAGAATATCCTGAAGATGTAAAAGTTACCCCATACTTGTGCTCGTACTATTATGAATTTAATACGGAACGTAAACCTTTCGATAATGTTAATGTTCGAAAGGCACTTTCATATGCGGTTGATCGCGAAATTATTGCTAATCTCGTTGTAGCGAAGGGCGAAACACCAGCATACAACTTCACACCTCTGGCAACCAATGGACTTGAGGTGGAAATGCCAGAATATTCAACGCTTTCTCGCCAAGAGCGCATCGCGAAAGCGAAAGAGTTATTAAATTCTGCTGGCTTCGATGAAAGCAATCCTTTGAGTTTTAAGCTGCTTTATAATACATCAGAAAACCACAAAAAAGTTGCTGTTGCTATCGCCTCAATGTGGAAGAAGAATCTTGGTGTCTCTGCTGAACTTGAAAATCAAGAATGGAAAAGTTATTTAGATTCAAAGCGTCAGGGCAACTTTGACGTATCAAGAGCTGGTTGGTGTGGTGATTATAATGAAGCATCAACATTTTTGGGTATTATGAAAACTGGTCACTCTCAGAACTATCCAAACTATTCAAGTAAGGCTTATGATAAAGCAGTTGATGATGCATTAAACTCTAAGTCAGATGCTCAGCGATCTTTGGTATATAAAGAGGCTGAGTCTATCTTAGCGAAAGACATGCCTATCCTCCCTATTTACCATTATGTTAATGCTCGATTGGTTAACCCTCATCTAGAAGGGTATCCAATGAAAAATCCAGAAGATAATATCTTCACAAAAGATCTTTATTTTGTTTCAGATAAATAAAGTTAAAAAATTATAAATATACACCACCTTCTAATTGAAGGTGGTGCTCATCTGTCACAGCTATTAGTCGGTAACAATTATGATTAAATTTGTTGCAAAACGGATTTTTGAGGCGATCCCTACCTTGCTGGTACTGATTACGATCTCATTTTTCCTGATGCGCTTCGCACCGGGTAACCCTTTCTCAAGTGAGCGCCCACTGCCACCGGAAGTCATGGCAAATATTGAAGCAAAATATGGCCTGGATAAGCCAGTTTTTGAACAATATACAACGTATCTGGTGAATATTCTTCATGGCGATTTTGGTCCGTCTTTTAAATATAAAGACTTTACCGTGAATGAATTGATTCAAGATGCATTGCCTGTTTCAGCGAAGATTGGTTTCTTTGCGTTTATCTTCGCGTTAGTTATGGGGGTCACGGTTGGAACCATTGCCGCGTTGAAACAAAATACCTGGATGGATTATCTCATCATGTCGACCGCGATGGCCGGTGTGGTGATGCCTTCCTTTATTCTTGCACCCGTTCTGATTTATATCTTCGCGATTAATTTGCATTGGCTGCCTGCGGGCGGTTGGCAGGGGGGCTCAATTGAATTCATGCTGCTGCCTATGTTTGGTATGGCGCTGTTGTATGTAGCGACTTTTGCCCGGATCACACGCGGCAGTATGATTGAAACCCTGAACAGTAACTTTATCCGGACCGCTCGTGCAAAAGGCCTGAGCTATCCGTACATCATCGTCAAACATGCCCTGAAACCCGCATTGCTGCCCGTTGTGTCTTATATGGGACCGGCATTTGTAGGCATCATCACCGGATCTGTGGTCATTGAAACCATTTTCGGCCTGCCAGGCATTGGTAAGTTGTTCGTGAACGCTGCCTTTAACCGTGACTATTCACTGGTCCTTGGCGTCACGATTTTGATTGGTACGCTGACCATTTTGTTTAACGCCATTGTTGATATTGTGCTGGCGTATATCGATCCGAAAATCCGCTATTAAGGAAACTGACCGATGATGTTGACTAAAAAAGAAAACGTAGAAGCGGTTGAGAAGTTTTCAGAACAGCTGGAAATTGAAGGCCGTAGTTTGTGGCAGGATGCCCGTACCCGCTTTATGCGTAATAAAGCGGCCATGGTCAGTCTGTCGATCTTGTTTCTGATCTGTCTGGCTGTGATTTTTGGCCCGATGTTCAGTCAGTACGCATTCGATGATACAGACTGGTATGCCTTGCATGCTGCGCCAAGTCTGGGCGCAGAAGGGCATTTCTTTGGGACCGACAGCTTGGGACGTGACCTTTATACCCGAACGCTGATTGGTGGCCGGATCTCGCTGATGGTGGGGATTCTGGGGGCGCTGGTTGCTGTGGTGATCGGTACCTTATACGGTGCGACTTCTGGTTTTATTGGTGGCCGGACGGACCGCATTATGATGCGGATTCTGGAGATTCTGTACTCCATCCCATTCATGTTCTTCGTGATTGTCCTGGTAACTTTCTTTGGCCGAAACATCATGCTGATCTTTGTGGCGATTGGTGCGATCTCCTGGCTGGATATGGCGCGTATCGTCCGTGGTCAGACGTTGTCGCTGCGTAGTAAGGAATTTATCGAAGCAGCACATGTTTGTGGTGTCAGCCGCTGGAACATCATTACCCGTCACATCGTTCCGAATGTGCTGGGGATTGTTGCGGTTTACTCCACCTTGCTGGTGCCGCAAATGATTCTGACTGAATCTTTCCTGAGTTTCCTTGGCTTGGGTGTTCAGGAGCCAATGACCAGTTGGGGTGCACTGCTTCAGGAAGGTGCTCAAACAATGGAAATTGCCATCTGGCAGTTGATGTTCCCGGCAGCCTTCATGGTTCTGACCCTGTTCTGCTTTAACTATGTTGGTGATGGTCTGCGTGACGCACTGGATCCAAAAGACAGATAAAACCAAGCAATATTCATTGCCGCTGTACGGTTCCCCCTACTGATTTACGGACCGTACAGTGGCAGGAAAAGGAAGCAAGTTATGAGCCTATTAGATGTCAAAGATCTGCGTGTCGAATTTACAACCCAGGACGGGATTGTAACCGCAGTGAACGATTTGAACTTCTCACTGAATCAGGGTGAAACTCTGGGTATTGTGGGTGAATCCGGTTCGGGCAAAAGCCAGACGGTATTCGCCATCATGGGCCTGTTGGCCAAAAACGGTCAGATTAGCGGCAGCGCGAAGTTTGAAGGCCGTGAGATTCTGAATTTGTCTGAGCGCGAATTGAATAAGATTCGGGCAGAACAAATTGCAATGATCTTCCAGGATCCGATGACCTCGCTGAACCCTTATATGAAAGTCAGCGATCAGCTGATGGAAGTGCTGATGCTGCACAAAGGCCTGGGCCGGGCAGAAGCTTTTGAAGAAAGTGTCCGGATGCTGGACGCGGTGAAAATTCCTGAAGCCCGGAAGCGGATTACTATGTACCCGCATGAGTTCTCAGGTGGCATGCGTCAGCGTGTGATGATTGCAATGGCACTGCTGTGCCGTCCAAAGCTGCTGATTGCTGATGAGCCAACCACAGCTCTGGATGTGACCGTTCAGGCGCAGATCATGGATTTGCTCAATGAACTGAAATCCGATTTCAACACCGCGATCATTATGATCACGCACGATCTAGGCGTTGTGGCTGGTAGCTGTGACAAAGTCCTGGTGATGTATGCGGGCCGGACCATGGAATACGGCAAGATTAATGAAATCTTCTACCAGCCTGCGCATCCGTATACCGAAGGCCTGCTGAAAGCGATTCCCCGACTGGATACTGAAGGGGAAGATTTACCAACAATCCCTGGCAATCCGCCGAACCTGTTGCGCTTACCGGTTGGCTGTCCATATCAGGAGCGCTGCCATCGCGCAACGAGCCGTTGTACACAAGAGGCACCTTCCCTGCAGCCGTTTGCAGAAGGTCGTTTACGTGCATGTTTTTCTGATGCGGGGACCTGGTAATGCAAGCAGAAAAGAAAGTTTTACTCGATATTCAAAACCTGAAAGTTCACTTTAACATTGCGCCGAAATCTGCCTGGCCGTGGACCAAGCCACTGAAGCTGAAAGCGGTCGACGGTGTGGGGATTCGTTTGTACGAAGGGGAAACACTGGGAGTTGTTGGCGAGTCTGGCTGCGGCAAGTCCACTTTTGCTCGTGCGGTGATTGGGCTAGTTGAAGCCACTGAAGGGAATGTCGTTTGGCTAGGTCAGGATCTGACCAAGCTTGAGCACAATGCGCTGCGTGAGAAGCGCAAAGAAATTCAGATGATTTTCCAGGACCCGCTGGCCTCGCTCAATCCACGGATGACGGTGGGTGATATCATTGCAGAGCCGCTGAAAACATTTTATCCGGAGTTGTCGGATGATGATGTAAAAGCGCGTGTCAAAGAAATGATGAATAAAGTTGGTTTGCTGCCAAACGTAATCAACCGTTATCCGCATGAGTTTTCTGGTGGTCAGTGTCAACGAATCGGCATTGCTCGTGCGCTGATTCTTAAGCCGAAACTGATTATTTGTGATGAGCCGGTATCGGCACTGGATGTTTCGATTCAGGCACAGGTGGTGAACTTGCTGAAGTCACTGCAAAAAGAAATGGGCCTGAGCCTGATCTTCATTGCACACGACTTATCGGTAGTGAAGCACATTTCAGACCGTGTGTTGGTGATGTATCTGGGCAATGCGGTAGAAATTGGGGAAGGAGAGGCATTGTTTTCCGAGCCGAAGCACCCTTACACCAAAGCACTGATGTCTGCAGTCCCGATTCCGGATCCGGAACTGGAACGAAGCAAGACGATTCAGTTACTGGAAGGAGACCTGCCGTCACCCATGAACCCACCTTCAGGTTGTGTTTTCAGAACCCGTTGCCCACAGGCGACTGAAAGCTGCGCTCAGAAAAAACCGCAGCTGGAAGGCAGTGATGTCCATTCGGTATCTTGTTTGAATGTACACTGATTTAAGCCTGTGACAGGCTTTAAGCGCGGCGTAAAACCCGCGCTTTTTTTGTAACACCCAGAATAATACACTGAATCAACATCAAATTTTTCAATACTTTGTTAACAGTTTGTTGATGTAATTGTCGCCAATGGATACATTTTGACTGATATGAATTACAAGGAAGGTATTATGCGGTCACTCTCTGTTCAGTGGAAAATTACCCTCATGGCAGGGTTTGCCTTACTGGCAACAGCAGCAGTTCTCACCAGTCTTTCATTTTATTTTTCAGGACAAAGTCAGCAATTGGTCAGCCAGCAGTCGTTCAGCTCGCTTCGAAACCAGTCACAGGAACTGGTGAAGTCGCAGGCAGAAAGACAGGCAATTTCAGTTCAGCAATTTCTGGATGAGGCATCGTACCGCGCAGAGATGCTTGCTCAGAGCGTATTGTTTCTGAAATATAACGCGGAAGAAAACTACACCAATAGTGCTGAACTCCGGGGATCGATCACTGAATTATTACGCCGTTCTGTCAATGATTTCACCAATATTCATGGCGCATTTGTGGTCTTTGAACCTGATGCTCTGGATGGTGAAGATGGAAATTATATCGATGCGGCTTATGTCGGGGCAAACAGCACGGGGCGTTTTGCGCCATATTGGTATCGCGGAGAAAGCGGAGAAGCTGAGCAGCGTATCATTTCGGAAGCACAGCTGCAGGACGACAGTCAGAACCTGTGGTACACCTGTAGTCTTCAGCGTGGCGCTTCCTGTATACAGGATCCGATTTTTGCTCCGGATAACGGACAACAGGTTTTATTGAGCTCAATCACGATTCCTCTGACGGTCTCCGGGAAAACGATCGGCGTGATGGGCATCGATGTGAAGCTGGATTACTTGCAACGTCTGATCCAAGTTGTGGATGAGCATTTGTACAGCGGCAGCGGAACAGTGTCGCTGCTCAGTCAGAATGGCACCGTGGTTGCCTGGGATCAGGACCTCAATCGGGTCGGGACAACATTCAAAAATTCGGACGGCTTGCCCGATGCCATTAATCGCTGGCTGAAAGAAGGCAAGCAAGTCATTGGCTGGAATGAGGATCAGTCATTACTGACGGCATACAATCCTGTGGAGCTGGGCCAGACCACCTGGGGAGTTGTCATTCAGCTTCCGGCAGAGAAAGTCCTGGCAGAGGCAACTGCGCTGGATCATGCTATTCAGGCTCAGCGGGATGAATCTTCTGTTGTTCAGCTCTTTGTGAGTTTGCTGATTGCTGCAGCGGGTTTGCTGATACTCTGGTTTGCCGCAGCGAAACTGGTGGCGCCGATTCGTCAGGTGGCGGATCGGCTGAAAGATATTGCATCCGGAGAGGGTGATCTCACTCAGCGCTTGCAGGTTGAAAATCAGGACGAGCTGGGTGAACTGGCCACCTGGTTCAATCGCTTCCTCGACAAATTGCAACACACGATCTCTCAGGTGATTATCGCGGTTGATCAGGTTGGCACCACCGCGAATGAGGCGGCACAGATTGCCAGTCATACCCGGGATGGCAGCCAGGCGCAGTTTAAAGAAGTCGATATGGTTGCGACAGCTTCCGAAGAAATGGCGCAAACTGCTGAGCAGGTGGTGAGCCACACCGAAACTGCGGTAGATGCTGCTCGTGACGCAGATAAAGCTGCGGTAGAAGGGCAGGGGGTGATTCATACCTCTGCAGATTCGATGAATCACTTAGTCTCCCGGATGGAAACTGCGGTGCCGATGGCACGGGATCTGGAACGAAACAGTGAAGATATTGATCAGATCCTGCAAGTCATCGCTGGCATTTCTGAGCAAACCAACTTACTGGCGTTGAATGCAGCCATTGAAGCAGCCCGTGCTGGTGAGCAAGGTCGTGGCTTTGCTGTGGTGGCGGATGAAGTGCGTCAGTTAGCGCGCCGGACCCAGGATTCTGTCGGTCAGATCCGTAATGTGATTGAAGTGCTGCAGCAAGGCACCCGCAGTGTGGTGTCTGCCATTGAAGAAGGAAATCAGTTGGCGGGCGATACCGCCCAGCAGGTCAGTGAAGCCGTGACCAGTCTGGAGCGGATCACACAGGCTGTCCGCGCGATTCAGCAGATGAATGAACAGATCATGAATGCTGCAGGGGAGCAGCGTGCTGTGGCCGGAGAAGTGAACCGGAATGTGTCGAATATTCGTGAGCTCAGCGAAACGATTCTGGGACAGGCAGAGCACTCTGCAGTCATTGGTCAGCGACTGACATCTCTGTCACACAAACAGCAGGAACTGGCTGGTCAGTTCCGAGTCTGATGACGTCACAGCGATTTTGCATCGAAAACAGCCCGCTTGATTGCGGGCTGTTTTATCTTGCTGGAATCTCAGCGCACTTCTCAGCCATACCGTAATTCAACCGCTGAATTTACTCAGCCGGATGCCAGTAACCCATGTTCACCAGCTTTGTCAGCAAAGCAAGCAGCTCCGGCTGATGGATCAAGGCACCGACTTCCTGGATGGAAAAGCTGTCTTGGTTACATAGCCAGTGAGCCGCAGATTCACATCCTTCCGGCAGCGGATATTGTTCGCCATCGATGTACACGATCTGTGGATTACCCTGATGATAAAACGCGCGCAGCCCGCCAATTTTAAACAGGGTTTCTCCCTGCATCAGCAGGCTGGCCAGTTCTTCACCCTGCCATAGCGGATCGGCAGAAATGACATCCATATTGTGGCGGCTCAGGCTCAGGTATTCACCCAACCATTGCTGCATCACAACCGGGTCTTGCATCAGATTCTGCATCATTGAAATCAGTCCCTGACTTTCGGCGGCTGGTAATTCGCCATAGTGTGCCCGCGCAGGTAAGTCTGGATTTTCGTAGTGGACGTCACCCAGTTCGTTCTCAATGATGAAATCGGCAAAGCTGCTGAGCAGCTCTTGCTGTTTCGGTGAACGGAATCCCATGGAGTAACTCATGGCGTTTTCCAGCGCATATCCATCATGCGGGAAACCGGCCGGAATATAGAGAATATCGCCCGGTTCGAGGACTTCGTCGATGATTGGTTCGAAGCCAGTGATCTGACGCAGGCTCGGATGACGGAAGCACTCCTGATAATCGTCTTTACGCGGACCAACCCGCCAGCGGCGTTTTCCGCTGCCCTGAATGATAAAGACGTCATACTGATCGAAGTGAGGGCCCACACCGCCACCGGGTGTGGAGTAGCTAATCATCAGATCATCAAACAACCACCCCGGCATCTGGCGGAATGGGCTCACTAATCGGGCTGCTCCAGGGTGCCAGTGATTGGCTGCCTGAACCATAAAAGACCAGTGATCTTCCGGCAGATTGTCAAATGTCAGCGGCCCTTGCTCCACCTGCCAGTTTTCTCCCTGACGAGCGACATAGCGGGAATCGACTTCCGGTTCCATGGCCAGACCGGCCAGTTCATCGGGGCTGATCGGGTCTTCAAAATTGGAGAATCCACCTTTGATCACAGTGGGTTGCTTTTGCCAGTATGTCGATAAGAAATCGCTGAACGAGAACGTAAATGAGTACATAAGCTTCAATCTTTTGGAATTTAGCGGGATTATATCAGTTCTGCCGGGAGATCTGCAGAAAGCAAAAAGGCCAGCAAGCGCTGGCCTTTGGGGAGAGAAAAGCGATTACAGCTTGTCGGTCAGCTTCACTGCGTCACCAATATAGTTCGCAGGTGTCATGGCTTTCAGACGGGTTTTCTCATGTTCCGGCAGATCCAGGCTATCAATGAACTGGCGCATGCCTTCGCCATCAACACGTTTGCCACGCGTCAGCTCTTTCAGCTTTTCGTACGGCTTTTCAATGCCGTAACGGCGCATCACGGTCTGAACTGGCTCAGCCAGCACTTCCCAGTTCTGATCCAATTCTGCTTCCAGTGCCGTTTGGTTGACTTCCAGTTTGCTGATACCTTTCATGGTGGAGGTATAAGCAATCAGTGCGTAGCCACAACCAACACCCAGATTACGCAGAACGGTTGAGTCGGTCAGGTCACGCTGCCAGCGGGAAATCGGCAGTTTTTGTGCCAGGTGGCCAAAAATGGCGTTTGCCAGACCCAGGTTGCCTTCGGAGTTTTCGAAGTCAATCGGGTTCACTTTGTGTGGCATGGTCGAAGAACCAATTTCACCGGCAATCGTCTTCTGCTTGAAATGGCCCAGCGCGATATAACCCCAGACATCCCGGTCGAAGTCGATGAGAATGGTATTGAAACGGGCAAAGGCATCGAACAGTTCTGCAATGTAATCATGCGGCTCGATTTGCGTGGTGTACGGGTTCCAGGTCAGGCCCAGTGAGGTGACAAATTCCTCACTGTACTGGTGCCAGTCGATTTCCGGGTAAGCCGACAGGTGCGCATTGTAGTTACCGACTGCACCGTTGATTTTACCCATCAATTCAACTTGCGCGATCTGACGATACTGACGCTCCATACGGTAAGCAACGTTGGCCATTTCTTTCCCCATCGTACTTGGGGAAGCAGGCTGACCATGGGTACGGGACAGCAGAGGAATGTCACGATATTCATTTGCCAGACCTCTGATTGCATCAATCAGGCCGCGGACTTCTGGCAGCATTACCGTTTCACGTGCTTCTTTCAGCATCAGGGCGTGAGACAGGTTGTTGATGTCTTCGGATGTGCAGGCAAAGTGAATGAATTCATTGACAGCATGCAGTTCAGGTACGCCAGCGACTTTTTCTTTCAGGAAATATTCCACGGCTTTCACGTCGTGGTTCGTGGTTCGCTCAATGGTTTTGATGCGCTGGGCATCTTCTTCGCTGAATTCTGCAGCAATACGATCCAGGAAGGCGTTGGCTTCAGCGCTGAACGCTGGAACTTCCGCGATAGCGTCAGTTGCTGCCAGTTTTTGCAGCCAGCGAATTTCGACGATGGTGCGATACTTCAGCAGACCGAATTCACTGAAGATACTGCGCAGGGCGCTGGTCTTGCTACCATAGCGGCCGTCTACCGGGGAAACAGCAGTCAATGCTGACAGTTCCATGTTGTCTCTCTCCTGATTAGGGGTTATAGCTGAGTTACAGAGCGCCTGCTTTGGGCGCTCAATGAAATAGATTTAGCTTCTGGCCTGAATAATTTTGGCTTGCTCAAGCATTTGCTTCCGTCCGAACAACAGGTGGCGTCGCTTGCCGCCAACCTGACGCCACAGAACCGCACTGCGTACTGCGGCCAGTAACAGCGCACGGACTTTGTGCTGAACCTGTTGCTGCTGTAACTGGGCGGGGGTGCCTGTGACCTGAATGCGTGGCCCCAACGGGCTGATAACATCAAGGTACACACTGGCAAGGTTGCTGATCATCTGATCATCAAGCAATTCAAAATGATCGAGCTGGCGTTTGACCATATCAATGCGATCGCCCAGTTGTGACATGCTGTCCCGGCGGCTGGCCAGCTTGCGCTCAAGCGCCATGACACTCACCAGATAGCGGGTAATTTCACTGCCGGTCGGTGTATTGTCAATTTCATGGACCATGGTGCTGAGACCCAGTTGCAGGTCGGACTCCTGGCCATAGATTTCAATGACATTTTTCGGATCAGTTGCCGTCAGGCTGCGCAGGCAAGTGGTGAGGGATTCCTCATCGCAGGTGCCGCTTCGTGCGACGGTCTGCACTAGTTTGACTGCCTGGCAAATGCCTGCAAACGCGACCGTCCTGTCATAAAGTGAATACGCCATATTCCGTCTTCCTTAGAATCTTTGCTCGATGATACCGCCGCCCAAACACACGTTACCCTGATAAAACACGGCCGATTGGCCGGGGGTGACTGCTGTTTGTGGCTCATCAAAGATGACCTTAATATGCTCATCATCAATCGGGATGATGGTGCACGGAATGTCCTGCTGGCGATAACGGGTTTTCACTGTACACTGGAGTGGCTCACGCATGATGTTGCGATCAACCCAGTGCAGTTGCGCTGCAATCAAGCCATTGGACTGCAGGCGCGGGTGATCTTTCCCCTGACCGACAATCAGTTGGTTGTGCTCAACATCTTTATCAACCACGTACCAGGGCTCATCCGTGCTGTCTTTCATTCCACCGATATGCAATCCTTTGCGCTGGCCCAGGGTATGGTACATCAGGCCCTGATGCTCGCCGATCACCTGACCGTCATCCGCAGACACGATTTCACCAGGTTGGGCTGGCAGATACTTGCTGAGGAATTCCGTAAACTTACGCTCACCGATAAAGCAGATGCCTGTTGAGTCTTTCTTCTTGGCGGTGATTAACCCTTGTTCTTCCGCAATTCTGCGAACTTCCGGTTTTTCAAGTTCACCGACCGGGAACAGACTGCGGGCAATCTGATCATGGCTCAGGGTATACAGAAAATAGCTCTGGTCTTTATTGTTATCCAGGCCGCGCAGCATCTGCGGTTTTTCGTCCGGCTGAGTCGGGAAGGTGCGGCGGGTGTAGTGACCCATCGCAATGTAATCGGCATCCAGCACTTCGTCTGCAAATTCGAGAAATGCTTTGAATTTGATTTCTTTGTTACACAGGATATCCGGATTCGGTGTACGGCCTGCTTTATACTCTGCCAGAAAATACTCGAACACATTGTCCCAGTACTCTGCGGCAAAGTTGATGGTATGAAGATGAATGCCAAGTTTGTCGCACACAGCCTGCGCGTCTGCGAGATCTTCTGCGGCAGAGCAGTACTCGTCGTTGTCGTCTTCTTCCCAGTTCTTCATGAACAGGCCTTCAACCTGGTAACCCTGTTGAAGCAGCAGGTAAGCTGATACCGAGGAATCGACGCCGCCGGACATGCCGACAATAACTTTTTTCTGGCTGTTATCTGACATTTTTCTCTTCAATCTTGAATAAGTGATAAGAGCGTGATTCTAACAGAAAGCAACCTGCTGAAACAGATCGGGAGCACCTTCACACTTTATTCATACTTCCGCTGCAAACGTTCGGTCTGATTCACCCGAAATCCAGTGAACTCCAGCTTGACGCAAACGTTTGCTAATTGTCGGCAATGATAGTGGATGTGACTGAGAAAGTGTAGTGCTTTTGTCACGCAGACTGCTATCTACGCAGATTCGCTGTCATGTTGTCCGATGGATTTGGCTCCGAGCTCAATCCATTCGCCTGGCGCCAGTCCGTCGACGGTCCAGTCTGCCATCTGGTAACGGATGAGCCGCAAGGTCGGATGGCCGATATGCGCCGTCATACGACGGACCTGACGGTTGCGTCCTTCAATCAGAGTGATACGCAGCCAGGTGGTCGGAATATTTTTCCGTTCACGGATCGGCGGCGTTCGCTCCCACACTTGCGGTGCAGCCATGATGTCTACGGCCGCCGGAAGCGTCATACCGTCTTTGAGTTCGACCCCGTTACGAAGTTGTTGCAGCGCCGCTTCGTCCGGTTCTCCTTCAACCTGCACCCAGTAGGTTTTGGGTTGCTTGGAGCCGGGCTGGGTTAAACGCGCTTGCAGAACACCGTCGTTCGTCAGGACCAGCAGCCCTTCGCTGTCTTTGTCCAGGCGACCGGCAGGGTAGACGTCCTTAACTGGAATATAATCCGCCAGCGTGGCATCACCCGGCTCACCACTGAACTGTGTGAGTACGTTGAACGGCTTGTTAAATAAGAGAATTTTTCTCGGGCCCCGCGGGCGCTTGGGATTATTTGCCTGACGTGAAGGTCGGCGCAGGTTGCTTTTACGTGGAGGTGTCGGAGTACGTTTAGATGCTGTACGTCCGGATGAAATACGCGGTTTGTGTGTTTTCATGTTGATCTGATTTTCAGGGGATAGGCGTTTTGTGAGCGAGTCATTATATCCTAAAAATCCTCCCATGGCGTGTTGACGATTTTTCAAGTATGATTCTCCGGCATCTTACAAAAAGATAACAAACGGACGCTAGGAGAATTTAATGGATAGTAAAGTAGTTGTACCAGCAGAAGGTCACAAGATTACCCTCGATGCCAATGGAAAGCTGGTCGTTCCTAACAACCCAATCATCCCTTATATCGAAGGGGACGGTATTGGTGTTGATGTTAGCCCTGCCATGATCAAAGTTGTTGATGCAGCTGTTCAGAAAGCATACGGTGGCGACCGTAAAATTTCCTGGATGGAAATCTACACCGGTGAAAAATCGACTCAGGTTTACGGTGAAGATGCATGGCTGCCGCAAGAAACACTTGATTTCATTCGTGAATACAAAGTCGCGATTAAAGGTCCACTGACAACGCCAGTTGGTGGCGGTATCCGTTCCCTGAACGTTGCTCTGCGTCAGGAACTGGATCTGTACATTTGTGCGCGTCCTGTACGTTACTTCGACGGTGTACCGAGCCCGCTGAAACAGCCTGAACTGACTGACATGGTGATCTACCGTGAGAACTCAGAAGATATCTACGCGGGTATCGAGTTCAAAGCAGGTACTGCTGAAGCGGACAAAGTGATCAAATTTCTGCAGGAAGAAATGGGCGCAACCAAGATCCGCTTCCCGCAAGATTGTGGTATCGGTATCAAGCCTGTATCTGAAGAAGGCACCAAGCGTCTGGTTCGTGCTGCACTGCAGTACACCATTGATAACGACCGTGACTCGCTGACACTGGTTCACAAAGGCAACATCATGAAGTTCACTGAAGGTGCCTTTAAAGACTGGGGCTACGAAGTTGCCAAAGAATTCGGTGCTGAGCTGCTGGATGGCGGCCCGTGGATGACGCTGAAGAATCCAAACACCGGTAAAGAAATCATCATCAAAGACAGCATCGCAGATGCCTTCCTGCAGCAAATCCTGCTGCGTCCGGCTGAATACGATGTGATCGCAACCATGAACCTGAACGGGGACTACATCTCTGATGCACTGGCTGCACAGGTGGGTGGTATCGGTATCGCACCAGGTGCAAACATTGGTGATGGCGTTGCCCTGTTCGAAGCGACGCACGGTACTGCGCCGAAGTATGCGGGTCAGGATAAAGTGAACCCAGGTTCTCTGATTCTGTCTGCAGAAATGATGCTGCGTCATCTGGGCTGGACTGAAGCTGCTGATTTGATCATCAAATCAATGGAAGCTGCGATCCGCAATAAAACAGTGACTTACGATTTTGAGCGTCTGATGGACGGTGCAACCCTGCGTAAGTGTTCTGAGTTTGCTAGCGACATGGTCGAGCAAATGTAATTCCCGATTGATTCGGTCCAAAAGGCTCAGCGATTGCTGGGCCTTTTTTGTCTCTGTATGCAAATGATACCAATCGCATTAAATAACTGGTCATCCTAGCTTGTTTAAATGTTCGATAACTGCGTTAGATTTTTTGATTGTAGAATCACGACTTATCTAAAAAATCTGCCTGATTCTCAAACATTTTTCCTGCGATATTTCTGATCATTGACTTACTTTGATTGGCATGACTTCGGGGAGCTGTTCTTTTTGGGATACATCTGGCTTTGCAGGGATTGTGTTCCCGGCGGCAGATCAGCCATAATGAGTTGTGTGAAAAGAAGATGAATGTGGGTTGTAAGTACAGTCTTGTGAAATTAATGTGAATAATTTGTGTTTTTTGTCTTTATGCACCCTTTATTCATTACTGTATCAATAAAGGGCAGTGGGAAAAATACTACGCCTGTGACGGAGTTATCCGTTTTTACAGGGAGAAGACGGTAGGGAGAGGAACTTTAGGTGAGCGATAGCCCACCTAATGAAAGTGATGTAAACGTATCAGCGAGCATTACTTACTGGCACTTTCAACATCAACGGGGACAATTTCGCTAGCGTGATAGCCTTTGGGGCCAGTTTGAACCGTGTAGTTCACCTGTTGGCCTGCCTTTAGCGTCCGATATCCTTCCATTTGGATTGTTGAATAGTGTGCAAAGATATCGCCTTCACCGTTTTCCGGACAGATGAAACCGAATCCTTTTGCGTTGTTAAACCACTTAACTGTACCTGTTGCCATGCTTTACATCCCTCTTCGCATTCAATTTCCATTTAGCATTTATCAAACAGTACTGTTTTAACATGACTTGAATATAAATGCTATTTTGATGCAGATAGTATCTACTACAAGGTACACTTTAGTAAAAAGACTTAGACAGTCAAGGTCGTCTTGTAACATTTGGATGAAATCTTTTTTGTCCGTCGCAATCTAGCAACCGATTGAACATATGACTAAGATGAGATTATGAGTAAGTTAAGCGAATGGATTAGTCCTGAGTCAGATATTCTGAATGAGGAGGACACTCAGGTTAAGCCGCCATCGATGTACAAAGTAATTTTAAATAATGATGATTACACGCCGATGGATTTTGTGATAGAAGTGTTACAGAAGTTCTTCTCCATGGACCTGGAGAGAGCAACACAGTTGATGCTGGCAGTACATTATGAGGGAAAGGCAGTGTGTGGTGTTTTTACTGCCGAAGTCGCTGAAACCAAAGTGGCTCAAGTCATGATGTATGCGAGAGAGCATGAACATCCGCTACTGTGTACGATGGAAAAAGCCTGACTTTTTCCGGCACGCCAAATCGAGTGGTATTTAGGGGAGGTGCCTTATGCTAAATAAAGAACTTGAAACCAGTCTCAATGGTGCTTTTGCAAGAGCAAGGGAAAAACGCCATGAGTTTATGACGGTTGAGCATCTGTTACTGGCGCTACTGGAGAATCCTGCTGCCCAGGAAGCCCTACTCGCCTGCCGGGCGAATCTTGACACCCTACGTAAAGAATTAGACGCATTCATTGAACAAACCACACCGTTAATTCCTGCGGATGATGAGAGCCGTGAAACTCAGCCTACGCTGAGCTTCCAGCGTGTCTTGCAACGGGCCGTTTTCCATGTTCAGTCTTCCGGACGCAGTGAAGTCACCGGGGCGAATGTGTTGGTGGCCATCTTTAGTGAGCAGGAATCCCATGCGGCATACCTGCTGAAGAAAAGTGATATCAGCCGTCTGGATGTTGTGAATTTCATTTCTCACGGCACGGTCAAAGACAGCGAAAACGATGACCTGAATCAGTCGGATGTGAATGCTGACGATCCGCGTGCGGAAGGCGGAGAAGATCGTCTGGAGAATTTTGCAACCAATCTCAATCAACTGGCCCGGGCGGGCGCGATTGATCCCTTGATTGGCCGGGAATATGAGCTGGAACGCACTGTTCAGGTCTTATGTCGCCGCCGGAAAAACAATCCACTGCTGGTGGGTGAGGCCGGGGTGGGGAAAACAGCGATTGCGGAAGGCCTGGCCTGGAGAATCGTGGAAGGGCAGGTGCCGGATATTATCAGCGATTGTGTCATTTATTCACTGGATATTGGTTCATTGCTGGCAGGCACGAAGTATCGGGGTGATTTCGAAAAACGCTTTAAAGCGATTTTGAAGCAGCTCGAAAAAGAAGAAAAAGCGGTCCTGTTCATTGATGAGATCCATACCATCATTGGTGCAGGTGCGGCCTCCGGTGGTCAGGTTGATGCAGCCAATCTGATCAAACCCCTATTGAGCAGCGGCAAAATCCGTTGTATGGGATCGACCACCTATCAGGAATACAACAATATCTTTGAAAAAGAGCGTGCGCTGGCACGTCGTTTCCAGAAGATTGATATTGTGGAACCCTCTCTGGATGACACCACCAAAATCCTGATGGGGCTGAAGCCGAAATATGAAGCGCATCATGAAGTGCGCTATACCAACAAAGCCATTCGTGCTGCGGTTGAACTGTCAGCCAAATACATCAACGAGCGTCATTTGCCGGATAAAGCGATTGATGTGATTGATGAAGCGGGTGCGCGTTGTCGTCTGGCGCCAGCGAGTAAGCGGAAGAAGACGATCAATGTCGGTGACATTGAAGCCATGATTGCCCGGATTGCCCGGATACCGGAAAAATCCGTGTCATCCAGCGATAAAGAAGTGCTGCAAAAACTGGACAGCAAACTGAAAATGCTGGTGTTTGGTCAGGATCCGGCCATCGATGCGCTGACTGAGGTCATCAAGCTGAGCCGTGCGGGACTGGGGGCTGATAACAAACCGGTGGGTTCTTTCCTGTTTGCTGGTCCGACTGGCGTGGGTAAAACGGAAGTGACGGTTCAGTTGGCGAAAATACTCGGTATCGAGTTGCTGCGGTTTGATATGTCTGAGTATATGGAGCGTCATACGGTCAGCCGTTTGATCGGTGCGCCTCCGGGCTATGTCGGATTTGATCAGGGGGGATTGTTAACGGATGCTGTGATTAAACACCCGCATTCCGTCGTTCTGCTTGATGAGATTGAAAAAGCCCACCCGGATGTCTTTAACCTGCTGTTGCAGGTGATGGATAACGGGACACTGACCGATAACAACGGCCGTAAAGCTGATTTCCGTAACGTGATTCTGGTGATGACCACCAACGCTGGTGTTCAGGAAACCGTACGTAAATCGATTGGTCTGGTTCAACAGGACCACAGCCATGATGCTATGTCGGAAATCAAACGTGTCTTTGCACCAGAGTTCCGAAACCGCTTGGATAACATCATTTGGTTTAACCATCTTGAAAAAGATGTCATCAATCAGGTTGTTGATAAGTTTATCGTTGAGTTGCAGGCCCAGTTGGATGCCCGTGGCGTGTCGATGGAAGTCTCCAACGAAGCGCGTGAATGGCTGGCAAACAAAGGGTATGACAAATCCATGGGGGCACGTCCGATGGCTCGGGTGATTCAGGAAAATCTGAAAAAACCGATGGCAAACGAATTGCTCTTTGGATGTCTGACCAATGGCGGTTCAGTCCGGGTCAATCTGAAAGACGATGGGACGCTGGATTTCCGCTTCAGTAGTGAAATGGAACCTGCGCATTAAGTCAGAAGTTTGAAATAAAACAAACGGGACCTCAGGGTCCCGTTTTCTATGCGTTCGGTCTCATCGAAGATGAGCACTGATGTTTTCAGCAAAAAGCCAGCAAGAAATGTCCGGCTCAGAGCAATTAGCGCGAACGGAAGACGATGCGGCCTTTAGACAGGTCGTAAGGAGTCAGTTCAACTGTGACCTTATCGCCAGTCAGGATACGGATGTAGTTTTTGCGCATTTTACCGGAAATGTGTGCAGTCACAACGTGACCGTTTTCCAGTTCTACGCGGAACATAGTATTAGGTAGTGTATCGAGTACAGTACCTTGCATTTCAATTACGTCTTCTTTTGCCATTGAATCCTCTTAGGCTACCGTGCCTTGCTTCTGATTGGGCCGGATAATGCCTTGAAACTGTTTAAGTGTAAAGTTCAGGCCCGCAATTTTACCCTCGCTGCCTCTCTTTGTCAGCTATTGTTGCAAACTTCATTTCTTTCCAGTGTTTTGGCGGGGTTAAGGGCAGATCATGGACTGCCATTTTCCCTGTACGAGCTTTTGATAGGGCTTATACCGGGTTTTATAGTTCATCGCCGGACAATCATCGATTTGATAGCCGGGATAGAGCCAGCGCCGTCCGGTTTCCCGACAGTAGTCAATCTGCTTCAGTACACACAGGGTACCCAGTGAGAGAGAATGGTTCGGGTCAAAGAAGGTATAGACGGCACTCAGGGCCTGATCAAGAAAATCTGTCACGGCAATCGCGATGAGCCGGTCATCTTCATAGAGATGTAAAAAGTAGGTTTCCATCCAGTTGGCCTGACTGAACTCAAAGAACTGCTGCCGGTTGGCCGGGTACATCGCACCATGTGCATGACGTTGGCGGATATACTGCTCATAAAGGGGAAACCAGTCTTCATCCAGGGTTGGCTTAAATTCTGCCCTGAAACCAGCCAGTTGTTTTTGCTGCCGTTTTTGCGTTTTGCTTGGAGTGAAGTGCTCACAATCAATGCGTAAGGGCGTACAGGCTTTGCAGTGCTCGCACATCGGTTTATAAATCGCCTGTCCGCTGCGGCGAAATCCACTGCCGAGTAATGCACTGTACCCGGAGACGGTCAGCCAACGATGATCAATGACCACGCCCAGCTGTTCCTGCTGTTCGGGAAGATAACTGCAATTGATTACTGGCGTAAAACCCAGGCGAATACTTGGAAGACTCATGATCTTTTTACAACGTAATGAGTTGAGGTGTATAACAGTCTGCTGTAAGTATGGCGCATTTCATGTGTGCCAGGCTTTTCAAAAATGCGTCACGGGGAAGTTCCTGTGCGCCCAGAGAAGCCAGATGAGGGTTCATGATCTGGCAGTCAACCAGCTGGCCCTGATGCGCGCTGAAGTGTTCGCAAAATTGCCACAGTGCGATTTTGGACGCATTATCGGCCAGCGAAAACATGGATTCACCACAAAAGACGGCGCCGACGCTGATCCCGTACAGTCCGCCGATGAGCTGGCTGTCTTGCCAGACTTCAACAGAATGACAGTGGCCGCGGTCATGTAAATCTTTATATGCCTGAATCATGGCGGGGGTTATCCAGGTTGCATCCGCGCCACGGCTGAAAGCACATTGTTCGATGACCTGATGACAGGCATGATTCAGTGTGACCTGATAGCCTGACTTCCGGTAAAATTTTTTCAGGCTTTTGCTGGGCTTGAATTGATCCGGCACGATGACAGCACGGGGCGTCGGGCTCCACCAAAGCAAGGGTTCACCTTCAGCGTACCAGGGGAAAATGCCTTGCTGGTAAGCCTGGATGAGACGCCGGATACTGAGGTCGCCCCCGAAAGCCAGTAAACCATTGGGATCGTCCAGAGCAGTATCCGGATGCGGAAATTGTAAGTCGACCGGGTCGAGTTCAGGCAAATATAGAGCCATATCAATACTATCTAGGTGGAGAAAATCCGTATGAAAAAGTGGTTACTGATCGCGTTGCTGCTTCCACTCATGTTGCAAGCAGCACCCTATAACCGTAATCAGGCCCGACCGGTGAATCAGGTCGTTTTCGGCCAGTTAGAATCAGTACGTTATATTACTCAGCAGGAAATGGTCAACTCCCGTCACAATGGCTGGGAAACCTTACTGGGGGCTGTCGTCGGCGGGTTGATCGGAAACCAGTTTGGTGGTGGGCATGGCCGTGAGGTTGCCACTGCAGTGGGAGCCATGATTGGCGCGGGTGCGGCCTATCAGCAACAAGATATCGGCCAGAAGATCAGGCAGTACAAACTGGTGGAATTGCTGATTCAAACGGAAGCCGGGAAATTGGTGGATGTGATTCAGGATGTGGAC
Source organism: Photobacterium sp. 1_MG-2023 (assembly GCF_030547945.1). Lineage (NCBI taxonomy): Bacteria > Pseudomonadati > Pseudomonadota > Gammaproteobacteria > Vibrionales > Vibrionaceae > Photobacterium > Photobacterium sp. 1_MG-2023. The sequence goes on along the minus strand of NZ_JAUORR010000004.1, from coordinate 260,067 downwards.
CCAGACATGATTTTTCAACCGGGTGACAATGTCCGCATTCTGTATTTTGATGAAGGGGTTCGTGTCGACCGAACGTACCCTTAAATAAAAAAGGCTCTGGTATTTTCCAGAGCCTTTTTTATCTGTGGTCTGAAACCTTAAATCCGGTTCCACAGCTGGCTGTAGCGCCCTTGCTGTGCCATCAGTTCCTGATGGTTTCCACGTTCAATGATCTTGCCTTCATCCATCAGGCAAATCTGATCCATGGCTTCCAGACCCACAAGACGGTGGGTGATGAATACCACGGTTTTATCGACCATATGCTCAAACAGCAGGGCCAGAATTTGCTGCTCTGTCCTACGGTCCAGGCCTTCAGTCGGTTCATCCAGCAGCATGACAGGGGCGTTATGCAGCAACGCCCGTGCGATGCCCATCCGGCGTCGTTCACCGCCTGAAATCTGGCGACCGCCATCACCCAGCCAGGTATCCAGACCATTGCCTTCCAGCAATTTCTGCAGCCCGACTTTGGTCAGCGTCGCCGACAGTTCTTCCTCTGACGCGTCAGGTTTAGCCAGCAGCAGATTATCACGGACGGTGCCGTTAAAGAGATCAACACGCTGACTGACGACACTGATTGCTGCTCTCAGCGAACTTTCCTGCCACTGTGGTAATGGCACACCATCCAGAGTGATTTGTCCTTGTTGCGGATCCCAGTTTCGGGTCAGGAGTTGCAGCAGGGTGGATTTACCGCAGCCTGTCCGACCGAGCAGAGCCAGTTTTTGCCCGGCTTTCAGTTCAAGCGACACCTGATCCAGAACGGTTTGAGTGCTGTTGTGATAGGCAAAATGAACCTGTTCGACCTGAATCTCGCCTTTCACTTGAGACTGATGACCGTTCGGAGCAAATGTCGTATCTGGTGTGGCATGAATAATTTCATTCAAGCGTCTGGCTGATGTCAGTGTCTGTCCCAGATACTGAAACGCACCAGCAACAGGCATCATGAGTTCAAAACTGGCCATGGTGGCAAAAGCAACCAGCGCAATCATGGGATCAGGCGTATTACCGCCCACGCCGTCGGCAGCCAGCCAGATCATCAAAACCAGCGTCCACCCCGTTGCCAGCAGCAGCATGGCATTCGCCAGACCGGTCAGGCTGGCCATCCGGCGCTGGGCCAAGAGTAAGGATTGCTGTTCATTCAGTGTTTGCTCACGATAACCGGGTTCAGCATTGAAGAGCAGTAGCTCGGCTTGCCCCTGAATCCAGTCCAGCAACCGGATCCGGAAACCGGCTTTGGCCATGGTGAGGGTTTCGCCGTGTTTTTTCCCCAGCAGGTAGAACAGCACGGGCAGGGCAAACATCAGGGTCAGCAGGACGGCACCCAGAATCAGAGCCAGTTCAGGATCAAACCAGTACAGAAAGCCACAAATGGCCAGCAGTGCAATCACCCCGATGATCAGCGGGCTGATCAGGCGCAGATACACGTGATCCATGGCATCAACGTCGGCAACCAGCCGGTTGAGCAGATCGGCATCGCGCAAGTTGGTCTGGCGGCCCGGGATCAAGGGTGTCAGTTTTCTGAAAAAGAAAATCCGTAAGTCAGCCAGCAGCTTAAAGGTCGCGTTGTGGCTGACAACACGCTCTCCCCATCGACCGGCAGTTCGGGCCAGAGAAAATCCACGAACGCCGGCAGCAGGCAACATGTAATTGAACGTTTCGCGGGCAATGGTTAACCCGGCAACGGCAGAGGCTGCCAGAAACCAGCCGGACAAAGTCAGCAGGCTCATGGCGGACAGTACGGTGGCCAAGCCCAGTAGCATGCCCAGGGTCAGACCGAACCAATGGCGGCGATATAATTTCAGGTAAGGGATTAAATCACGCATCGAGATCCCTCTTGTCAGTGTGCGATAACATGTCAGCCAGCAAACCTTCCTGACTGATCTGGCTGAAGTGTCCTTGCTGAACAATCTGGCCGTTTTCCATCACCAGCACCGTATCCATTCCGGCAAGCTGATCCAGACGATGGCTGATCATCAGCGCTGTCTGACCTTGTGTCGCCTGATTCAGACTTTGCTGTACCAGACGCTCACTGTTGGCATCGAGGCTCGCTGTCGGCTCATCCAGCAGCCAGAAACTGCCGTTTTGCAGCAGGGCACGGGCCAGAGCCAGACGCTGGGCCTGACCCACCGACAAGCCAGCAGAGCGATCGCCAACCGGATGGTCATAGCCACGCGCCAGATGCTCGATAAATTCGTGTGCGAAAGCCTGTTCTGCCACCTGACGAATCTGTGCATCAGTGGCTTGCGGGTTGCCGAGCACGATGTTGTCTTTGATGCTGCCGTGAATCAGCAGTGGATTCTGGCCCACCCAACTGATCGCCTGACGCCACTGAACCGGATCCAGTTCGCGCAGTTCAGTGCCGTTGATTACAATGCTGCCTTCATAGGGCAGGAAGCCTAAGAGGGCGTTCAGCAGGCTGGTTTTACCGGCACCGCTCGGGCCGACTAGTGCGACTTGCTGATGGGCATTTAAATCAAAACTTAAGGGGCCAGCCAGTACTTGACCTTGCGGGCTCAGAACATTGACCTCCCGGAGGCGGATAGCAATGGTTTCAGGGGTATTTAGAGGCTGATCACCGTGACTCATGTTATCCGCTTCCGTATTAAGGAAGGTCACAATGGACTCGGCGGCACCAATGGCCTGCGCTTTGGCATGATAGAAGGTACCCAGATCCCGCAATGGCTGATAGAACTCAGGCGCCAGCAGCAGAATGAAGAAACCGGTAAACAGTGTAATCGGCACACCGTAGTGACCAAAATTCAGCTCGCCGATAAAGGAGAAGCCAAAGTATACGGCGACCAGTGCGATGGAAATCGCGGTGAAAAACTCCAGCACAGCAGAGGACAGAAACGCCAGTCGCAGCACTTCCATGGTACGTTTACGCAGTACGTCTGCAGCATCGTGCAGATTTTCTGCTTCGGCTTCTGCCCGGTCAAACAGGCGCAGCGTCGCCAGCCCCTGCAGGCGATCGTAAAAATGACCGGATAAACGTTGCATGGCCGTAAAGTTACGGCGGCTGGCATCGGCGGCACCAATACCAACCAGTGCCATAAACAGTGGCACCAGCGGCGCTGTGATCAGGAAAATCAGACCGGCAGCCCAGTTGAGCGGGAAGACGGCGATCAGAATGACCAACGGGATGAGTACCGACAAGGCCATCTGTGGGATATAACGGGCGAAGAAGTCCTGCATTTCTTCAACCTGCTCCAGAATCAGGCTGGCCCAGGAACCCGCCGGACGGCCTTTGATAAAGGCTGGACCGAGCTGATGCAGGCGGTTGATGATCAGAGTGCGGATGTGGAGCCTGATTTCTTCTCCGCATCGGTAACCGGCAACTTCTCGTCCCCAACTGCAGGCGGCCCGTAAGGCGACAGTCAAAACCAGGCCGATGAAGTACGGCACCAACTGGTGTTTATCCGTCTGCTCAATGACGAGTTGCTGAAGTATGTAAGCGAGCAAACCAGCCTGAGCAACAAGGAGCAGGCCAGAGAGAAATCCCATGCCGACACTCAGCATCAGCCACGGTTTCGCGAGCTTGCTTTGCGATTTTAACCACTTGGTCAACTCGCGCTGTAATTGTTTATCCATCTTTTAATAGCGCTGTATGGTTTGTCGAATTCCGGTTTCCCAATGGGGGAAGGTAAACAGGCCGCGAACGAATGCCGCGGCCGTCGTGTGTCTTACTTGGCGAGTGCATCCAGATAGCGTTCAGCATCCAGCGCAGCCATACAGCCGGTACCCGCAGAGGTAATGGCCTGACGATACACGTGATCCATCACATCTCCGGCAGCAAACACACCCGGAACACTGGTTTGTGTTGCATTGCCCTCAAGTCCGGACTGAACTTTGATGTAACCGTTTTCCATGGTCAACTGACCTTCAAAGATACCGGTATTTGGCTGGTGGCCAATGGCAATGAACACGCCCATGACTTCCAGGGTCTCTGTGGCATCGGATTGGGTCTCTTTCAGGCGGACAGCCGTCACACCCATGTCGTCGCCAAGCACTTCATCCAGCGTCCGGTCGGTGTGCAGGATGATATTGCCGTTGTTGACTTTATCCATCAGGCGGTCGATGAGAATTTTCTCTGCCCGGAAAGTATCCCGGCGGTGAACCAGATGAACTTCAGAAGCAATGTTTGCCAGATACAGCGCTTCTTCCACTGCGGTGTTCCCACCACCCACCACAGCCACTTTCTGGTTGCGGTAGAAGAAACCGTCACAGGTCGCACAGGCCGAAACGCCGCGTCCCTGAAATGCTTGTTCTGAATCCAGACCGATGTACTTGGCGGATGCGCCTGTGGCAATAATCAGTGCATCACAGGTGTATTCCCCGTTGTCGCCTTTCAGCAGGAACGGGCGCTGGCTGAAATCAGTTTCGTGAATATGATCAAAGATGATTTCAGTATTGAATTTCTCAGCGTGCGCTTTCATGCGCTCCATGAGGGCCGGACCGGTCAGGCCTTCAGCATCACCGGGCCAGTTTTCGACTTCTGTGGTAGTGGTCAGTTGGCCGCCTTGCTGCATGCCAGTAATCATGACTGGATTGAGATTGGCACGGGCCGCGTAAACAGCTGCCGTATAACCGGCAGGGCCAGAACCGAGGATGAGTAGTTTACTGTGTTTGACGTTACTCATTGTTTCTCCAGACTAAGTCAGCATCACGTATTCGTAAGGCATCGATTGTATGGAAATTACTGAAGTAAAGAAAGAGCAGACCCGGGTTCTGCAACATTCTGAAGTAAAAAGCGCTGAAATCTAAGATTCAGCGCCAGAGCGGAAAAATGCAGGTTATTGGGCTTAATGCATACTTAAAGCAACGGTCGGATCGGTATAGTGGAGTTTGAAGGCATCGGCGACCTCCCGGCAGGTGATTTTGCCGTGAATCACGTTCAGTCCGGCCAGAAATCCGGGGTCATCCTGCAGCGCCTGTTTGTAACCTTTGCCGGCCAGTTGAATGATGTAGGGCAAGGTTGCATTGTTCAGTGCAAACGCAGAAGTTCTTGCGACAGCCCCCGGCATGTTAGCCACACAGTAATGGACGACATGATCCACAATAAAAGTTGGATCGGTGTGAGTGGTCGGATGAGAGGTTTCAAAACAGCCCCCTTGGTCAATTGCCACATCAACCAGACATGAGCCATGCTTCATATCTTGAACGTGCTTCGCAGTGATTAATTTTGGTGCTGCTGCGCCCGGAATTAACACCGCGCCGATAATCACATCCACTTCAGGGACTAATCGCTCGATTAAATCTTCTGTTGAATAAAGCAGCTTCACTTTGCCTTGAAATTCGCAGTCCAGCGCCCGAAGTGTGTCCAGATTGCGATCCACGAGCGTCACATCCGCCCGCATGCCCACAGCCATTCGGGCTGCATTGGATCCGACAACACCACCGCCAAGAATCAGCACTTTTGCCGGGTCGACACCCGGCACGCCACTGAGCAGTAAACCTCTGCCACCCTGAGAATTTTCCAGCGTTTGTGCGGCAGCCTGAACCGACATTCGCCCCGCCACTTCTGACATGGGGGCGAGCAGGGGAAGGCGCCCTTTGTTGTCTTTGACCGTTTCATAAGCAATACAAATAGATTTGCTCTGAATCAGGTCTTTTGTCTGTTCATAATCCGGGGCCAGATGCAGATAAGTAAAGAGGATTTGTCCTTCGCGAAGCATTGCTCTTTCGACCGCTTGGGGTTCTTTTACTTTAATAATCAGCTCTGATCTGGTAAAAACTTCTGAAGCAGTTGAAAGAATGGTTGCCCCCGCAGACTGATAGTCTAAATCGGACAACCCTATACCTGCGCCAGCCTGGGTTTCAACGAATACCTGATGGCCCAGCGAGACAAGCTCTCTGACACTACTGGTGACAAGACCGACGCGGTATTCATGGTCTTTGATTTCTTTAGGCACACCGATGATCATGCTGTGCTCCTTGATCGTTTTAGCAGGGTTAGCTATGGACAAGGTTGAAATGACAGAGCTATTGGCAGTATAGTTTGACTAAAAGAGTATTTGATACTAAATAACTCGTAGATGTAATATATTTTATTGCAAGGAAGTAAAAAGGTGGAATAAAAAATGGTAGATACCAAAAAGAAACCCTCCAAGGAGTTGGATCGTATAGACCGCAACATTCTGAATGAACTTCAGAAAGACGGCCGAATTTCAAACGTTGAGTTGTCGAAACGCGTTGGCCTGTCACCAACCCCTTGTCTGGAGCGTGTACGTCGTCTTGAGCGTCAGGGCTATATCAGTGGTTATACTGCGCTGCTGAACCCGCAATATCTTGATGCTTCGCTGCTGGTTTTTGTAGAAATTACGCTAAACCGTGGCGCGCCAGATGTGTTCGAACAGTTCAACCGTTCTGTTCAGGAGCTGGAAGACATTCAGGAATGTCATCTGGTATCCGGTGATTTCGACTACTTGCTTAAAACCCGCGTATCGGACATGTCTGCATACCGTAAGCTGCTCGGGGAAACCCTGCTGCGCTTACCGGGCGTGAATGACACCCGGACTTACGTGGTGATGGAAGAAGTGAAGCAAACGAATAACCTGGTCATTAAAACCCGTTAAGCGTCCCTCGGGCAAACTGACCCTGAACCTGCTTCCCTAATGAATTCAAGCGGCCCTCGTGCCGCTTGAATTGTTTCTGCGGCCTGAAACTTTTTTCGTCTCATTTTGCTGAAAAAAACTGCAACTCATCATTGAATTGACATTCAGATGAATTATTTGTGTTATCAAGCCACTACAATCAAGGTAGATGAGGACTGACGGCGGGATGAGACACCTGCCGCACCACAGGTTTTCATACTTTGCTTCCACATTTTTTCAGGCGGGTAACATTACCAGTGAAGTGGTATAAGATAGGCCAGTAACATCAAACATGTTGATACGTTTCATCAGCTGGGTTCCTGTTGATTTCCCCCGGCTTACAGTCAGTTTTAGCAAGACCGGAGAGTTTTTTTGAGGAAGGTAAAAGGCAAATCTCAGCCTGTACGTCTGTCGGGTGGGCAGCGTTTATTCGAGAGTTTTCTGATCATCGGTATTTTGGCCGCTGTGTATCTTATGGTCGCGCTGGTGAGCTTTGATCCGGCAGACCCGTCATGGTCTCAAACCGCTTGGGAAGGACCCGTCCAGAACAAAGCCGGTGCTTTTGGTGCGCTGGTTGCTGACACTTTCTTTTTCACATTTGGTTCTCTGGCTTATCCGTTGCCGATTGTCATTCTGGGGACGACCTGGATATTTTTCCGTCGCCGTCAGGAGCCATCATCGCCGGATCTGATGATTTATGGCACGCGCCTGCTTGGCCTGCTGGTTTTATTTCTGACCAGTTGTGGTCTGGCGGATCTCAACTTTGATGATATCTGGTATTTCTCTTCCGGTGGCGTGATCGGCGATGTCGTTGCGAATCTGACGCTGCCACTGTTCAACCTGCTCGGCACTACGCTGGTCCTGATGTTCCTGTGGGCCGTGGGTTTTACGCTGCTGACGGGGATTTCCTGGCTGCGAGTGGTCGATGGTATCGGTGAAACGACATTGGGCATGCTGGGATGGCTGCTCAATAAAATTCGCGGTGAGCCGGTGCAAACTCTGACGCCTTTTGCGGCAGAAATTCCGGATGAAAGCCAGACGGCTTACGCGGCCCGATTATCGCCGCCAGCAGCAGAGGAAAGCGTTATCGATGACGATGACGTGTTGTTGAAACGTCCGGCAGAGCGGGTTGCTTATACACCCACGCCGATCCGAACCGCGGAGGTCTCTCCGGTGCCTGAGCCGGCGATCGCGGTTGCGACACCGCAGAAACCGGCTCAGCCTGAACCCAACATGAAACCTCAGCCTGAATCTGAACCTTCAATTGTGATGCCGGAGCGCACGAAGTCAGCGCCTGTATCCAATCATCAGCCGCTGGGCACAAATCCTGAAGCGGCCGACCTGAGCATTGAAGCGCTGCAGTCACAATTAGCCGACAATGATGATTTCAGTATCTATGACACAGAGAAAGCACCGGAGACTGTCCATCCGGCTGCTGAGAAACCTCAAGAACCCGAGGATGTGGATCCGGTGCTGGGCGATTTGTCTCTGGTTGATGAAAGTCCGCAACCAACGCCGTCTGCTGTGCCGCAATCTCAGTTTGAACCTCAATCTCAGCCATCAGCGCCGCCGCAGCCTGCAGTGACCGATACGCCGCCCTGGGATTCTGAAGATGATGAAGTTGAACCTGAGACGGCTGATCATCTGCTTGCGGATGGCGAGATAGAAATTGGCGTCCATGACGGTATGTCTGAGCTGGAACGAGCCGCAGCAGAGACCCATGCCGATGAAGACGGTGATGTCACCTTTGACGACGAAGAAAGCGATGAAGAGGCTTTCCAGCGCAAGATTCGTGAGGCGCAGGAGGCACAGCAGCAACAGGCCTATGCTGCAGGTCTCGATAATCCGTTCCTGATGAAAAAAGATGTGGATTTACCCAAGCCAACTTCACCCATGCCAACACTGGATTTGCTGCAGCCTCCGCAGCAGAATGTTCAGCCAACCAGTGATGAAGAGCTGAAACAGACGGCCCGGCTGGTGGAATCCAAACTGGCCGATTACAAAATTAAAGCCAAGGTTGTCGGGATTTATCCGGGCCCGGTGATTACCCGTTATGAGCTGGATCTGGCGCCGGGGGTTAAAGTCAGCCGGATTTCGGGTCTGGCGAAAGACCTCGCTCGTGCGCTGTCTGCGATTGCGGTTCGTGTTGTCGAAGTGATCCCGGGTAAACCTTACATCGGTCTGGAACTACCGAATGAAGGTCGTGAAACGGTTTATATGTCTGAAGTGCTGGCCAGCGACCGCTTCCAGAATATGCGCAGTGCACTGCCGATCGTACTGGGTTACGACATTGCCGGTGAAGCCGTGGTGGCGGACCTGAGCAAAATGCCGCACTTGCTGGTGGCGGGTACGACGGGTTCCGGTAAGTCTGTCGGGGTGAACGTGATGATCCTCAGCCTGCTTTACAAATGTAAGCCGGAAGACTGTCGTTTCATCATGATCGACCCCAAAATGCTGGAATTGTCGATTTATGAAGGCATTCCGCACCTGCTGACGGAAGTGGTCACCGACATGAAAGACGCAGGCAATGCGCTGCGCTGGTGTGTGGGCGAAATGGAACGCCGTTATAAGCTGATGGCTGCCGTGGGTGTCCGGAATCTGGCGGGCTTCAATGCCAAGCTGAAAGAAGCGGCGGCGGCGGGCCACCCAATTCACGACCCGTTGTGGCGACCTGGCGATACTTTAGACGAACATCCCCCTCTGTTGGAGAAAATGCCAAGTATTGTGGTCATAGTGGATGAGTTTGCCGATTTGATGATGGTCGTTGGTAAGAAAGTGGAAGAGCTGATTGCCCGACTGGCACAGAAAGCGCGTGCTTCCGGCATTCATCTGGTACTGGCAACCCAGCGGCCTTCCGTGGATGTGATCACTGGCCTGATTAAAGCCAATATTCCAAGCCGGATGGCATTTACCGTCTCAACCAAGACGGACTCACGGACCATTCTGGATCAGGGCGGGGCGGAGTCTTTGCTGGGGATGGGGGACATGCTCTACCTGCCAGCGGGTCAGAGCCATACCGTTCGGGTTCACGGTGCGTTTGCATCGGATGATGATGTTCATAACGTGGTTAATGACTGGAAAGCACGCGGCAAACCTCAATACATTGATGGCATTTTGAATGCGGATCAGGGCGCTGAAGCCATGCTGCCGGGTGAATCCTCTGCAGGCGGTGACGACGATCTGGATCAGTTGTTTGATCAGGTCGCAGCCTTCGTTGCAGAAAGCCGCCGGGGTTCAGTTTCCGGTGTTCAGCGCCGCTTTAAAATTGGTTATAACCGTGCTGCACGTATTGTCGAGCAGCTCGAAGCCCATGGCATTGTGAGCCCGCCGGGCCATAACGGGAACCGGGAAGTTCTGGCGCCCGCGCCAACAGGAGATTAATGAATGATGACAATTCAACCCGTGACAAAAACGATTCAGCGACTGTTACTGGCTGCTGCCTTGCTGCCGGGGCTGGCGTTTGCCAGCGCACAGCAGGAATTGAGCCAGCGTTTAGGGAAAGTGGATGCCTTCAGTGCGGACTTTACGCAAAAAGTCACCAGCCCGGACGGCGAAGTTCTCGTTGAAGGTCAGGGAAAAGTTTCCGTTCAGCGGCCGAACCTGTTCCGCTGGCATGCGGATTTACCGGATGAAAACCTGTTGGTTTCTGATGGTCGTACCCTCTGGTACTACACCCCGATGGTTGAGCAGGTGACTGCCATGAAACTGGAAGATGCGACTGAACAGACGCCTTTTGTGCTGCTGATCCGCAACCAGAACCGGGACTGGGCAAAGTATCATGTTGTTCAGACCGCCGACACCTTTACCCTGACTCCGAAAGACAGCGCGGCTGTGACCGGAAAGTTTGTGGTCACAGTCGGTCAGGATGGTCAGGTCCGTGGCTTCTCGGTTGAGGAACAGGATGGTCAGCGCAGCCAGTTCCGCTTTGCGAAATTTGCGCGCGGCACACAGGACCGCAAACAGTACAGCTTTACACCGCCACCGGGGGTGGAGCTGGACGACAAGCGCTGATTGCGCTTTGGGTATACAATAGGCGAATCATCTCAGGCGGTAGGAATACCGCCTTTTTCAGTTTTGGAAGGTCAGCGTGGATAACTTCAGTCTTAATTTTTCCTCGGATTTTCGACCGCTTGCTGCCCGGATGCGGCCAAGAACGGTGGAAGAATATGTCGGTCAGCAGCACATTCTGGGATCAGGAAAGCCCCTGCGTCGTGCACTGGAAGCCGGTCACTTGCATTCCATGATTCTGTGGGGCCCGCCGGGGACAGGGAAAACCACGCTGGCTGAAGTTGCCGCACATTATGCCAACGCAGAAGTGGAGCGGGTGTCTGCGGTAACCTCTGGGGTGAAAGATATTCGTGCGGCGATTGATAAAGCACATCAGAATCAGCATGCCGGTCGCAGAACCATTCTTTTTGTAGACGAGGTACATCGCTTCAATAAAAGTCAGCAGGACGCTTTCCTGCCGCATATTGAAGATGGCACCGTCACCTTCATTGGCGCGACCACTGAAAACCCTTCTTTCGAGCTCAATAACGCCTTGTTGTCCCGGGCGCGGGTTTACAAACTGAAATCCCTGACCAAAGACGACATTCTGACGGTGATTGATCAGGCGCTGGCCGATCAAACGCGCGGCATTCAGGCGGAACATTTGGCATTTGCACCGGATGTGAAAGAGAGTCTGGCGGAATTGGTGAACGGTGATGCCCGGATGTCGCTGAATTATCTTGAGTTGCTGGCAGATATGGCGGAGGAAGCGCAGGGCAAGAAAGTCATCACGCTGGATTTGCTGGCCGAAGTCGCAGGAGAGAAAGTCACCCGCTTCGATAACAAAGGCGATCTCTGGTACGACATGATTTCTGCGGTGCATAAATCCATTCGGGGATCGAGTCCGGACGGGGCCCTGTACTGGTATGCCCGGATGCTGCAGGCGGGGTGCGATCCCTTGTATGTTGCCCGCCGTTTGCTGGCGATTGCTTCAGAAGATGTCGGCAATGCAGATCCCCGGGGGATGCAGGTTGCGATTGCGGCCTGGGATTGCTTTACCCGGGTGGGCGCCTATGAAGGGGAACGTGCGATTGCACAGGCGATTGTGTATTTGGCCTGTGCGCCCAAAAGTAACGCCGTCTATACCGCCTTTAAACAGGCCAAAGCCGATGCCGCCAATTTACCGGATTTCGAGGTGCCGCCCCATTTGAGAAATGCCCCGACGAAACTGATGAAAGATTTAGGGTACGGTGCCGAGTACCGCTACGCGCATGATGAACCCGGTGCTTACGCTGCGGGTGAGTGTTATTTACCGCCGGAAATGCAAAGTCAGCGGTATTATCAGCCGACAGAACGTGGTCTCGAGGGTAAAATTCGTGAAAAGCTGGATTATCTGGCTTCTCTGGATGCAAAAAGCCCGCAGAAACGCTATCAATAACCGGGCTTTTTGGGTATCTTTTGTGAACTCACGTTAGAAATTCTAACGTACTCAGATTTCAACTGATTTAACCCGCAATCGGGTTAAACTTTGTGCAACATTCTATGACGAGCACAGGATTAGCATGCTAGATTCAAAACTTCTTCGAACTGAGCTGGACGCGACAGCAGAAAAATTAGCGCAACGTGGATTTATCCTTGATGTAGACACCCTTCGTTCCCTGGAAGAGCAACGTAAATCGATCCAGGTCAAAACGGAAGAACTGCAGTCCCAGCGTAATTCCCGCTCGAAGTTGATTGGTCAGCTGAAAGGAAAAGGCGAGCACGAAGAAGCCGACAAAGTCATGGCTGAAGTGGCAGGTCTGGGTTCTGAGCTGGATGACGCGAAAAAAGCGCTGTCTGAGATTCAGGCACAGCTGAGCGAGATTGAAATGTCGATTCCAAACCTTGCGGATGCCTCTGCACCGGTTGGAAAAGACGAAGACGAGAACGTTGAAATCTCTCGCTGGGGCGAGCCAAAGTCTTTTGATTTTGAAGTCAGAGATCACGTCGATCTGGGTGAGATGGGCGAAGGTCTGGATTTCGCCAGCGCAGTAAAACTATCGGGTTCACGCTTCATCGTGATGAAAGGTCAGTTTGCCCGTCTGCACCGTGCTCTGGCGCAGTTTATGCTGGACCTGCACACACAAGAGCACGGCTACACCGAAATGTATGTACCGTACCTGGTGAATCACGACAGCCTGTATGGCACAGGCCAGCTGCCAAAATTTGGCGAAGACTTGTTTAACACCAAGCCGGCGACTGAAGAAGGCGTTGGTATGTCGCTGATTCCAACTGCTGAAGTGCCGCTGACGAATATGGTTCGCGATACCATCGTTGATGAAGCTGAGCTGCCAATCAAGATGACGGCCCATACACCATGTTTCCGTTCAGAAGCCGGTTCTTATGGTCGTGATACCCGTGGTTTGATCCGTATGCACCAGTTCGACAAAGTGGAACTGGTTCAGATCACCCGTCCGGAAGATTCGATGGCTGCACTGGAAGAACTGACTAGCCAGGCTGAGAAAGTTCTGCAACTGCTGGAACTGCCATACCGTAAAGTGATTCTGTGTACCGGCGACATGGGCTTCGGCGCGATGAAGACTTACGATCTGGAAGTCTGGTTGCCAGCACAGAATACGTACCGTGAAATCTCTTCTTGCTCGAATGTGGGTGATTTCCAAGCCCGCCGGATGCAGGCGCGTTTCCGTCGTAAAGGCGAGAAGAAACCTGAGCTGGTTCATACCCTGAATGGTTCTGGTCTGGCTGTAGGGCGTACCATGGTTGCTGTGCTGGAAAACTACCAGCAGGCGGATGGCCGGATTGAAATCCCTGAAGTCCTGCGTCCGTACATGGGTGGCCAGACACATATCGGCTGATCACCAACGCAATGAATTGAAAATCAAGAACCCAGCCAATTGGCTGGGTTCTTTTTTGTTCGGCATTCAGGCCTGAAGTTGCTTTGGCTCAGCCTTGATTTTTTCGTGGCTGAATTTTGCGAGTAATGGCGTCAGGCTCGCCTGGATGTCAATGGGGAAGTCTTCAATGGACAGTCCGTGCGCGATCTCCATCAGTTTGGCATCGAACAGGTAAAAAATGTGGTCCGACAGACTCAGTGAAAACTTGTACAGCGCCAGTCTGCAGGCTTTGGTGGCGGTTGTGCTGTTGAGCAGTGTTGTTAAATCCTGCTCCAACTGATCGGCCATTAATGACGGACCCGGAACTTTCAGCATCAGATTCATCTGGCCCAGACGACGCTGCAGCAAATGCAGATGACGCCGGAGCAATATTTCTTCTTTATGACTCTCGGGGTGAAACGAGCCCACGGTTGCCCGGAATTGTGCCAGCGTATCGAGAGCATTCAGGGTTACCGGCCAGAACTGCTGATACTGCTCAAACAGGTTTGGTCTATCGGCCAGCAACATGGATGTCGTCAGATGATCGTCGATCAGGTACATGGCATGCCGGATACTTTTGCCATGAATGGCCTGATTGCGCGACAAAGAATACCGCGGCCATTCATTTGCAAGTTGTTGCAGGTTCTGATGCAGAATCCGGTACATCGGCTTTTGTTCCAGGCTGGCCTGGCTGACCAACTGGTTGCTCAAATGCTGAATGGCGTCCTGCTCTGTCCATTCAGGGATTGTCATCTCTGAGTGTTTCATCAGCTGGCTGTGAGTCAGACGCCTGTGCTGGCGTAAGAGCTGAATGAGCTGTCGCAGCCCGAGGATCTGGTCGAAATGGGCTTCGGTTTGCGCCAGTTGTTGCTTGTTATAGAAGTACCAGACGGTGAGCGCCAGCACTGTGAGTGTTAAACCGAGAATAATCCACATATCGACTCCTTAGATGCCCGGTGGACGGCATAGATACTTTGTTGTTCCTCTTTGACGTTTTGATTCTGTTTTTGAGTCAGCTTGTTGAAGCTTGCGGCAGTTTCTTAACGACGTGATTCCGAACGCACGCCATGCCAGCCCGCAGGGTCATGGCAAAGCCTGCTATCGGGTTAACGCAAAAACTGAGCCAGTATTTCAATCGAAGATAAAGTGAGCCAATGCCGCGAAATATGGGTTGAACGCAATCGGGTCAGCCATCCAGAATTTTTTTGTTGCACTCTTTTGGTGCGAGTGGCGGGGAGGAGTGCGTTGATCCGGTGCATGCCAGATACCTTGACTCTGGGATAAGCCTCTGATTGATTGAATAGATTTCCTGTCAGATCGGGCTGAAAGGCGAAGTGAAGCACTCAGCCTGTTACCGGACTGAAACCCCCTGTTCCAGGGCATTTCGATGCTGAGCGGGAGTGGGCCTACGATAATGAATCAGCGGTGGGTCGGTTGGAGAAAGCGTTGCCCGTGGCAGCAAAAGAGCAGTGGATTGTGATTGACATGAAGCCGGACTGGAAACGGGTTGTCCCTGAATCAACTTCTGATTGAAAGCCGTTTGATAAAAAACGCCAGTCTTGGAAGACTGGCGTTGCTGATCACGTTCGCTTGGCTGATTAAGCTTTGTGCAAGTGAACTTCTTCGTCTTTCTCACCGGCGTGAGGATCGTGATAGCGCGCGATGTCCATTTCTTTTTCAGATTTACCGACGATACAGGTGACGACACTGTCGCCTGTGATATTGACGGCGGTACGTATCATGTCCAGCAGACGGTCAACACCCATAATCATAGCAATGCCTTCGACCGGCAGACCCACCTGATTCAGCACCATCGCCAGCATGATCAGGCCGACTCCTGGTACACCTGCAGTGCCGACAGAAGCCAGAGTCGCTGTCATGATCACGGCCAGATAGTCGCCCATGGTCAGGTCTACATTAAACGCCTGCGCAATAAAGGCCGTGGCGACACCTTGCATGATTGCAGTGCCATCCATGTTAATCGTTGCGCCCAGCGGTACCGTGAAGGAAGCAACTTTGTTGCTGACCCCCAGACGCTTGGTCGCCGTTTCCATGGTCACGGGAATGGTTGCGTTCGAAGATGCCGTTGAGAAAGCAAACATGACTGCATCTTCCATCTTTTTGAAGAACGTCAACGGACTCAGACCGGTGAACAGCTTCAGCATCAGGCCATAGGTGAGCAGGGCATGCAGAATCAGTGTGCCACTCACGACAGCAAAATAGCTCATCAGGCTTTCAATGGCGTCCAGTCCCAAGGTGGTGAACAGTTTTGCCATCAGGAAGAAAACACCGAAAGGGGCAATGTGCATCAGCAGTGCGACCAGCTTCATGATCACTTCATTCAGGTCATTAAAGACGCCTGCAATCCGTTCACCGGCTTTACCGGCTGCGCTGATCGCAATACCGAACAGGATCGCAAACACGATGATCTGCAGGGTATTGCCCTGAGCCATTGAGTTAATCGGGTTGGTCGGGAACATGCCAATGATGACCTGACCCAGCGTCGGCGCTTCTTTGGCTTCAAACGCTGTTGCAGCACCCAGATCAGCACCTGCACCAGGCTGGACAATGGTCCCCATGGTCAGCGCCAGGGTAATGGCGATGGCGGTGGTGGTCAGATAGAAGGCCAGGGTTTTACCACCCAAGCGGCCGAGTGTGCTGATGTCACTCAGTGTGCTGGTCCCGCAGACCAGAGAGACAAAAACCAAGGGAACGACCAGCATTTTCAGGCTGGCAATAAAAATGGAACCACCGACTTCAAACAAGCCGTCGACGATATAGTCGTGTACAAAAGTGATATCTGACAGAAACTCGCGAATCACGAATCCGGTCATTATCCCTAAAATCATACCGATGATGATCCGGGCAGTCAGGGATAGTTTTTTAGGTTGGGTTTTCATGAAAGAACACTCCTTATTATTTTATATCCAAGTGGTTTGATAGAGTGCTGGCAGCGATGTTGCTTCGTGAACGGGCTCTGATAGGGGGAGCTTGCTAGTTCTTCATGCTTGAATCGGCGCTGCGATGCGATGAGGGTTTCATCGCACCCGTACACAGCATGGGTGTCATCTTGCTGAGTCAGCATCCTGAAGCCACTTGGGTATGATTGCTCTGTTCTTTGATCCTCAGAGCGCGGAGCAGATTACCAGTTCCGCTGGCGAAGTTGCGATGTAAAATCAATGCCATGATTTAAATCTTGTCTGAGATCACATTTTATTGAGTTAATTGTTATCAACAGACCATATTGGTTAACAAATCAGAAACGCTTTGGTTGCTTTATATACTGATATAGCAAGCATTTTTTAGTGATATCGTCTGACCTTTGGGATACAGGCAGACTTTATACGCGTCTGGATACGTCTTGGGTAGGGCGGGCATGAAAAAGTGCTGCGTGTGTCCGATACATAAAAAAAAGGAGCTTTCGCTCCTTTTTCAGATGAGAGGTTCAGACTGTCCAGCCGATGGGTTACATCACACGCATGCCCGGTTGTGCACCGTCATGTGGTTCAAGCAGCCACAGATCTTTACCGCCAGGGCCAGCGGCCAGAATCATGCCTTCGGACATCCCGAATTTCATTTTCCGCGGTTTCAGGTTAGCCACAACAACGGTGAGTTTACCGACCAGATCTTCCGGATTGTATGCCGACTTAATGCCAGAGAACACCTGACGGGTTTCCCCACCGATATCCAGCTGGAATTTCAGCAGCTTGTCTGCCTTTGGTACAGACTCACAACTGATGATTTTCGCAATGCGCAGATCCACTTTCGCAAAGTCATCGAACTCGATTTCATCTGCAATTGGCTCTTCCACTAATGGTCCGGCAGCAGGTTTGGCAACCGCGGCTTTTTCGGCGGCAGCATCTTCTTTAGAGGCTTCCACCATGGCTTCAATATGCTTACCGTCGATACGGTTGAACAGGGCCTTGAACTTAGAAATCTCATGTCCCGTCAGCGGCTGTGCAATGCCTTCCCAGGTGAGTGTTTCGTTCAGGAAAGCTTCGACACGTTCCGCCAGTTTCGGCATCACAGGCTTCAGGTAGGTCATCAGCACGCGGAACAGGTTCAGGCCCACAGAGCAGATCGCTTGCAGTTCTGCATCTTTACCTTCTTCCTTGGCGACGATCCAAGGTGCTTTTTCGTCAACATACTGGTTCGCTTTGTCAGCCAGCGCTGTGATTTCACGAATCGCACGGCCAAATTCACGGCTCTCATACAAGTCTGCGATTCGGTCTGCGGCGGCGACAAATTCCTGATACAGCGCAGGTTCGGCAAATGTGTCCGCCAGTTTGCCGTCGAAACGTTTGGTGATGAAACCAGCGTTTCGGGAAGCCAGGTTGACGATCTTGTTCACTACATCGCTGTTCACACGCTGACTGAAATCTTCCAGATTCAGATCCAGATCATCAATGCGGCTGTTGAGCTTCGCTGCGTAGTAATAGCGCAGGCATTCAGGATCCAGATGATCAAGGTAGGTACTCGCTTTCACGAACGTGCCCTTGGATTTCGACATCTTGGCACCGTTGACGGTGACATAGCCGTGCACAAAAACATTGCTCGGCTTACGCAGACCCGCACCTTCCAGCATCGCTGGCCAAAACAGGCTGTGGAAGTAAACAATGTCTTTACCGATGAAGTGATACAGCTCGGTTTGGCTGTCTTTCTGCCAGAACTCATCAAAGTTCAGGTCGTCGCGCTTGTCACACAGGTTTTTGAA
This sequence comes from Photobacterium sp. 1_MG-2023, assembly GCF_030547945.1. Lineage (NCBI taxonomy): Bacteria > Pseudomonadati > Pseudomonadota > Gammaproteobacteria > Vibrionales > Vibrionaceae > Photobacterium > Photobacterium sp. 1_MG-2023. The sequence goes on along the minus strand of NZ_JAUORR010000004.1, from coordinate 241,867 downwards.
TGAGCCCATGTAGCCGATCGGCGCGTCCAGCCAAACATAGAAGTATTTGCCGGTTTCCCCCGGAATTTCAAAGCCGAAGTAAGGCGCATCACGGGAGATATCCCACTGTTGCAGGCCGCCATCGAACCATTCCTGCATTTTATTGGCTGTTTCTTCCTGCAGCGCACCGGATTTGGTCCAGCTTTGCAGCATGGTTTCAAACTGAGGCAGATCAAAGAAGAAGTGCACCGAGTCTTTCATGATCGGTGTCGCACCAGAGACTGCAGACTTTGGGTGAATCAGATCAGTCGGGCTGTAGGTTTCGCCACAGTTGTCACAGTTGTCACCGTACTGATCTTCTGCTTTACATTTCGGGCAGGTGCCTTTTACGAAACGATCCGGCAGGAACATTTCTTTTTCAGGGTCGAACAGCTGAGAGATGGTACGACTGGTAATAAAGCCGTTTTTCTTCAGTTCGGTATAAATAAATGCAGACAGTTCGCGGTTCTCTTCGGAATGCGTACTGTGATAGTTATCGAAACTGATATCGAAGCCAGCAAAATCCGCCTGGTGCTCTTTGCTCACTTCGGCAATCATTTGCTCTGGCTCCATTCCCATCTGTTGGGCCTTCAGCATGATTGGTGTGCCGTGTGCGTCGTCCGCACAGATGAAGTGAACTTCGTTGCCGCGAAGGCGCTGATAGCGCACCCAGATATCCGCCTGGATATGCTCAAGCATGTGGCCAAGGTGGATAGAACCGTTTGCGTACGGCAGGGCGCAGGTCACCAGAATTTTTCTTGGGTTTGCAGCCATATTTTCTCTATTCGCTCATGATGGGTAAAAAAGATGATAAGCCTTGAATACTACCCCAAGGCCGACGTGATTCATAGTCTGACAAGTGGCGCTGTCCGGGATGGAAAGTGTTAGGATAAATGCAGCGTATATCATTGAACGGAGCAGGTAATTCCAATGGCCAATATTTCTGCAGCAGGTCCATTCGAGAGTCAGGCCGCTGTTTGCGCGTGGCTGAATCAGTTTTCGCACCCTTGGCTGCAACATGAATGGGCTGATACCCCTGGTATCGTCCAATGGCAGCAGGACACCACGCAACTGAAAATTACGATTCCTTTTGCTGCGGCATCGCTGGCGGAGACACTGGCCGACTGGATTGCGGATCAGCAAGCCCGGCAGTTGGTCCCACAGTTGAGTGTCGACATTGCCGTGCGGGTGTCGCCGCTGGCTGCGGGTGACAAGCCCTTGCTGAAAGGCGTGAAGAATGTGCTGGTGGTCAGTTCAGCGAAAGGCGGGGTCGGAAAATCGACCACGGCCGTGAATCTGGCGCTTGGCTTAAAGGCGCTGGGCGCGAAAGTCGGGTTACTGGATGCAGACATCTATGGCCCCTCAGTCCCTTTAATGCTGGGCGCGGCGGAAGAAAAACCGACATCACCGGACGGGAAGCTGATGTCGCCCGTGGCGGCTCATGGCCTTTATACAAACTCAGTGGGTTATCTGGTGCCAGCCGAGAATGCGACAGTGTGGCGTGGGCCGATGGCATCCAAAGCTTTGTCGCAGATTGTGAATGAAACCCTGTGGCCGGATCTGGATTATCTGGTGGTGGATATGCCGCCGGGCACCGGGGATATCCAGCTCACGATGTCGCAGCAAATGCCGGTCACCGGCGCGGTGGTGATTACGACGCCTCAGGATCTTGCGCTGGCAGATGCAATTAAAGGCGTAAATATGTTCCAGAAAGTACATGTTCCTGTGGTCGGTGTGGTCGAGAACATGAGCTATCACATTTGCAGCCAGTGCGGGCATCATGAAGCAATTTTCGGCACAGGGGGGGCAGAGAAAATGGCGCGTGACTATGCTGTGCCCTTACTGGCCCAATTGCCGCTTCACATCCGGATTCGTGAAGATATTGATCAGGGAGTGCCGACCGTCGCCGCTGCGCCAGACAGTGAACATGCGCAGGCTTATCTTGAACTGGCAGGCCGAGTCGCCAGCCGACTCTATTGGCATGGGCAACCTGTGGCAGAACAAATCCGTATCACGACCCTGTAAATGCAGCTGATTTAACTGTTTTTGGCTGGGGTGTCGTTGCATTTACACAATGTATTGCGATTAAGATCGCATTTACTCTGGCATCCCAGCCATCAACTCCTTATAATCAGGCGGTTTATTTTTTACTTGCAGTATAGTGCTGGCAAAAATTGTCCGGTATGAACCGACTTGAGTAAAAGACCCGCTAGATAATCTTACAGGTGCTTTCTGATATGTCTGAACATTCACACCAGTGCGTTATTATCGGGATTGCAGGTGCCTCTGCATCCGGTAAGAGCCTGATCGCCAGAACCGTATACCATGAGTTGAAAGAAAAAGTGGGCGATCAACAGATCGGTGTTATTACGGAAGATTGCTACTATAACGATCAAAGTCACCTGAGCATGGAAGAGCGGGTCAAAACGAATTACGATCACCCCAATGCATTGGATCACGACTTGCTGTGCGATCATCTGGAAACACTGATCCGTGGCGAAGCCGTTGAAGTACCGCAATACAGCTACAGTGAACACACCCGTACGCAGCAAACCACCACACTGACCCCGAAAAAAGTGATCATTCTGGAAGGGATTCTGCTGCTGACCGACCCGCGCCTTCGCAATCTGATGCATGCGACTGTCTTTATGGACACCCCACTGGATATCTGTTTACTGCGCCGCCTGCAGCGTGATGTGGCTGAGCGTGGCCGCACCATGGAATCTGTACTGCAGCAGTATCAGAAAACGGTTCGCCCGATGTTCATGCAGTTTATTGAACCTTCTAAGCAATATGCGGACATTATCGTACCTCGCGGTGGCAAAAACCGAATTGCCATTGATGTGCTCAAAGCACACATCGCCCGGCTGCTGAAAGCTTAATGATTCCAAAAGGCTGACTGAGATCAGCTTTTTTGTCTCTTTTTCTGGTGGTTCAGCAGAAAGCGCGACCCAGCTTCAGCGAACCGCCTGAAAGATAGACGGAACGGATGCTGCTGGTTATAGTGTCGGCAAAGCAGGCGTTCCGCCTGAGATTTGTAAAGATTTTGATTTTCGCCCTGGAGATAATCCGCAACATGAGACTCTGTGACAAGGACATCAAGACTTATCTTGATGAAGGTAAAATCAGTATTGAACCCCGTCCGTCAAACGATGTGATCAGTGGTTTGACTGTCGATGTAACGCTGGGCAATAAGTTCCGGATTTTTAATGATCATGGTGCGCCATACATCGACTTGTCCGGGAAAAAAGAAGATGTTGCTACCCAACTTGAAAAAGTCATGAGCGATGAAATTGAAGTGAACGATGGCGATGCGTTCTTTCTGCATCCGGGCCAGCTGGCACTGGCAGTCACTCATGAGTCGGTAACGCTGCCGGACAATATTGTCGGCTGGCTGGACGGTCGTTCATCACTGGCCCGTCTGGGGCTGATGGTCCATGTAACCGCTCATCGGATTGATCCGGGCTGGGAAGGCCGGATTGTACTGGAATTTTACAACAGTGGTCGTTTGCCGCTGGCTTTACGCCCGCATATGCCAATTGGCGCGCTGAGTTTCGAAATTCTGTCGGGCTCGGCGGAGAAGCCGTATAACAAGCGAGCGAACGCGAAATATAAGAATCAGCAGGGCGCAGTCGCCAGCCGAATCAACGAAGACGAGAAAAAACACAGCTGAGTTTGTAAAATTGGCTTTAAATCGCATCCAGTTTTATCAGGCCACCTTAACGGTGGCCTGATTTTTTGCTTTAATGAAGCCAATGTTATGACTTTTTTGTTGGCATTTTTTGTGTCATCAGCCATTCAATCTGACACGCAAGCGCAGGCTTCCGAGGACATCATGAAGAAAATTCTTTATATACTGCTGGCGATCGTACTGGTGATCGTCGTGGGGATTGGCGTGCTGGTCACGCTGGTGGATCCGAATCAGTTCAAGCCTTTGATTGCTGAACAGGTTAAAAAAGCGACGGGTCGTGATCTGGTGATTGAAGGGGATATCGGCTGGCGTTTTTTCCCGAGTATCGGGTTTAGCATTGGCCGGACGGAATTTCGCAACCCGGCAGGATTTGCAGAATCCAATCTGGTTCAGTTTAACGACGCGGGTGTGTCGGTTTCTGTGTTGCCGTTACTGTCGAACCGGTTGGAAATCGGACAGGTGACGCTGAAAGATGCCCGTGTGTTTATTCAGACGCGCAAAGACGGGGTCAGCAACCTTGATGGGCTGACCGGAGAGGCTGCTGCTGAGCCGCCATCGCCAGCACAGAATCTGCCGCAAAACGAAACGGCGTCCTCGGAGCAGGGCGAGGTGGTTGCAGAAGGTGAAACGGCAACTGGTGAGAAATGGGTGATCAGTCTGGCGGGGATTGCGCTGGAGAATGCCAGTGTGACCATTCGAGACGATCAAGCCGGTACGGTGACCGCGCTGGATGCACTGAACCTGAATCTGAGTCAGTTTGCCCCGGGGGAGTGGGCGGATCTGCGCTTTGATCTGGCCGGACAGAACGGCGGGATGCGTTTTACGGCGAAAGGGCAAACCGGACTGCGTATTGCTGAAACCCTGGATGATGCGGCCTTGCGCGAGACTGAACTGACGGCGGGACTGACGCAGGCGGGCACCCAACTGGACAATGTCACCATAAAACTGGATCAATTTGTACTGGGCGATTGGGGAAATCTGAGCTTATCGGCAAAAGGGGAAATACCGGACTTAGCCTTTGACGCGCAGGGACAACTTCGTTTGAAAGTGAATCAGGCTAAAAACCAGATCTCCGTTGAGGAGCTGGATTTGGCAACCGATCTGAAAGGTGCAGCGCTGCCGCGTCCGGAAATGAAAGTCTCTGTTGCGGGAGATGCATCTTACGATCTGCAAACCAGTCTGGCGAAACTCAGCCAACTGACGCTGAAAGCGGATGAACTGGCGTTGAATGGTGATGCATCGTATCAGCTGGCAACCGTGCCTGTGATCCGCTTCAACCTGCAAAGTGATGAAATCAATGTGGATCGCTGGACGGGTGGGGAAGATGCAGCCAAGCAAGAGACTGCGACGGAACCTGCAAATGACGAAAAAGCGTCGGCGCCTGCGGCGCAATCGGCACCCAGTGATGTGGAGCCGGATCTGTCGGTGCTGAAACAGTTCGATGTGGCTGGCACCGTGAAAGTGGGCCGATTCATTGCAGCGAATGCCAAACTGAGTCAGGTCGATCTGGCCATTGCAATCAAAAACGGTGTGTTCAGCCTGAACAAATTTGCTGCGAATCTGTACGACGGTTCGATCATGGCAAAAGCCAAACTGGACGCAACAGGTAAGCTGCCGGTTTATCAGGTCAGTCAGTCGATCAAAGGCGTGCAGGTTCAGCCGCTGCTGGTCGATGTGGCCGAGAATGACATGCTGGCGGGAACGGGGAATATTGACGTCGAAATTGCCGGTCGAGGGTTGGCTGAATCTCGTCTGAAGAAAAATCTGGACGGAATGGTGGCGATCAACTTTGCCGATGGTGCTGTGAATGGCATTAATATTCCGAAGGTGATTCGTGAAGCTAAAGCCAAGCTGAAAGGCAAATCGGATACGCTGAATGATGAAGCGAAGAAAACCGATTTCTCTGCACTGACAGCGACCTTCATGCTGAAAGATGGCAAAGCGTCTACCAATAACATGTATCTGGCCTCGCCGCTGCTGCGTGTTGATGGAAAAGGTAATACCAATTTCATTGAGCAGACACTGGCTTTCCAGATTGACACCGCTGTGGTGGCGACCAGTAAAGGACAAGGCGGTAAATCGGTGGATGAAGTCGCTGATATTACCGTGCCACTGGATATTAAGGGCACCTGGTCAGCGCCGGATTACGCCATTAATTTCAAAGAGCTGGTTAAACGGAACAGTGAACTGGACAAACGCGCGAAAGAGCTTGAGGCGAAAGCGAAAAAAGAAGCAGACCGCCTGGAAGAGAAAGCCAATAAAGAGGTTCAGCGTGGTTTAGACAAGCTGCTGGGTGATAAAGCGGATGATGACAAAGTTAAAGATGCCGCAGATAAATTACTCAAAGGTTTGTTTAACTAATTACCTGATTTTTCAGGGATTGAACGGCCAGTGGTGTCTGCCACTGGCCGTTTTTGTATCAAGAGCTGAATGCAGGCTCCTTGTGGGACCGTTTCTTCTGGTACAATCTGTGAAAATTTTGCGGAGAATTGACATTGGATTCAGTAACACAGGCAGCCCTTGGCGCTGCGGTTGCCGGCATGATTGCCGGAAAAAAGGCTTCGCCAAAAGTGCTGCTGGCTGGTGCGATGATCGGGACGGTTCCTGATCTGGACGTGCTGGTTGATTATGGCGATCCGGTTTCAGATATGGTGAAACACCGCGGGTTCAGTCATTCACTGTTTGTTCTCTTTCCGCTGTCGTTTTTGCTGACCTTATGCTGGCAGCGATGGCGAACATCATCGTTCACTTTTGGTCATCTGTGGTTTCTGATTGCGGCCTGTCTGATCACTCATCCGATTCTGGATGCCTTCACAGCTTATGGCACGCAGCTGTTCTGGCCGCTCCCAATGCCGGTGTCCGTCGCCAGTATCTTCATCATTGATCCGCTCTATACGTTGCCCTTGCTGATTGTGCTGATTGCGTCGCTGATCTGGCGGGATCGGATGGCCCGGCTGTGTAGGGCCGGACTGATAGTGTCCAGCCTGTATCTGGCCTGGTCTGTGGTTGCAATGCAGTGGATTGATCACCGGGTGGAAAAACAGCTGGCAGGTACAGCGCTGGAAGGCCGTCCTGTGTTTCTCACGCCGACGCCGTTCAATACCGTGCTCTGGCGCATTGTGGTGCTGGGGGACGATCATTATTGGGAAGGGTTATCGTCGTTGCTGGATGAGACTGGCGAAGTGACATTCATTGCCAAACCCCGTGGGGAGTGGCCGGTACAAGTGGATAAACCGACAACATTGCAGTCTCTGGAAACCTTTACGCATCAGTTTGTACGATACGAAGTACAGGAAGACCAGCTGATTGCCACCGATTTGAGGTTGGGAATGGTGGATTATCTGCCGTTCCGGTTTGTGTTCGCCAGCAAAACGTCTGAAACTGACTGGCAGCTTCAGCCGCCAGTTCAGTTAGACAGACCCGCCGTCAGAATCAAGCACTTGCCTTCTTTATGGCTGAGATTGCTTGGCAATCAGGATATTGATGCGGATTTGTGTCATGTCTCTGAAGGTTGCCAGACCGCTGCGGTACATCCGCCCGCCTGATCCTTACCAGTCGACGCCTTTGCGGGCTTTGATACCACTCTCAAAGGCGTGTTTAACGTTACGCACTTCGGAAACGGTGTCGGCCATTTCAATCAGACGCCGGTGTGCTCCGCGCCCGGTCACGACCACGGACTGTTCCGGTGGACGCTGGGCGATGGTTTCCAGTACTTCATCAATATCCAGATACCCATAGGTCAGCATGTAAGTCAGCTCGTCCAGCAGCACCACATCGTAACTGGCATCGGTGAGCATGTGTTTGCACGCTGCCCAGGTTTTCTCAGCAGCGAGGGTGTCCGCCGTTTTGTCCTGTGTGTCCCAGGTAAACCCGGTTGCCATGACGGCAAAAGTGACCTCATGCTGCGCCAGCAGATTGCGCTCGCCGTTGTCCCAGGTGCCTTTGATAAATTGGCCTACGCCACATTTCTGGCCGTGACCCACAGCACGGGCAATGGTGCCGAATCCAGACGTCGACTTCCCTTTGCCATTGCCGGTAATGACCAGCAGCAGCCCTTTTTCCGTTTTCGCTGCGGCGACCCGTGCGTCCACTTCATCTTTGACTTTTTGCTGTCTGGCTTTATATCTGTCCTGTTTCCGATGCTCGTCTGCCATGAATCTCTCTTCACTGCCGTTGGAAAGTAAAGCCCTGATTCTGAGGGAGGCGGGTGGATGGTGCAAGGGCTAAGCGCATTGATTGCAGCATTGCAGAAGGAAGTGGTATCGCGCCAGAGAAAGTGAGGCATTGTTCCGTTCCGGTTGTACGGCTCTCAAGGTTTAGTCACTGGCGAAATTCGGAGCTTGCTATACTTTGAGCGATTCAGATGACGTGAATGAGCAGGTGATGTTGTGAAGTACTTACTCTTACCCCTGTGTATTGCAGCGCTGATCATTAGCGGATGCAGCAGTAATCCTTATGGCAATACCTATGGCCGTTCTCAGGCGCAGCAGGTCCAACAGGTGAAATACGGCACGATCATTCAGATTGATCCGGTTTCGATCGAAGGTGAGCAAAATGTGGTGGGTACGCTTGCCGGTGCCGCAATTGGTGGGATTCTCGGTTCAAAAATCGGTGGTGGCAGTGGTTCGGATATTGCTGCAATTGGTGGCGGTGTACTGGGCGGTTATGCCGGGAACAAAGCGTCACAAAACCTTTCGGAGAGTAACGGGGTCAACCTGACAATCCGGCTGGACTCGGGTGAAACCATTGCTATTGTTCAGAAAGCAGACCCGAATATGCTATTCAGCGTCGGGCAGAAAGTGCGGGTTAATATCACCGGCAGAACGGCCAGGGTGGTACCGCAATAGGCACTTGAGCTCGTTTGTTTTCGTTGCGTGTGTACCGGGCCGTGCATCTTTAATTGTGGCGGCCCATTTCTATGATCCGCAACACAGACTGAGGGCTCTGAGCCATGGTCAGGCCAATCTTTGACTATGCTGGGGAAGTGGTTCATATGCTGGTGTGGTTGAAACAACAGATGGGTTATGTGGTGGCTGTCCTACTCATTCTGGTTTCTGCACCAGCTTACAGTCATCGCGATAGTCAGGTAGTCATCGCCTTCAACACGAAGGGCCCTGCTATGGAAGAGAAGATATTTGAAGTCAGCCATGTTGAACTTGCTTTGATGAAAAGTCACCCGCCGCAACTCGGGATACGCGCCCATGGATTTACCACCACTTTAGGTTGGGAAAATGCCCGACTGGTGCCGTTTGTCTATGTAATGCCGCCCGCTGATGGCATTTATGAGTTTGACTTTGTTGCAACACCCCCCAGCGGACTGACACCGCAGGTCATTTCACCCGTGGATGCCAATTATTTGCTGGAGAGCATTCCGAATGATTTAAAAGGAGTGAGAGTTTACAGCACTTCAAATCAGGTCGAAGCCTTGCTGGTGACCGCAGAAAGTCATTAGGCAGTTCAGTGAATGAAAAGATGAATGAAATGGAGGTTCGCCTCCATTTTGTTGATTCTGCTGATGACGCATGTCTGATCCCTTCCGCAGATGAAATCGCGGTCTGATTCTTCCTTTATCTAGCGACATCAATACAGTTCTGATTCTGAGTTCGTTCTCGTCTGTGGGCATCCAATGCCTGACTTGAAGTGTATGAGGAGAATCCGGCAAACGCATCTCACATAATTTTTAAGGTAAATTTAGTCGCGGTAGAGCAAACTTTTGGATGAGTTTTGACGTCGGCTTTATAGCGAAGTCTCACCCATCAAGGAGAAAGGCGATGAACAAGCCATATGTGCGTTTAGACAAAAATGATGCCGTTGTTCTCTTGGTCGACCACCAGACAGGACTGCTGTCTCTGGTTCGCGATATCGACCCGGACAAGTTCAAAAATAACGTGTTAGCGTTGGCGGACTGTGCGCTTTACTTTGAGTTACCGACCATACTGACAACCAGCTTTGAGCAGGGACCGAATGGCCCGCTGGTGCCTGAGCTGAAAGAGATGTTTCCGAAGGCGCCTTATATTGCCCGTCCTGGCCAGATTAATGCCTGGGATAATGAAGACTTCGTTCAGGCAATTAAAGACACGGGCAAAAAACAATTGATTGTTGCGGGTGTGGTGACAGAAGTATGCGTTGCTTTCCCGGTGCTCTCAGCAATTGAAGCGGGTTATGAAGTGTTTGTCGTTGCTGATGCTTCAGGCACATTCAATGCGATGACCCGTGATGCAGCCTGGGCGCGGATGTCTGCGGCAGGTGCTCAGATGATGACGTGGTTTGGCCTGGCCTGTGAGCTGCACCGAGACTGGCGGAACGACATTGAAGGGCTGGGGAATCTGTTCTCAAATCACATTCCGGATTACCGAAACCTGATCAACAGTTACACGACTTTTCAGTCAGATAAGTAAAGCGGTGGGATAGAACCACTGCGTTGGATTCGGTGAGGATGCCTCTGAAGACGGAGTGAACCAAGACCAACCTATCAGGTTTGGTCTGCTTGTCTTGCAATCCAGCACCTTCAATACATAGTCTGTTGTGAATGATGAATTGAGTCAACGAAAGAGGCATCAATGAACACAAGCAAAAAGGCTTCGGTGCTGGTGGTCTGCATGGGCAACATTTGCCGCTCTCCAACCGGAGAGGCGGTGCTGCGGGCAAAAGCGCAAGCCGCGGGGATGGCGGTTGAGATCGATTCGGCCGGAACCATCGGCTATCACCAGGGAAATCCGCCAGACAGTCGGGCACGGGCTGTAGGGGAGGCGAGAGGCTACAGTTTTCAGAGCATCCGGGCACGTCAGGTGGTCCCAGAAGATTTTGAGCGGTTCGATCTGATTCTGGCAGCAGATCGGCAAAATCTGGCGGACCTTCAAGCAATGTGTCCGGATCAATATGTGTCTAAACTGGCCTTGTTACTTGATTACGCAGATGTTGCGGAAACGGAAGTTCCCGATCCGTATTACGGTGGTCCGCAGGGGTTTGAGCATGTGCTGGATTTGGTTGAACAAGCCGCAGAGGGCGTTCTGGCCCGTTTGAATTCGGTTTGATTGTAAGCCGATAAAAAACGCCCGCATTTGCGGGCGTTTGGGGATCTGAAGTGAAAGTTTAACCCAGCGTGTCGGAGGCGACTTTATAGGTTGGATCTTCCATCACGTTCACTTCGACCAGATCACCTGCCTTGCGCAGTAAGCCACGGCATTCCGGGCTCAGGTGGCGCAAGTGAAGGGTTTTGCCTTCTTTGGCATAGCGCTCTGCAACGGTGTCGATGGCTTCGATAGCAGAGTGATCGGCAACGCGTGAATCAGCGAAATCAATGATGATATCTTTCGGATCATTGCTGGCATCAAACAACTCAAGGAAGTGAGAAACTGAACCAAAGAACAGCGGACCATTGAGGTGATAAACCTTGCTGCCGTTTTCATCGATTTTGCTTTCTGCTGCGATGTGCTTGGCATGTTCCCAGGCAAAGACCAGCGCAGAGTAAATCACACCCACAAAGACAGCAATGGCCAGATCGGCAGCGACTGTCACACAGGTCACCAGAATAATCGTGAAGAAGTCATGCTTCGGCACTTTGCGCGCCATTTTGAAGCTTGCCCATTCGAACGTGCCAATCACCACCATGAACATCACACCCACCAGAGCAGCCAGCGGGATCATCTCGATCAGGTTGGATCCGAAAAGAATAAAGAGCAGCAGGCCAACCGCAGCGGTTACGCCGGAAAGGCGACCCCGGCCACCGGAGTTGATGTTAATCATGGACTGACCAATCATGGCACAGCCGCCCATGGCGCCAAAGACTGAACAGGTCACGTTGGCAACGCCCTGGCCAACGCACTCACGGTTGCTCTGACCACGGGTGCCAGTCATTTCATCCAGTACGGTCAGCGTCAGCAGGGACTCAATCAGACCGACAGCAGCCAGTACAACGGCATAAGGCAGAATGATATACAGGGTCTCCAGTGTCAGCGGCACCATCGGAATCGAGAAGGTTGGCAGTGAACCAGCCAGTGTAGCTTCTGCGTTACCGCTCATGCTGCGCACAAAATCGATGACAGTACGGGTGTCTAAATCCAGGCCATGAACCAGACCGGTCACAACCACAATGGCAACCAGTGAAGAAGGTACGGCAGTCGTCAACTTTGGCAGGAAGTGAATGATCGCCATGGTCAGCAGCACCAGGCCACCCATGAGATAAAGTTGTGTGCCTTGCATCCATGTCAGCACACCGGATGCATCCGGCACTTTGAACTGACCCAGCTGAGCCAGGAAAATCACGATCGCGAGGCCATTTACGAAACCGATCATGACCGGATGCGGAACAATCCGGATAAATTTACCCAGTTTGAATACACCCGCGAGGATTTGCAGGACACCGGCCAGTAAAATGGCAGCAAAAAGGTATTGAATGCCGTGTACTGCAACCAGGCTGACCATGACAACCGCCATTGCGCCTGTCGCACCGGAAATCATTCCGGGACGTCCGCCGAGTGTGGCAGTGATGAGACCAACGATAAATGCGGCGTACAGACCAACCATCGGGTCAACGCCAGCAACAAAAGCGAAAGCAACGGCTTCCGGCACCAGTGCCAGGGCAACAGTCAGCCCTGATAGCATGTCATTCTTGACAGACTGGTGTGTAAACTTGGGAAATTCAAACATTGTTGATTCAGTCTTATTTGGAATGGATTAGGTTAGGCGGGCAAATGCTACCGATAAGCGTGATTCAGTTCAACTTTTAATCAAGTTATCAGCAGTGAAACACCGCATTGAATCCAACAAAAAGCCATGCAATTGCATGGCTTTTAAGGAGGCATCATGGCCAGCGGCTGTGTTATTCAAACACGGCTTTGGTCATTGGCGCAGTTGCCACGCTGGTCGCTGTCTGGCTGCCAGCCTGGCGGGTTTGCACCCGTAGCTCACGGGCTGGTGCAACGGCAACAGGCGTGCTGTTCAGAACAGCTTCCGGTGCCGGGGCTTTCGCCATCGGTGCCACACTGTGGAAACCGCGTGGTGAGCTTGCCGTCACCTGAGCCAGTTTGAACGCTGCTGGTGCAGGCTGTTTTGCTGCGGTTACGTGCGTAACAGTAACAGGCGCAACTTCTGCAGCCTGACCAACAGGCTCTGCGACAGGCGCGACCGGTTGTTCTTGCGTCGTCATTTCAGCAACTGGCGTATCCACCTGAGGCTTATCCTGGCGGAGTGGCATCACTTTACCCATGGCCATTTCTGGCATGGCAACACCGCTCAGGGGCTGGGTTTCTGCCACAGGCTCCGGAGAAATTGCCACTTCAGCGACAGGTTCAGCATCAGCGTGGATTGCTGGTTTGTCGCTACGCGGCCAGACTTTACCCATTGCCATTTCCGGAGACGCTACCCCTGTTGTCGGACGACGCTTCGGCCGCTCAACAATAGACACAACGTTTTCCATCTCGCTCAGGTTATCTGTGGCTGCTTCAACAGCATGGGTCACGGCTTCGGAGACCACCTGATCAACCTCTTCATCCTGATTCGGGCGGGTATCACGAATGCGGCGACGACGTTGTCCGCTGGCACGCAGGTGACGTGGCGAACGACGGTTCCGGCGCTGGCCTTCTTGTGCACCATTTTCGTTGTCAGCTTGCTGATCACCCTCTGCAGAAGGCACGTTCTCCACCGCAGCGGCCTGCTTTGATGACTTCACAGCTGTTGCCTGAGTTTCCTGGCTGGCCGCTTCTTTTGCCATCGCTGTACCGAGTGACTGCAGTGGGCTCTGCACTGTTTCTGCAGATTGCTGTTCTTCCGCATCAACCGCTTGCAGCTCAGGATTCTCAAGACGGACTTTTTTCTGAAGCTGACGACGCTGGCGACGTTGCTTCAATTTTTCCGTTTTTGGCTTCTCAGCGTTTTCCGGAGTGCTTGACGTTTCAGTGGTTTCAGCCTGCTGCTGTTTCTCTTTTCGGCGCTGCTTCTGTACTTCGTCGCGACGCTGACGTTTCTGCTCTTTAATGTCGTCTTCAGCGTTTGCACGAGGAGCTGCTGCCGCTTTGACGGGCTTCTCAGCCTGAGCCTGACGATCTTGCTTCTGACGGTCACCACGGCGACGCTGCTGGCGCTGACCACTCTCAGCGGATTTCTGCTCGCGGGAATCACGCTCTTCATCCTGGCGGTTACGGTTCTGACCCTGACGCTGTCCCTGACGGTTTCCGTCTTTACTGCGTCGGTTATCACGGCGGTTGTCGCGACGGCCCTGACCTTCACGCTCGCGGCGTGCTGCTGGTTTTTCTTCTTTCTCAGCAGGCTTCTCTTCTGCTTGACTGCCGCCAAACAGGCCTGCCAGTACGTTGAACAGACGCTGGAATAAGCCAGGTTTCTTTTCAGCTTTCTCAGCCGGCGCAGGCGTTGCAGCAGGTTTCGCAACAGGTGCTGGCGCTTTTGGTGCGGTGAACCCTTGCAGAACCGGCTCTTCACGTTTCTTGGTTGCACGTTCAGTAGCCTGGCTGGGTGCCTCGCTCTCGCTGATATCTTCCAGATATTTTGGCAGGTGGTAAGACAGTGTGTCTTTTTCATCGCCGGTACGCACACGGTGCACTTTGTAGTGCGGTGTTTCCATTTCAGCATTCGGAACGATCACGACTTTCACATCATGATATTTCTCGATGTGCTGTACGGAACGACGTTTTTCGTTCAACAGATATGAGGCGACAGCGACGGGCACAATCGCCTGAATCTGAGCACTGTTGTCTTTCATCGCTTCGTCTTCAATCAATCGCAGAATTGACAGAGACAGCGATTCGTTATCTCGGATCACCCCGGTACCGGAGCAACGCGGGCACACGTGATGGCTGGCTTCTGCCAGAGACGGGCTCAAACGCTGACGAGACATCTCCAGCAGACCGAAGCGAGAAATTCGGCCGATTTGCACACGGGCACGATCCATACGCACGGCTTCACGCAGTCGGTTTTCAACCTCACGCTGGTGACGAACAGGCGTCATATCAATAAAGTCGATCACCACCAGACCACCGAGATCGCGCAACCGGAGCTGACGGGCGATTTCATCGGCCGCTTCCAGGTTGGTCTGCAGTGCTGTTTCTTCGATATCGCCACCTTTGGTTGCTCGGGCGGAGTTGATATCAATGGAAGTCAGGGCTTCAGTCGGGTCGATAACAATCGAGCCACCGGAAGGCAGATCAACGACACGCAAAAAGGCAGACTCGATCTGGCTCTCAATCTGGAACTTGCTGAACAGCGGAACTTCGCCGTCATAGGGTTTCACTTTCGGTTCAAAGTCAGGGCGAACCAGTTGGATATGCGCGCGGGCACGATCGTAGATTTTCGGGCTATCGATCAGGATTTCACCGATATCGCGGCGCAGGTAGTCACGGATCGCACGGGCAATCACGTTACTTTCCTGATGGATCAGGAAGGGCGCAGGCTGAGCATCCGCAGCTTCCTTCACCGCGCTCCAGTGATTCAGCAGGACGTTCAGATCCCATTCCAGTTCTTCTGCAGATTTGCCGACGCCAGCCGTCCGCACAATCAGGCCCATGCCATCCGGTAGTTGCAGGGTGCTTAACGCAGATTTCAACTGGGTGCGCTCTTCGCCTTCAATGCGGCGTGAAATACCGCCCGCACGCGGGTTGTTCGGCATCAGAACCAGAAAACTTCCGGCCAGAGAGATAAAGGTGGTTAGGGCTGCTCCTTTGTTGCCTCGTTCTTCTTTATCAACCTGAACGATAACTTCCTGACCTTCTTTCAGCACTTCCTTAATGTTCGGGCGGCCTTGGTAGGTGTAGTTTGCTGGGAAGTAATCGCGGGCAATCTCTTTCAGAGGGAGGAAACCGTGTCGCTCGGAACCATAGTCTACAAATGCTGCTTCAAGACTTGGTTCGATGCGGGTGATGCGTCCTTTGTAGATATTTGCTTTCTTAGATTCGTGGCCTGGGCTTTCGATATCTAAATCGAACAGCTTCTGACCGTCCACTAATGCGACGCGCAACTCTTCCTTTTGAGTTGCGTTAATCAACATTCTTTTCATTCTGTGTACTCATTTATTGTCGTTGTAATAGTGAGCCAACGTTGGATCCTTTACCGATGCTGCCTGACTCCAAGTCTGATTTACGGTTGCAACCTCACGGTTGGAAGTTTCAGGAGTGCTCTTTGGCTACACATATCTGCCAACTGTACTGAAGATGGCTAGATCCGGGATATACAGCCGGTAACACCGCGTTGTCGCGGTCGTATCTCTAACACCGATAAAAAATCTGCAATCGGAACACTAAGATTGACTCTGCATGACTTGTCGTCTTACGCCTTTTGCTGCGACGCCAGGCAGAGCAGGATAAAAAACATTCATCATGGCGCAAATATGACCGCCATGGCATGGAAATTGGGATTTTCCCTGATTCCAGACTGCAATCATAGCAGGGTGACTTTTTTGCGGCAATCTGCATTGTTGTTATGAATCGATGAACTTGCTCTCAGAAGTCGCACTTTGTGTGTTGATTACAGGTCAGCGCATGGGTGGTTTCAACTGTTTGTGATGTGGATGATACGGTAACTAGCATCTTATAGTGACTTGGGTATAAAATCTTGGGTCATGAATGAAGACAAACCAAAAGTGCAATTCATCGCCATCGAAGATGATTTTGCCGGGCAGCGAATTGATAACTTTTTGCGAGCCCGATTAAAAAATGTGCCCAAAAGTATGATTTACCGCATTTTGCGGAAAGGTGAAGTACGGGTCAATAAGAAGCGGATCAAGCCTGAGTACAAGCTGCAGGAAGGCGATCTGGTCCGTGTGCCGCCAGTTGTTGTCCCTGAAAAGGAAGGCACGGCACCGGTCAGTACGAAGCTGGATAAAGTCGCTGAACTGGAAGACTGCATTATTTTCGAAGATGAGCAGATGCTCATTCTCAACAAGCCTTCCGGAACGGCTGTCCATGGCGGCAGTGGTCTGAAGTTCGGGGCGATTGAGGCCTTGCGGGCTTTACGTCCGGATGCGCGTTTCCTTGAGCTGGTCCACCGGATCGACCGGGATACCTCAGGGATTCTGCTGGTTGCGAAGAAACGTTCAGCACTGCGAAAACTCCAGGAGCAGTTCAGGCAGAAGACGGTTCAAAAATATTATTTCGCGCTGGTGATGGGGCAATGGCCAAAAGATTGCCGGAAAGTGACTGCACCTTTGCTGAAAAATGAAGTGAATAGCATTGTCCGTGTGAACCCGAACGGGAAGCCGTCGGATACTCGCTATAAAATTCTGGAGCGCTTCAAAGAAGCAACTTTGGTCCAGGCAAGTCCGGTGACCGGGCGAACGCATCAGATTCGGGTGCACTGCCAGTATACGGGCCATCCGATTGCCTGGGATGACAGGTACGGCGATCCCAGATTCGATGCATACACTAAAAAAATGGGGTTGAATCGTTTG
Source organism: Photobacterium sp. 1_MG-2023 (assembly GCF_030547945.1). Classification (NCBI taxonomy): domain Bacteria; kingdom Pseudomonadati; phylum Pseudomonadota; class Gammaproteobacteria; order Vibrionales; family Vibrionaceae; genus Photobacterium; species Photobacterium sp. 1_MG-2023. Next base: position 224,762 of record NZ_JAUORR010000004.1, on the reverse strand, counting down.
TTCCTGCATGCGGCGAACATTCAGTTTGAGCATCCGGGTACGGGGGAGCGTATGGAAATCAATGCACCGATGGATGCCATGCTCAACCGGGCGATCGACGCGTTGCGACGGGCTGACTAACCGGCGTTTTTCCATGAAACTACCTTCAAGGGGTGTGTTCTGCTGATATCGATTGGTGCTTGATTCAATAATGCTCTTCATAGCACGGCCTGATGTAACACAATGCGACCTTCGGACAGGGAGATGCCCAGACACATACGCCTGAGCATGTAAAAGAGATGAAAGGATTGCCCTTAAAGGACACTGACGCCGTGTTTTGCAAGCAGTTCACGCAGTGCAATCAGCGGTAAACCGACGAGTGTATTCGGGTCGCGTCCATCGAGCCGATCGAAGAGTGCGATGCCCAATCCTTCACTTTTAAAGCTGCCTGCGCACTGAAGGGGTTGTTCCCGTGCGACATAATTGCGAATTTCATGTTCACTGAGGGTCCGGAAGTGAACATGAAAGGGTTCGCAGAGCACGTCACTGGTGTCGTCGACAGCGTTATAAACACAGAGTCCGGTGTAGAAAGTGACGGTCTGACCACTGGCGGCTTTCAGTTGCGCGCAGGCATTCTCTGGCGTGTGTGGTTTGCCGACGATGGATCCGTTGATGACGCAGACTTGATCCGAACCGATAATCAAATGCGTGGGATAGTCATCACAGCACGCTTTGGCCTTAGCTTCGGCAAGACGCTTGACTAGCATTTCTGCGGTTTCTCCCGGTAAAGGCGTTTCGTCGGTATTGGGTGCGGCACAGTCGAAGGGCAGCCCCAGTTTTTCAAGCAGGCTGCGCCGGAACGGGGAGGTGGAGGCCAAAATTAAAGCATGATTCATGTTTGGATGTTGTCCGGTTTGATTCAGTGTGAAACGAAAGAGCGAGACGTTGAAATTTACGCTAGTTTTAACCTTGAACCAACCTTATTATACCCGCCGTGACACGACCCTGAACGGACACGCCAAAACCTTGTACGGGAAATGGTCAAAAGCTGGGATTTCGGACACATTTCCTTTGACTCAAACCAATTAGAAGGCTAATATTCGCGCCCTATGCAAAAGGTAAAATTGCCGCTGACGGTCGATCCGGTCCGCGCCGCTCAAAAAAAGCTCGACTATGATGGCATCATCAAAGCCGAGCTTTTAGAGCGTCTGGCTGAATCAGCTTACAGCGTTTTAAGTGATGCAAACGTCACCTTATCATTTGACTTTGACCAGCGCCATATGGCGTACATGCGTGGGCATGCAGACGTCGATGTGATGCTAACCTGCCAGCGATGTCAGGAAGAATTCCAACACCATTACCGTGTGGATTTCTGTTACAGTCCGCTCCTCAAACCCGAGGAAGCAGATGAGTTTCCGGAAGCTTATGAGCCGGCTGAAGTCGACGAAAATGGTGAGATCAATTTACTTCAGATCATCGAAGATGAGTTGATTCTGGAGTTACCGCAAGTCCCAATGCATGATGAGGCGGACTGTCCAGTCTCCGCATCAGGCATGAGCTTCGGTGAGATCCCTGTTGCTGATGAGCGTCCGAATCCGTTTGCAGTATTAAAAAACTTGAGTAAAAGTAATAAGGAGTAGGGTTAATGGCCGTACAAAAGAGCAAAAAATCACGTTCAGCACGTGGTATGCGTCGTTCACACGATGCCCTGACTACCGCGGCTGTATCTGTTGATCAGAACAGCGGTGAAACCCATCTGCGTCACCACGTGACTGCTGACGGTTTCTACCGTGGCCGCAAGGTTATCAACAAATAAGGTTGAGCCTTGACTGGTCTAACCGTTGCACTTGATGCAATGGGTGGGGATTTCGGTCCTCAGGTAACAGTGCCTGCCGCCGTGCAGGCACTGTTACAATACCCGTCGCTAAATCTGCTGCTCTATGGTGATCAGAGTGCAATCACCACACAACTCTCGTCTCTGAACCATCTTCATCATCCCCGTTTAACTATTGTTCACTGCGATCATGCGATTGCGGATCATACGCGTCCGTCGCAAGCTTTGCGTCAGAGTCAGGGCTCCTCAATGCGCCGTGCTTTAGACGCTGTCGCTGAAGGCGAAGCCGATGCCTGCGTGAGTGCTGGCAATACCGGTGCCTTAATGGCGCTGGCCCGTTATTCTCTGAAACAACTCCCTGGCGTAGAGCGTCCGGCACTGGTTTCTGCCATTCCTAGCCGCACAGGCGGAAAAACCTGGCTGCTTGATCTGGGCGCAAATGTGTCTTGTGACGCTGATACCTTATTTCAGTTTGCGGTGATGGGCTCTGTGTTGGCTGAACAGGAAATGACCGGGCGTCCGCCCAGAGTTGCTTTGCTCAATATTGGTTCAGAAGAAATTAAAGGCAATGATCTCGTCAAACGCTGTGCCTCTATGCTAAGTCGCTCCCAAGATGTCCATTATATTGGATACGTTGAGGGCAATGAGCTTTATGATGGCAAGGCTGATGTGATTGTCTGTGATGGGTTTGTCGGCAATGTGAGCCTGAAAACCAGCGAAGGGGTTGCTAATCTCTTTATAGACAGCTTTAAACGTGCGGTCAGCCAGCATCCGCTGAAACGTATTTTGGCTAAGTGGCTGTTTCGTGACCTGTTCCGAGAGCTGCAAAGCCTGAACCCCGACCAGTACAATGGCGCAAGTCTGTTAGGATTGCGCGGTATTGTCGTGAAAAGCCATGGAAGTGCTGATATTGCTGCCTTTACCAATGCGATTGGTGAAGCAGTACATGAAATCAAGCGGAAGATACCGACAAGAATTAGTGACCGTTTGGAACACGTACTACTTGAGAGGCATTATTAGTCTTCATGTATAGCAGAATTTTAGGTACAGGCAGCTACCTGCCACAACAGGTTCGCACCAATGCGGATCTGGAAAAAATGGTGGATACCAGTGACGAGTGGATTGTTGCCCGTACGGGTATCCGTGAACGCCGAATTGCCTCTGAAGAAGAGACGGTCGCAGTCATGGGCTACCATGCCTCCACCCGTGCTATGGAAATGGCCGGTGTCTCGGCTGAAGACATTGATCTGATTATTGTGGCGACAACTTCCGCCAGCCATGCGTTTCCTTCTGCCGCCTGTCAGGTGCAGGGCATGCTGGGTGTGAAAGGTTGTCCGGCGTTTGATCTGGCAGCAGCATGCTCTGGATTCGTTTATGCCTTGAGCGTGGCTGATCAGCATATTAAAACCGGTATGGCGAAACATGTGCTGGTGATTGGCGCAGATGCCCTGTCACACAAGTGTGACCCGGATGATCGTTCAACGATCATTTTGTTTGGTGATGGTGCTGGTGCCGTGGTCCTGGGGGCCAGCGAAGAAGCCGGTATCATTTCGACCCACCTGCATGCCGACGGCCATTTTGGTGGCTTGCTGAGCCTTGCCGTGCCTGAGCATGGTGAAAGCTTTGACTGTGACAAGTGGCTCTATATGGCAGGCAACGAAGTCTTTAAGGTGGCGGTGACACAGCTGTCTAACCTGGTGAAAGATACCTTAGTAGCCAACAACATGGATAAGTCTGAGCTGGACTGGCTGGTACCACATCAGGCGAATTTAAGAATCATTACAGCGACGGCCAAAAAGCTGTCGATGTCGATGGATCAGGTTGTGGTGACGCTGGATAAACAAGGCAATACCTCAGCCGCGACTGTCCCTGCTGCACTGGATGAAGCTGTGCGTGATGGCCGGATTCAGCGAGGACAGATGCTATTGCTGGAAGCCTTTGGTGGTGGTTTCACCTGGGGCTCGGCATTAGTCAAATTCTGATTGAAATGCATAATTTTAATACTGTGGCACGGGACGCATGTTTCCATGTCCGACCCGCAGCCGCAACAATGATGGCATCTTTGATGCCATTTCTCTTTGTAGAAGGATTTCTGAATGTCTAAGTTCGCGATTGTTTTTCCTGGGCAGGGTTCTCAGGCTGTCGGTATGCTGGCAGAGCTGGCTGAACAATATGAAAGCGTCCAACAAACGTTTGCCGAAGCATCTGAAGTTCTGGGTTACGACCTGTGGGCACTGGTTCAGAACGGACCTGCTGAAGCACTCAATGAAACACATCGTACCCAGCCTGCATTGCTGACTGCATCTGTTGCGATCTGGCGTGTGTGGCAGGCTGAAGGCGGTGCACAGCCTGCCGTTCTGGCCGGTCACAGCCTGGGTGAATATTCTGCGCTGGTGTGTGCTGGTGTGCTGGATTTTAAAGATGCCGTGAAGCTGGTTGAGCTGCGTGGTCAACTGATGCAGGAAGCTGTACCCGCAGGTGTGGGTGCCATGTCAGCCATTATTGGTCTGGACAACGACGCCATCGCAAAAGCTTGTGAAGAAGCGGCGCAGGGCGAAGTGGTTGCTCCGGTGAACTTCAACTCACCGGGTCAGGTGGTGATTGCGGGCCACAAAGCTGCGGTTGAGCGTGCCAATGAGTTGTGTAAGGCCGCTGGCGCCAAGCGTGCACTGCCGCTGCCTGTTTCTGTGCCTTCCCACTGTGAACTAATGAAACCTGCGGCCGAGAAACTGGCGCAAGCATTGGAATCCATTGCGTTCAACACACCGGCCATTCCAGTGATCAACAATGCAGATGTCGCGACTGAAACCGATCCGGCTGCGATGAAGCTGGCGCTGGTGAAGCAGTTGTATGGCCCGGTTCGCTGGACTGAAACTGTTGAGCGTATGGCTGCGGAAGGTGTTGCGCTGTTGCTGGAGGTCGGCCCGGGTAAAGTCCTGACGGGTCTGACCAAGCGGATTGATAAGTCACTGAATGGCGCTGCTGTGAACGATTCAGCAAGTTTGGCGGCCGCGAAGTAATTCACATTTTTCCGTGGCACAGAACAAGAATCACGCTATGGGGAAATTTTTCATCAGCCTGTCGAACAAAGACAGTGCTATATAAAGAGGAATAAACATGAGCCTGCAAGGTAAAGTTGCTCTGGTAACAGGTGCAAGCCGTGGTATTGGTCGCGCAATTGCCGAAATTCTGGTTGAACGCGGTGCGACTGTGATTGGTACAGCAACTTCAGAAAGCGGCGCAGAAGCGATCAGCGCTTATCTGGGTGAGCACGGTAAAGGTTTGGCACTGAATGTGACTTCTCCTGAGTCAATTGAAGCCGTCCTGAAGCAGATCAAAGACGAATTCGGTGAAGTTGATATTCTGGTGAACAACGCTGGTATCACACGTGACAATCTGCTGATGCGGATGAAAGATGACGAGTGGCAGGACATTATTGACACCAACCTGACCTCAATTTTCCGTCTGTCGAAAGCTGTGCTACGGTCAATGATGAAAAAACGTTATGGCCGTATTATCAGCATTGGCTCTGTGGTGGGTACCATGGGGAATGCAGGACAGACCAACTATTCTGCAGCCAAAGCTGGCCTGATTGGTTTTACCAAATCGATGGCACGCGAAGTGGCTTCGCGCGGAATTACTGTAAATGCAGTAGCGCCTGGTTTCATCGAAACCGATATGACCAAAGCGCTGAATGATGATCAACGTGCCTCCACGCTGTCTGCTGTTCCGGCAGGTCGTTTGGGTGAGCCGCGTGAAATTGCAGCAGCAGTTGCATTTTTAGCTTCTGACGATGCTGGTTACGTAACCGGCGAAACGCTGCATGTGAACGGCGGCATGTACATGATTTAAGCAAAAAAGTTGAAATCTTTTTGGATGCAAGTCAAACTCAGGTAGATTTCACGCAGAATCGTGGTTTGACCAGCACCCTTAGTGTTGCAACTTTTACAGTAATGAATAAACTACAGCAAATCGCAAAAGCGAACTCTTGTTTAAGGAAATAGATTAGTATGAGCAACATCGAAGAACGCGTAAAAAAAATCATCGTTGAGCAGCTGGGCGTAGATGAGTCTGAAGTAAAGAACGAAGCTTCTTTCGTTGACGATCTGGGTGCTGACTCTCTGGATACTGTTGAGCTGGTAATGGCTCTGGAAGAAGAATTCGACACAGAAATTCCAGACGAAGAAGCTGAGAAAATCACAACAGTTCAGGCAGCGATCAACTACGTTCTGAGCGCTTCTGCTGAGTAATTCTCACGAACACTTCCAGGCGGTCTCCATGACCGCCTGATTTCATTTAAGCATTCAAGTTAATCCTTCATTCCCGGAGATATAAATCGTGTCAAAGCGTCGCGTAGTTGTAACTGGTATGGGTATGCTGTCACCAGTTGGCAATACTGTCGAATCTTCATGGAAAGCCTTACTGGCTGGCCAGAGTGGTATCAGCAATATTGAGCACTTCGATACGACTGATTTTGCAACCCGTTTTGCAGGTATGGTCAAAGACTTCAACTGTGAAGACTACATGTCCAAAAAAGATGCCCGTAAAATGGACCTGTTCATCCAGTACGGCGTGGCCGCTGGTATTCAGGCGCTGAAAGACTCTGGTATTGAAGTCAGCGAAGATAACGCTAGCCGTTTTGGTGTGGCGATTGGTTCAGGTATCGGTGGTCTGGGTCTGATTGAGCAGAATCACCAGGCAATGCTGGAAAAAGGCCCGCGCAAAATTAGCCCATTCTTCGTGCCGTCAACGATCGTGAATATGATCGCAGGTCACCTGTCGATTATGTACGGTCTTCGCGGTCCGAATATTGCAATTTCTACAGCCTGTACGACTGGCTTGCATAACATTGGTCATGCTGCACGTATGATTGCATACGGCGATGCAGAGATGATGCTGGCCGGTGGTGCAGAGAAAGCATCAACGCCACTGGGTATGGGTGGTTTCGCTGCAGCGAAGGCACTGTCTACCCGTAACGATGATCCTCAGGGCGCATCTCGTCCTTGGGACAAAGAGCGTGACGGTTTCGTACTGGGCGATGGCGCCGGTATGATGGTTCTGGAAGAGTATGAGCACGCCAAAGCGCGCGGTGCGAAAATCTATGCAGAACTGGTCGGCTTTGGTATGAGTGGCGATGCTTACCACATGACGTCTCCAAGCGCGGATGGTTCAGGTGGTGCTCTGGCGATGGAAGCTGCGATTCGCGATGCTGGTATCCGTCCTGATCAAGTGGGTTACGTGAATGCTCACGGTACTTCAACCCCTGCTGGTGATGTCGCTGAAACCCTGGGCATTAAGCGTGCGCTGGGTAATGCAGTCAATCACGTACTGGTTTCATCGACGAAATCGATGACAGGCCACCTGTTGGGTGCTGCGGGTTCTGTTGAATCAATTATTACGGTGATGTCTCTGGTTGATCAGGCGGTACCGCCAACGATCAACCTGGAAAACCCAGACGAAGGTTGTGATCTGGACTACGTACCAGGCGAAGCACGCCAAGTGAAGATGGAGTATGCATTGTGTAACTCCTTCGGCTTTGGCGGTACAAACGGCTCGCTTCTGTTCAAGAAAATCTAAGCCAAATCTGTTATGCTGAACGGCCCGGTTGAATGACCGGGCCGTTTTTTTATGGGGTATCCGATGGTGTGGATCAACGGTGTTGAAACCGACAAAATGAGCGTCGCTGATCGGGCTTTCCAATATGGGGATGGCTGTTTTACTACGATTCTGGTCGAGCAGGGTGCCCCGAGGCTTTGGTCACAACATTTAACCCGGCTGAAGCTGTCGCTGCAAAAGCTGAACATTGCTGCGCCCGAGTGGTCGCACATAACAGAGACAGTCATGTCTTTGGCGCAAGGATATCCGCACAAAGGTGTGATTAAGGTATTCGTCAGTCGCGGGGCTGGTGGCCGGGGCTATAGTCCGGCCGGATGCCAGAACACTCAGGTCGTGGTGTCCGATTTTCCCTGGCCTGCGCATTATGCCCAGTGGCAGCAAGAAGGCATCGAGTTGGGTGTTTGCCGTCAGCGGCTTGGTTTGTCTCCGATGCTGGCTGGCCTGAAGCATGCGAATCGGCTTGAGCAGGTGCTGCTCAAGCAGGAAATTGATGCAAATGGCTGGCTGGATGCCGTGGTGCTGGATGCGAATGGTGATGTCGCGGAAACCTGCGCTTCGAACATTTTCTGGCGAAAAGGAAATACGCTGTATACCCCCGAGCTCAGCCTGGCTGGTGTTCATGGCTTGATGCGGGCACATGTCTGTGAACTGGCCGCTGCACTGGGGTTTTGTCTGGAGTATGTGAAAAGCACACTGGATGACTTGCTTTGCGCAGATGAAGTCTTTATTACTAATGCGCTCATGGCTTTGGTGCCCGTGACGAAAATTCAACATAAAACGTACCAAGAACGGCGTGCGTTAGAAGCGATAACGAAGAGGTTGTACTCGTGCTAAAAAAGTTGGCATTGGTGTTCGTTCTGCTGGGAGCAATTCTGGCAGGTGGTGTGGGCTGGGCATATCTTCAGGTAAAAGCCAGTATTGATCAGCCCGTTGCTCAGTTAGAAGAACCGTACCTGACGGTCAGACCGGGAACAACGTTTCGGGGGCTGATCTACCAGTTGACTCAAATGGGGGTGATTGCTGAATCGCCCTGGACACGTTGGGTTGGCCGGATTGACCCGACTCTGGCGCGAATCAAAGCGGGCACTTATTCTATCGAACGGGCCCGGACGCTAAAGGATGTTTTGGTTACCGTTGCATCTGGTAAGGAATATCAATTCTCGATCACACTGCTTGAAGGTGATCGGTTTACCGACTGGCTGAATGAGCTGGAAAATGCGCCGATGCTGAAACATGAGACGGCGCAAATGACGGAAGCCGACATTGCCAAAGCCATTGGCGCGGATGTAGAAAAGCTGGAAGGCTACCTGCTGCCCGAGACTTACCATTACACTGCCGGCACCTCAGATCTGGCGTTGCTGAAGCGCGCTTATGGCCATATGACACAATTACTGGGCTCTGCCTGGGAAGACCGGGATGCGTCGATCCCGCTGAAAAACCCGTATGAAGTATTGATCATGGCATCGATCATCGAGAAAGAAACGGCCGTCGATGAAGAACGTGCCAAAGTGTCTTCTGTTTTTATGAATCGCCTGCATAAAGGGATGCGCCTGCAAACGGATCCAACGGTGATTTATGGTATGGGAGATAAGTTTGACGGCAATATACGCCGGAAGGACTTGCGGACGCCGACGCCATATAACACGTACACTATTTTTGGTCTGCCGCCGACACCGATTGCGATGCCAAGTGCTGCTTCTGTTCTGGCAGCGGTAAAACCGGCGCAAACCAACTATTACTATTTCGTGGCTGACGGTAAAGGCGGTCATACTTTTTCGAAAACTCTGAGCGAACACAATCGCGCTGTTCGTCAATATTTAAAGATACTCAAACAATAATGAACGGAAAATTTATCGTCATTGAAGGCCTGGAAGGTGCCGGGAAGAGCACTGCCATTGCAACGGTTATTAAGATTCTGACGGAACAAGGGATCCAAGACATTGAATCGACGCGTGAGCCGGGCGGTACGCCGCTGGCGGAGCAGATGCGTACGCTGGTGAAAGAAGGCCATCCGGATGAACCGCTCACGGATATGGCTGAATTGTTGCTGCTATATGCCGCGCGCAGCCAGTTGGTGGAGCATGTTATTCAACCTGCACTCAAGGCGGGAAAGTGGGTTGTCGGCGATCGGCATGACATGTCTTCTCAGGCATATCAGGGGGGCGGTCGTGGTTTTGATACGCAGCTCATGGCCGATATCAAAACCATGGTGCTGGGGGATTTCGAACCGGATCTGACCATTTATATGGATATCGACCCGGCTCTTGGGCTGCAGCGGGCCCGTGGCCGCGGTGCGCTGGACCGGATAGAGAAAATGGACCTCTCCTTTTTTGAACGGACCCGAGCGCGCTTTCTGGCCTTGTCGCAACATCAGCCAAAAGTGATCATCGTGGATGCATCGCAAAGCCTTGAAGCGGTGACCGCCGAGATCCAGCAACAGCTGAAACACTGGCTGGCGCAGCAGGAGATCGTATGAGTTATCCCTGGCTGACAACGCTTTGGCAGCAATGGCAACAATTGTTGTCTCAGGAGCGGATGCATCATGCCATGTTACTTGTGTCACCGGCGGGCTTTGGCCGTGAAGCGCTGGTTCGGCAACTGGCGCAGACGGTGTTATGTCAGAATGGCGTGACTGAATCTTGCGGTTTATGCCACAGTTGCCAGTTGTTTACTGCAGAAACCCATCCGGATTGTCATGTTATCCGCCCTCTGGAGGGGAAAGCAATTAGCATTGATGCCATCCGGCAATGTAATCACTGGGCGTGGGAAACATCGCAGTTAGGTGGGAAGCGTGTGGTGGTGATTGAGCAGGCTGAATCCATGGGTGAGGCTGCAGCCAATGCATTGCTCAAAACTCTGGAAGAGCCGCCGGCAAACTGCCAGTTTATTCTCACCACGTCTGAGTTGGATCGGTTGTTACCCACCATCAACAGTCGCTGTAATAAGTGGCGGTTACAAATTCCATCTGAGCAAAACGTGAAACGCTGGGTGGAAAGCCAGCTCATGCAATCAATCAAGTGGGAAGATGTCCGGCTGAACGGTTGTGCGCCCCTGGCTGTTTTACACTTTATTGAGCAGGGACAAAACATCCGGCATCAGCATTTGCTGGAAGGGTTGCACCAGTTTCTGACGCCGCCGCATACGGGCTTGTTCAGCGTGACTGAAGCCTGTATGAAGGATGGGCTGCTGAGTCTGCGATGGTTGAGCTACTTTTTGGTTGACTGTCTGAAAGTCCATCAGGGCGCTGTCAATTATCTGATTCATGCTGAATCTGCTGTGTTGGTTCAGCAGGTTGCCACGCAAGTGAATCAGCAAACTTTATTGCAGCAGATCCAGGCGTTGAATGCGTTAATCCGAGAACTGGAATCGCATTCAGGTCTGAATCATGAGCTGCTGATTACGGACTGGCTGTCGGGGTTTATCCCGGCACCATAATTCATCCCTCCGAGGGCCTGTCTGCCAGAGTCTGCAGTGCCACTCGGTGGTGGATGTCAATACACCGAAACATTGAGAGGATATTCAGGTGTTAGTAGATTCACATTGCCACCTCGACAAACTCAATTATAACGAGTTGCATACGGATGTCGCGGATGTACTGGCGAAAGCGGAAGCACGCGGCGTCACTCATTTTCTGTCCGTTGGTGTCACACTGAAAAGCTTTCCGACCATGATGGACATGATTGCACCATTCAATCATGTGTTTGCGTCTTGTGGTGTGCATCCGTTAGATATTGAGGCTGGTTTTGATTACGACAAGCTGAAGGAATACGCCAGCAACGACAAAGTGGTTGCGATTGGTGAAACCGGTCTGGATTATCATTATCAGCCGGAACTGGCTGAACAGCAGCAGGAAATTTTCCGTCAGCATATTCGTCTGGCCGTTGAATTAAATAAGCCGCTGATTATTCATACCCGGATGGCACGGGAAGATACGATTCAGATTCTGAAAGAAGAAGGGGCAGCGCGTTGCGGTGGTGTACTGCACTGCTTTACCGAAAGTCTGGAGATGGCTGAAGCTGCCATGGAACTGGGCTTTTACATCTCCATTTCTGGGATTGTGACCTTCAATAAAGCGGCTGAGCTGAAAGATGTAGTGAGCCGCTTACCGCTGGAACGCCTACTGGTGGAAACGGATTCACCGTATCTGGCGCCAGTACCCTATCGTGGCAAAGAAAATCAGCCCGCTTATGTGAAAGAAGTGGCGGACTATATTGGTTTGCTGAAAGGCGTTTCCGGAGAGGAGGTTGCCAGAGTTTCAACCGAAAACTTCTTCAGACTTTTTTCGCACGCAAAACAATGAACCTCAGAGAAAAGGAGCGAAAGCTCCTTTTTTTACACCTTTCGTTTATGTATTGCTTTTATATTTGATCTTCATTACGTTGCTCCTCTTTTTTAAAGCAGGAAAGCGCTAAATACTGCAAATGTTGTTTCGTTACATGAAGAAACATGGGTTACAAAAGTGAAATATAATTACATTCATTTATTGTGAGTTGGTGTTTTCGTAACAGACTGATTTTAAAGTTAAAGTCCTTGTATTTTGGCGTATTTCTTACTTTTTCCTGACTGTGATCCACCCGTCAAAGTGAAATTAACTTTCACGATCCGTTGGTATTCTTGATAATTGTCACGTTATATTTGGCGCCGCATTTTATACTTATGCCGAACAATAAAAACGAGTGGTGCTAGCATTATGACTACGGGGGTAGGTCGCTGGTAACCGCTGAATACGTAGTAAACATCTCACTCAGGAGCACAATATGTTTAAGAACTTTTTTGCTAACCTGCAGAAAGTCGGTAAGGCGCTGATGCTGCCTGTATCGGTTCTGCCGGTAGCAGGTATTCTGTTAGGTGTAGGGGCGGCTAATTTCAGCTGGTTGCCAGAAGTCGTTTCTCACCTGATGGAACAGGCGGGTGGTTCAGTTTTCAGCCAGATGGCACTGCTGTTTGCTGTGGGTGTTGCGCTGGGCTTTACGAAAAATGATGGTGTGGCAGGTCTGTCGGCCATCGTGGGTTACGGCATCATGGTTGCCACGCTAAAAGTGATGGCTGACGTGATGGGTGTTGATAAAATCGACACCGGTGTTCTGGGCGGTATTCTGGCGGGTGGTGTTGCTGCCTGGGCCTTTAATCGTTTCTTCAAAATTCAGTTGCCTGAATATCTTGGTTTCTTTGCCGGCAAACGCGCCGTGCCAATTATTACCGGTTTCCTATCGATTGTATTGGGTGTCGTTCTGTCATTTATCTGGCCACCGATCGGACAAGCCATTGCGACTTTCTCTGACTGGGCTGCAAACCAAAACCCAGTGATGGCATTCGGTATTTACGGTGTGGTTGAACGTTCTCTGATTCCTTTTGGTCTGCACCATATCTGGAATGTTCCCTTCTTCTATGAAGCGGGTAGTTGTGTGAATGGAGACGGCGAAGCAGTACGCGGCATCATGACTTGTTTCCTGACCGCTGATGACGCATCACGTGCAGCTGGAAATGGTTTTGGCCAGCTTGCAGGGGGTTACCTGTTCAAAATGTTTGGTCTGCCAGCAGCAGCCTTTGCCATTGCGCATTGTGCGAAGCCGGAAAACCGTGCCAAAGTCATGGGCATCATGGCCTCTGCAGCCCTGACCTCTTTCCTGACCGGGATAACCGAACCGATTGAGTTCTCTTTCCTGTTCATCGCCCCGGTCCTGTATGGTATTCACGCGCTGCTGGCGGGTCTGGCTTATGTGCTGACCAATGCGCTGGGTGTGGTGCATGGTCATACGTTCTCGAATGGTTTTATCGACTTCATTGTCCAGATGCCTCGTGCTGATAATGTGTGGCTGCTGGTGGTGTTGGGTCTGGGTTACGCAGTGCTGTACTACGTGGTTTTCACCTTCGTTATTCGTGCGCTGGATCTGAAAACCCCTGGCCGTGAAGAAGAATCAGCCGAAGCTGCGACAGTCGGTGGGTCTGAGCTGGCCGGTGAACTGGTGGAAGCCTTTGGTGGCAAAGCCAATATCACAAACCTCGATGCATGTATTACACGTTTGCGTGTGAGTGTTGCAGACACGGCCATTGTTGATCAGGACAAACTCAAGCGCTTGGGTGCAGCCGGTGTGGTGGTTGTCTCGGGCGGCGTACAGGCGATTTTCGGAACGAAATCGGATAACCTGCGCACAGAAATGGATGAGTGGATTCGCAACAACGCGTAATCCGATACTGAAATCTAATCTGTTGAAAGCCTGGCTCTTGCCAGGCTTTTTTCATTGCAGGGAATTTGGCATCTGGAACATTAAAGCGACAGAAAGAACAGCATCAGCACGGGCACCAGTAAACTCAGAATAAATCCACTGACGATGGCAATCGGAACGCAGCGGATTCCGCCACAGTTTTGAATGACAGGTAAGGTAAAGTCCATGGCTGTTGCACCGGCATACCCAATTGCCGTATTCGGGTAGCGGGAAATGAGTGCAGGAATCATAGTTAATGCAATGAGTTCACGCATGAGTTCATTGAGAAAAGCAGCGCCGCCATAGACCGGCCCTAGCCCGTCTCCCATTAAAATCCCCGCCAGAGAGTACCAGCCAAACCCGGACGCCATCGCCAATCCGTGCGTGACAGGGATATTCAGCATCCAGGCAGCAATCAGTCCACCGATCAGGGAAGTTGTGATCATCACCAACGCAATCATCATGCCCTGACGATTGAGCAGGATTTGCTTGAGAGTCATGCCGCTGTTTCTCAACTGGATGCCAATTAAAAACAGCAGAACCAATAAAATGATTTCACTGGCCTGGTCAACCCAGCTCAGGTCCATGTTCAGCAGCAGGCCAGCCAGAAGCCCGGCTGCCACAACCAGAATCAGCTTGACCGATTCGAGCAGCATTTTAGCCTTGGGAAGCTGCTGATGACCGTGCTGAGTTGTCATGGGAAAGCGCTTGTCCAGTAAGGGAAGCACCAGCAGGTTACACACACTGATACAGAGAAAAAAGGTGAGTGTATACAGCAAAATCTGGCTGAGGTTTTCTCCCAGATTGTCCAGTCCGGCCAGGCTGAGTCCCATCAGGGCCAGTATAACCAGAACCAGCCGGGAGGTTTGCGCATTGATAAAAGCAAGTACGGACTCTTTTTTGACTGGAATCAGATAGCCGATAATAAGAGGAAGGAAAATAAATAGCATTCCTGAAAACATGAGTATCCTTACAAAGATGTGGGTGTGCGGGTTGCATGGAAAAGGGTGCAATACGGCCGATAAGAGTCCGTTTGATGGCGCAGTGGTATACACGGCTGTTCATGCATCCGGAAGCTTATCAGGCTGTTTAATGAATGGTCAATAGAGCGCTGTTTGTACACAGCGCAGACAGGCAGAGATTGTCGCTGGAGATTCAGTGTTGCAGATTAAAATCCACTGGCTAGCAGCACATGATTGATTTGTTGGTTAAATTCTGCGTCCGGCAGATTTGTCAGGTCATACATGACTTCAGCACCAGTCAGATCCAGTTCAACGTCATGTTCTTCAATGGCGTCATCATCTTCTTTAAATAGCAGCAAGTGATTCGCCATGCGGGCGACATCTAAATAAGTGATGTCATCTTCTCTTTTATAATCCGGGAAAATACGTTTGTTACTGGCGACTTCCAGATAATCCTGATCAAATCCCCAATGCTTGAGAATATCTAAACTGGCTTTATTACAGCAATGTTCGAAAACATATTTAGCAAATGTGATATCGAGGAAATTCCCGTGATCTAAGTAATGCTGATATTCATGAATCAGACTAAAAAGGCCAATGTCGGCAAACAAACCGGAAAGGAGTGCTTTTTCCGGCTCGATTTTTAATTCAGGCCGGTGGCTCAGCAAATGTTGCGTGATCAGTGCCATTGAGCCAGCCAATCGTCGGGATTGCGCTGCGCTTTTTAACAGCAGCGTTTTGCATTCATAGTCGAAGCTACTGTTGAGCTTGATATCCAGAACCGCTTTGGCTGTGATGATATCTCTGACGCGGAGAATACCCAGCCTGCTCACGGCGGTTTGAATATCATGACAAACAATATTTCTGCGGTTAAACATCATGGTATTGGATGTTTTGATCACCGTGGCGGCCATTCCTGGATCATTGAGTAAGACATTGGCTGCATCACGGATCGTCGAATCTTCCCGGTTACACAGTGCCTGAAGTTCAACCAGAACATCGGGGATCGGCGGGAGCTTCAGACGGTTGGTCTTGATGGCATTTTTCACAAGAGCGTGAAATTCCGACTGCAAGCCTGTCAAAAATTTGTCGTTTTCGGGTTTTAACCAGAAAAAAGATACATGCGACATGAGGGATATATAACATAAGAGATTTGTAATGATTTTATCTTGGTCAGATGAGTTGAGTACACTAAGTGAGGTGATTTTTGAGAACAAAGTAAGGATTAGTTGATATCATCGTCAAATAATTGTTGATTATCTAATAACTTGAGCAAGAATCGAGCAGTCAGCGATGGCGAATCCTGAGCAATAAGCAATTGTTTATAATGAACTTCCAGTGGCAGACATTCAATCCAGCGTTGGCAGACCCAACTGAGGTTATCAAATTCCCCGTGCTGATAGTGCGCACCAATTTCAGGCATGCTGGCGAAAAATAGTTTGAGCTTTTCAACCAGACACTCGTGTTTGGTGGCTAATGGGATAGGTGGCCATGCCCGAAAAGGAAGATAATCCGCCGTGAGTAGATCGTCTGTTTCGCGTTTGACCGATAAGATTCTGATTTTTCTTTTCCCTTCTACAATGATGCTCAGCAGGCCATTCTCTAATGCATTAAAATCTACCACACTGACCTGAGTTGCAATGGCAGGAATGCGGGTGATGTTCTCGTCACCATCCTCTTCATCGCTTCGCATGCACAATGCGAAATCACGTAATCCTTCTATGGATTCCTTCAACATTCGCTGATACCGCTGTTCGGCAATGGTGATTTCGAGCTTTCCATCGGGTAAGACATGATTTACGGATGGAAGTAAAGCAATTTCAGGCATATTTTCCCCCTTGTTCTTCCTTAACCTTAGTCGCTTTGACCGGAGAGCACGATCTTGTGTCGCGTAAAATGACGGGTTCCACCCTCGTAATGCTTGTTGATAAATTCTACAGCAAGGCCGAGATTACACTCCTTGTTGCAAGATAACATGTGAAATATCACACTTTTATTTGTGCATTGTTTCATATGTGGAATTTATAATTTCCCTGTGCCATGGTTGCATATGATAGTTGGCGTTGGTTTTAAATCGATAACGAAGAATAATTTTGGGAATAATGCTGTGTCACTCATTAAAGAAACATTCATTGATTACCTGGATACCTTTGTACCAAATGAACAACGTTCTATGTTTGGCGGAACTGGTATCTTCGTTCAGGGAGCGATGTACGCTCTGTTGTCAAATGGCAAGTTCTATATTCGTGGTGGTGAAAAATTAGATCATCAGCTGCTTGAATTAGGATGCCGAAAATTTAAGCACGTAAAACGAAGTACCGTGGCAATCGTGAATTATTACGACATTACGTCTGTTTATGCTTCACAGCCTGCGCTTTGTGCGGATTTGGTGCAAAGCTCTATTGCGATTGCATTGAAAGAAAAGGTGATGAAGGGTGCTGCGCGTAACCGCCGGTTACGTGATTTACCCAACCTCAGGCTGACGCTTGAGCGAATGATGAAGAAAGCGGGTATTGCCGATGTGGACAGTTTCTATCAGATGGGTGCGGTAGAGTCGTACCTGATGGTGAAACAAACGCAGGGCAAAAATGTCGATCAGAAGTTATTGTGGATGTTTGCAGGTGCAGTTGAAGGTTGTCACTGGACACTGCTGGATCCTTCTCTGAAAGAAGAACTGCTCCTGCAGTTAGAGCAAAGAAAACCGTTCTTTTCATTCCAGTCGGAATCTGAAGCGCGGGCCAGTGAAAGCATGTATTAAACATTGCAGTCTCAGACACTGAAACCGAAAAAACCGGGTGCTTGTTGCGCCCGGTTTTTTCATGCATGCCAAACAGGGATCCCCTTCAGCTATGCTTAGTTGAAGGGGACGTTCGGGAATGTATGATGAAGTTTCTCGCAGGGGTTGGATGGCTTTGTGTCGGTTTGATCCAGATGCAGGCTATGGCTGTGAGCTTTGAAGATGAGCGGCAGCAATACAATGACTGTGTCCTGCAATATGTGTCTCCGGCTGAAGAACCGGCAGCCATTACCTGGCTGCTGAATGCCTGTCGGGAATTGTATCTGGATAACATTTTGCTGACGGATAAAGATAAAGCGTATTACCAGTGCCTGCTTGACTTTATGTCTCAGTCAAGCAGGCTTGAGGCCACGCTGAGTATTAAGCAGGCCTGTCAGGATAAACACCGCTCTTTTTTACGTTAGGCTTCCGAGCGTTTCATTTGGCTCAGCAGGAATAAGAACGCTGCTGAAACCACAACAGAGGGACCTGCCGGGGTGTCATAATGCCAGGACATTGACAACCCGAGAAATACAGAAATACAGCCAATCACAGTGGCAAGGACAGCCATGCTCTCTGGGCTTCTGGAAAAGCGTCGTGCCGTTGCCGGCGGTATGATCAGCAATGACGTGATAATAATTGCACCGACAAATTTCATCGCGACGGCAATCACCATGCCGACCATCAGCATCAGCAATAATCGCATCAGTTCAACATTCACGCCTTCGACCTGCGCCAGGTCTTCGTTGATGGTCATCGACAGCAGTGGACGCCACAGTACAATGAGCAGACCCAGTACCAGAGCGCCACCCCCGTAAATCCAAATCAGATCTTCTGTTGATACAGCCAGCAGATCTCCGAACAGGTACGCCATCAGATCAATGCGAATATGATCCATAAAGCTGATGGCGACCAGACCCAGGGATAAAGCGCTGTGCGCAAGGATACCCAATAAAGTATCAGTGGCGATCACGCGTTGTTTTTGCAAGCTGACCAGAATCACCGCTAAAGTCAGGCAGCAAATCATCAGGGCCAGATTCAGGTTGATGTTGAACAAAAAGCCAAGCGCGATCCCAAGCAGTGAGGCATGGGAAAGTGTATCGCCAAAATAGGCCATTTTTCGCCACACCACAAAAGAGCCTAAAGGTCCGGCCAGCATCGAAATGCCAATCCCTGCGGCAAAGGCAGGTAACATAAATTCAAGCATCGTGGTTTCCGTGTTGACATGGACCAACCGGGCTGCCACCCAGATCGTGTTCGTGGTTGTGATGATGGTGATACAGTGCCAGTTGTTCACTCTGCTGGCGGCCAAACAGGGCAACATAGGACGGGTGGCTGGTGATGGACTCCGGTTCTCCGGAGCAACACACATGGTGCTGCAGGCAAATGACATGATCGGTTTTCGCCATCACCAGGTGTAAATCGTGCGACACCATCAAAATTGCGCAGTCCAGTGTGTCCCGCAGGGACTGAATCAGGCTGTACAACTCAAGTTGTCCGTTCACATCAACACCCTGAACCGGTTCATCCAGAACCAGCAGATCCGGATTCTGCAGCAGCGCACGGGAAAGCAGCACGCGCTGCATTTCGCCGCCGGAGAGGCTGTGCATGTCGCTGTGAACCAGATGAGCGCTTCCGGCAAGCGTCAGTGCATCCAGCCGCTGCTCAGCACTGTAGCGGCCAGCCAGAGCCATAAAGCGGTCGACGGTCATCGGCAGCGCATTATTAAGCTGGAGTTTTTGCGGCACATAGCCGATCCGAACCCCTTTGGCGCGCAGGACACGGCCTGAAGTGGGTTTGCGCAATCCGGTGATCACTTTCACCAATGTGGACTTACCAGCACCATTCGGACCAATCAATGTCGTGATCTGGCCTCGCTCTAACTGAAGCGAAACCTGATCCAAAATGTGGCGTCCGGCGGCATTCACGGTAACCTTTTGAAGTTCTACCAAGGGCTTGGCGGGCGTTGCAGTGGCCATAAAAGGATTGAATCTCATTGCTATCTTGAGGTGTTATATTATAACATTCTCAATTGTCTTTTCATTGAATATTTTTAAGGTTGTATCATGTCACGTTTAAGGAACTGGTGTTGTGCCATCGCATGTTTGATGACGTTTACCGTTTCAGCCAAAGAAATGCATGTTGTGACCACAGTGCATCCGTTGAGCCTGATTGTACAGGAATTGGTGGCAGATGGGGGGACCAGCGAAACTTTATTACCTGCTGGCAGCTCTCCCCATGATTATGCATTGCGTCCTTCGGATGTTGAAAAGGTGAACAACGCAGATCTGGTGATCTGGGTTGGTCCGGAGCTGGAATCATTTCTGACCAAGCTGCTCGGAGACAAAAAGAATGCGATTGCATTGACGGCGCAACCCGGGATTACACTGCGAGAGTATGAAGAAGCTCATGCTGAACATGGGGATCATGATGCACATGGTCACCATCATCACGGCGCAGATCCGCACCTGTGGCTGGGTCCGGAGCAGGCAATTCAGGCCGCAAAAGTGATCACCACTGCATTGATTGATGCCGACCCGTTGAATCGCGCGCAATATGAGGCTAACCTGTCTCGGTTCACTACCAGTGTCCATGAAACTGTACTGAACCTGAAGCAACAATTACAACCTTTGCAGCACAAAGGCTATTTCGTATTTCATGATGCGTATGGTTACTTTGAAGAAACGTTCGGTTTAAATAATCTGGGGCATTTTACTGTGTCACCAGATCGTCGTCCGGGTGCGAAAACTTTGATTCAAATTCGCAAAACGTTAAAGGAATCTCAGGTTCAATGCATTTTCAGGGAACCGCAGTTCTCACCTGCGGTCATTAACAGTGTTATTCATGGTAGTGATATAACGATTGGCACCCTGGATCCGATGGCAACGGATATTGCGATGGAACAGGGAGGATATGTCCTGTTTCTGCAAGAGCTTGGACGCAGTTTTACTGAATGTCTTAAATAACAATGAAAATATTAACGGTTGCAGCCAGACGGTTTTCACAGCTTCCCCGTCAACACCGAATTGCGCTTGCTTCAACATCACTTTTAGTCGCGGCTGCCCTTGTATGGCAGCCTAATATTCACTCGCCGTCTCACGGTTCTCGGGCCGACTCGGATTCACGTCGTGAAGTACAGATTGTCACTGACGATGTGATCTCGCTGTCTGAACAGAACAGTGAACCGCTGGGCGTGGTCCTTGATCCGGAAGATCCGGATTTCCAGATCCCGAAAGATGAGCTGGAACAGCAGCTGGATCAGGCAACGGATATCGCCCATGTACACCGGGTGGCTTCCGGGGAAACGCTGGGTGAAATTTTTACACAGTATGCCTTGCCACTTGCCGATATGTATCGCCTGATTGAAGTGGATAAGTCCATTCAGTTTTTGCGTGTCGGCCAGGCCATCGAATGGTCTCTGGATGAAGATGGGCGAATCAATGAACTCTCCATTGAGCGCAGCCCGAAACTCACCGACACCTATGTACTGTCGCCGACCGGTTATACTCATCAGGAAGTAGAACGAACGGGTGAATTTAAACCCGTGCGTCTCACCGGCCGTGTTTCCGGAAGTTTTTATCAGTCGGCTCGCGCTGCCGGTTTATCTCCAACACAGATTCAGACACTGGTAAAAGCCCTGCAATGGCGTTTTGATTTGGGTAAAGATGCCCGGAAAGGCGACCGTTTTGCCATCACGCTGGAACGTGAGTTTATTGATGGCAAAGCTGTCGGACAGGGCGAAGTGAAAGCACTGTATTACCTGAACGGTTCGAACGAAGTGTTTGCGATGCGTTATGACGATGGTGAGTTTTACGATGAAGACGGACGTAGTCTGAACCGGGCGCTGAATCGCTATCCAACACAGAAGCGCTTCCGGATCAGTTCTTCATTTGATCCGCACCGAAAGCATCCGATTACTCACCGGGTGTCACCGCATAATGGGACAGATTTTGCCACGCCAATCGGCACACCGGTTTTGGCAACCGGGGATGGTGTGGTTGTGAAGGCACAGAAGCACCCGCTGGCCGGGAATTTCATCATGATCAAACATGGCCGTGAGTATTCCACCCGTTATTTGCACCTGAGTAAAATTTTGGTGAAAAAGGGTCAGAAAGTGCGGATGGGCGACAGAATCGCGCTGAGCGGGAATACCGGTCGTTCAACCGGGCCGCATTTGCATTATGAATTGCTGAAATACAACCGGGCCGTGAATGCAATGAAAGTGCCTTTACCTCAGGCGGAACCTGTACCTAACAAAGCCCGCTCCGGTTACCGCAACCTGGCGAGCCGGGAAAGGCAGAACCTGCTGGCTGTCATGCCAGGCTAATCTCTCAAAAACGCATCCAACTAGGATGCGTTTTTCTTTTCAGGCCCAGTGAAAAGCCCCGTATCTTTGGTCCCTCAGAACGTTCAGAGATCTGTCTGAATGTTTTCAATATTGAAAACATAGTGTTCAGTTGATCCACTGCCTATCTTGATACCGATCAAGTTCTCGTTGAAGTCCTTCATGGACACTTAATAATAAGAATGATTATTGTTGAGTGTCTCTTATGCGTTTATCTGAATTGTCCGTTGGAGATCATGGAGTGATCTCGGATATTACAGGCTTGCCACCTGAACAGCGAAAGCGTCTTGTCGCGCTGGGGTTATTGCCAAACACCCCGGTACAGCTCATCCGCCGTGCGCCATTGGGTGATCCGATTCAGATCCGTCTCAGAGGGGGCGATCTGGCCATTCAGAAAAGGATCGCCAACTGCGTCGAGGTCTGTCTGAAATGACCTCTCATATCATGCTGACCATTGGCAACCCAAACAGTGGTAAAACGACCTTGTTTAACGGCCTGACCGGTGCCCGCCAGAAAGTCGGGAATTGGCCCGGGGTCACGGTCGATAAGAAAACAGGCCGATATACAATGCAAGACTGTCAGTATGTGATGACGGATCTGCCGGGGCTTTATCAATTGAACAGCAACGCCGCAGGGGCTGGTCTGGATGAAGCGATTGCGTCTCAGGTGGTGATGACGGAACCGGCCGATGTTGTGCTGAATGTCGTGGATGCCACATGCCTTGAGCGTGGACTGTATCTGACCCTGCAACTGCTGGAGTTAGGTTTGCCTGTGGTGGTGGTCCTGAACAAAATGGATGTATTGCAGGCGAATCGTGAGCAGATAAACACAGAGCAACTGGCTGTGTGTTTAGGCTGCCCTGTATTCACCGTTGCAGCGAATCAGGCTGAATCCGTAGCCGCGTTTAAGCGTGAGCTGGCTCAGGTGCTTGCTGCGCCTGACTGGCAGGTCAGCAAAGGGCGACGAACGCCCCCTCGCTTTGAGGCTGCGATTGAAGCGGAAGTGGCGGTTTTACTGAAAAGCGGGCTGGCCACCATAACGGGAAGTGACCGCTTTCTTGCCGCGCGGGGGATAGCACTCAGAATGCTGGAAGGGGATGATCTACTACTCGACGTACAGACCCAGGGCTTCCAGCAGGCAGTGCACCAAAGCCGGTTGAACCTCGCATCACAGATAGACCCTGAAATCAGTTTTGCAGAAACCCGATACAGTTTCCTGCATCAGCTCTGCACTCAGGTCCGACGCCAGCAAGGTCAGTGCAGTCTGGCGGCCAGTGATACGATTGATCGCTGGGTGCTGCACCCCTGGCTGGGGCTGCCAATTCTGATGCTGGTGATGTATCTGATGTTTCTGGTCTCGATCAATGTTGGCAGCGCTTTGATTGATTTCTTCGATATCGGTGTGGGCATTGTGCTGGTCGATGGCGGACATCATGTGCTGGATGGTCGCCTGCCTGCGTGGCTGGTGACCATTTTATGTGACGGGATGGGAGGCGGCATTCAGACCGTGGCGACCTTTATTCCGGTCATTGCATGTTTGTATTTGATGCTCACTTTGCTGGAAAGCTCGGGATATATGGCCCGGGCAGCATTCGTACTCGACAAACTGATGCAAAAAATCGGTTTGCCCGGCAAAGCTTTTGTCCCGCTGGTGCTGGGTTTTGGCTGTAATGTGCCCGCGATTATGGCAACCCGGACATTAGAGCAGGAGCGCGAGCGGCAGTTGGCTGCTGCGATGGCTCCGTTTATGTCCTGCGGTGCCCGTTTACCTGTCTATGCTTTGTTCGCGGCGGCTTTCTTTCCTCATCATGGTCAGCATCTGGTGTTTGCACTCTATCTGGCGGGGATTCTGGCCGCTGTGCTGACCGGCTTGTTGTTAAGGCACACGCTTTGGCCCGGCTCCAGTGAAGTGTTGATCATGGAAATTCCAAGATATGAATGGCCCCAGACGAGTGCTGTGCTGATGCTCACCTGGCACAAGCTCAAACGCTTTGTACTGGGGGCCGGGAAAACCATTGTGCTGGTGGTGACTTTACTGAGTTTCCTGAATTCAATCGGGACGGACGGGACGTTTGGTCATGAAGACAGTCCGGATTCAGTACTGGCGAAAACTGCACAGCTTGCAACGCCATTGTTATCTCCCCTTGGGATTCAGCAAGAGAACTGGCCGGCAACGGTCGGGATTATGACGGGTTTGTTTGCCAAAGAAGCCGTTGTGGGAACGCTCAACAGTCTTTATGCCAAGCAGGACAGCAGCGATGCGCCCTATGATTTGTGGGGCGGATTACAGGCGGCTGTACTGTCGGTTCCTGAAAATCTGGCCGCACTGAATTACAGTGATCCACTGGGGATGAGCGTGGGTGATGTAGATGACTCTGCCTTAGCCGCATCCGAGCAGGGAGTCAGTGTTTCGGTCTATGACAGTCTCAGAACCGGATTCAGCAGTGAGGCGGCAGCGCTGTCTTATCTGATTTTCATTTTGCTCTATACCCCCTGTGTTGCGGCGATGGGGGCGTATGCTCGTGAGTTTGGCCGCCGGTTCGCAATGTTGGTCGCAGCGTGGACCATGTGGCTGGCTTTCAGTCTGTCGACCCTGTGTTATCAGGTGGCACAGCTGGGCAGCGGCAGCAGTGCCACCTGGATTGCGGTAGTAGTGGTACTGAATGGCCTCGTTGTCCTTGCCTTGAAGTGCTATGGCCAGCGTCAGGGCGGGCAGGGGCTGACGCGGGTGCTGTTATGATCCTGCATCAGTTAAGGGCACAGGTTGAACAGTCCGGGCGGGTGAGTCGCCGTCAATTGGCCCGGCAGTTTGGCCTCACTGAAGATGGGGTGGATGCCATGATGGCTCTGTGGCAGAGAAAAGGGGTGATTGGGCAGGAGCGTGTTGGTTGTCGCTCGGTTGATTGCTGTCAGCCCTTCGGTGAAGTCTGGTACCGGCTGCTCAAACCGGATGAATTACCGGTGACGGTGATTCGCGAATAATGCATCAGGGAGGGCGAGGCTCTCCCTGTTTGTTTGGTGTTTAGGCCGGTACGAACTCCGGCAAAGCACCAAAGAAAGTTTTCAATTGCACAACCAGGGCTTGCTCGTCATGGTTGCTGCGTTTGACTCCGTCTGTATTTCCCCAGACCGGGCCGGGCCAGGCAACGTCAGTGGTGAACCGGGCAATATGATGGATATGCAGCTGTGGCACCAGATTGCCCAGAGCACCGATATTGATCTTATCGGGATGAAAATGTGTCTCGAGCAGTTGTGCGGTGGCACAGGATTCAGTCATCAGTTGCTGCTGGTCTTCAACGGACAGATGATGAATTTCGCGCAGGTTTTCGTGCCTTGGCACCAGGATTAGCCAGGGGCCAATGGCTTCTCTGGATAGCAGAACCCGACATAAGGGTAAATCACCAATGACCAGAGTATCCGCGTTCAGTCGCGGATGAAGGTTGAAACTCATTGCAATATTCCTTCTTTTTATTAAGTGCTTCACAAGTCGGTTATCGGATAGAAACAAAATCCATTCCCACCCGTTCAGCTCGCCCTAGGATAAACTACATATTGGAACGGCGGAAGCGGTGCGCCAAGCGTATCCCAAGCGACAAGAGACGAAGGCAGGGGGAAATTCATGGCTGAAGATGAAAAGGTGTTAGATTACTGGTTTGGAACATTAAACGGCGATATTACAGAAGTGGATAAACAACGTCTCTGGTTTCAGGGAAGCGAAGCCATTGATCAGGAAATCACGGATAAATTTCGGATTCTTGTCAGTCAGGCGGGACGGGGGGAACTGAATGGCTGGACGGAAACCCCCCGGGGCACTCTGGCATTACTGATTTTACTGGATCAGTTCAGCCGGAATATCTACCGCGGGCTGGCGGCAGCTTTTCGTTATGATTTGCTGGCTCAGGCACTTTGCCGGCGCGGGCTGACAAAAAACTTTGACCGTGCTTTAGCCCCCATCGAACGGGTATTCTTTTATATGCCGCTGGAGCATTCAGAGGCGCTGGAAGATCAGGAAGAGAGCCTGTTTCGTTTCGATCAGTTACGACAGTCGGTGTCACCTGAACATAAAGCGATGTTTGATGATTTTTATCAGTATGCGGTGAGCCATTATCAGGTGATCAAAGAATTCGGGCGTTTCCCGCATCGGAATGCAGCTTGCGGCCGCTTGTCCACGCGGGATGAAATCACTTTCCTCCAAACGGCATCCCGGTACGGACAATAATTGTTCAGCTCACAGGCAGCACCCGGTTTCGTCCCAGATTTTTGGCCTGGAGTAAATATTTGTCCGCCCGGGCAAGGACTGCCAGGCCGTTTTCTTTCCCGGCCTGTTCAGCAACGCCCATCGAAGCGGTAATAGAGCGGACCGTTTTACCGGACTGTTTGTCCTGCACGGCAATACTGGAAATCAGCTGGCGCAGTTGCTCTCCTTTCTGTCTTGCCAGCTGCAAATCGGCGCCGGGCAGAATCACCACAAATTCTTCACCGCCATAGCGATAAGCCTGCATGCCTTGTTCGCACCAGGCTTGCAGGTGACGTGCAACCGAACACAGGACCTTGTCACCCATCAGGTGGCCAAAATCGTCGTTAAAGATCTTGAAATGATCGATATCCAGTAAGATCAGGCTAAACGGGGTCTGGTATTGGATACAACTGTTCAGATCCTGCTGAAAGGCCCGGCGATTGAGTAGCAGCGTCAGTGGATCTTCATTGGCATGCTTCAGACTGTCCTTGAGCGCTTTTTTAAGATTCTCGATTTCCAGCTGGGCATGTTCCAGCTGCTGATGGAGCAGAGCACTGGACTGATGCATGGTTTTGGATTCATCCAGCAGTTCCTGGACCAGCCCATTTGCTTCATGCACATTCACCCCCTGTGCAGCTTTCTGGCTCAGCCGCTGACAGGTTCTGGATAATGACTGCTGAAATGTGTGAGTATCATTTCTGGAGCCTGCCATCGTATGGCAAAGCTCATCCATAATTGCCTGCAGGCTGTGTGTAATCTGCCCCTGTGTACTGTCCGGCCGCTGAACTAAGTGGGTGCGGTAGAGGGAATCACTCAGGCTGGGCGGACAATGACCGTACTGTTCCAGACACTGATCCATGGCCTGATTGAGCATGGGGATCTGATTGGTGGTATAGCTGTACCACAATGCATAATTGACCGGTGTTGTCGGCACTTTATGCTTTATCATCAACGGAATTGTTTTACGCAACGTTTGGGTCGATGCGAGAAAATCGTCAGTTACACCGTTGTGGGTCACGTTCGAGTCGTCAAGGCTCATTACAACATTCCATGTAAAATTAAGCGTCAGATGATCCTGATTTACGGCATAAAAAAGCCTTCTTAGGATAACCCAGAAGGCTTTTTAAGTTTAGCGTTGCGCGATGAGAGAACTGTGATGTTCAGTCAGATTACATACGTTCTAACGTTTCGATACCCAGCAGATCCAAACCCTGACGGATTGTTTTTGCGGTCAGCAGCGCCAGTTTCAGGCGGCTTTGTTTGACTGGCTCATCTGCATTCAGAATCGGGCAGGCTTCGTAGAAGCTGGAGAAGTTTCCGGCCAGTTCAAACAGATAGCTGCACATCACATGCGGATGACCTTCACGGGCCACGGTCTCGACTGCTTCTTCAAACTGAAGCAGTTTCGACAGCAGCACTTGCTCTTTTTCGTCATTGATGACGACAGGATGAGTCAGCTCGCTTTCATTCAGAACCGCACGTTTGAATACAGACATCACACGGGTGTATGCATACTGCATGTAAGGGGCTGTGTTGCCTTCAAAAGCCAGCATATTGTCCCAGTCAAAAACGTAGTCTGTAGTCCGGTGCTTCGACAGATCGGCGTATTTCACTGCTGCCATGGCAACAGTGGAAGCGATCTTCGCTTTCTCTTCTGCATCCAGTTCCGGGTTCTTGCTTTCGATCAGCGCCGTCGCACGGGATTCAGCTTCGTCCAGCAGATCGGTCAGGCGAACAGTCCCTCCGGCGCGGGTCTTGAACGGACGGCCGTCTTTGCCCAGCATCATGCCGAAAGCGTGATGTTCCAGAGACATGGTTTCAGGGATGTAGCCTGCTTTACGAACGATGGTCCAGGCCTGCATCAGGTGCTGGTGCTGGCGGGAATCAATGAAGTACAGCACCCGGTCGGCATTGAACTGCTCATGACGGTATTTCGCACAGGCAATGTCTGTGGTGGTGTACAGGAAACCGCCGTCGCGCTTCTGGATGATCACACCCATCGGCTCGCCGTCTTTGTTTTTGTATTCATCCAGAAAGACAACCTGTGCGCCATCATCTTCAACGGCCAGACCTTTGGCTTTCAGGTCTGCCACAATGCCAGGCAGCATCGGGTTGTACATGGATTCACCCATGACATCGTCACGCGACAGTGACACATTCATGCGGTCATAGTTGTGCTGATTCTGCTCCATGGTGATGTCGACCAGCTTCTTCCACATGTCCGCGCAGTACTGGTCGCCGCTTTGCAGTTTCACGACATAGTTTCGTGCACGCTCCGCGAAGGCTTCATCTTCGTCGTAAAGTTTTTTCGATTCACGGTAGAAAGCTTCCAGGTCAGCCAGTTCCATGGAAATTTCGCCGGATGCCTGCTGAACACGTTCCAGATTGGCAATCAGCATGCCGAACTGAGTTCCCCAGTCACCAATGTGATTGGCGCGGATGACGTGATGACCCAAAAACGCCAGGGTCCGGACCACGGCATCACCGATGATGGTTGAGCGCAGGTGACCCACATGCATCTCTTTCGCAACGTTCGGGGCAGAGTAGTCGACCACAATGTTTTGTTTTGGCTGGGTTGCAACCCCCAGACGACTGTCCGCCAGTGCTTCTTCGGCACGCTCAGCCAGCCATGCTTTATTCAGGAAAATATTGATAAAGCCCGGACCGGCAATCTCGACTTTTTCAGCCATGTCGCCCAGATCCAGCACATCAATGACTTTTTGTGCAAACTCGCGCGGGTTGGTTCCCAGCTTTTTCGCAACGCCCATCACACCATTGGCCTGATAGTCACCAAACTGAACTTTGGCGGACTGGCGAACGGCTGCAGGGCTGCCTGCAGGTGCGCCCGCTGCTTCCAGCGCCTGAGATACTTTGTCGTTAATGAGTGCTTGAATGTTCACACGTCTTTCCTTTAAATCGGGTCTGTCGCCTGCCGCACAGGCAAAACTCTTGGGTATTCAAAGTTGTATTCGTTACAGCCCAGTGCGATTACCGATGCTTAGCGTGGTCAGCAATGGCATCAGAAGGGAGCATTGACCGCTCTGATGACATTAAAAAAGGTGATTCGGATTACACTGACGAGAGCTTGATGGCTGCCTGAAAACGGCTGTATGAATACAAAAATCAGTTAGCCGTAATAATACCCATAAATACAGGGTATTTGGCAAGGTGAAAAGGCGAACATCGCCGATTTTTTTCCGGCTGAATGTCCGCAGCCTGCTTTCCCGGCAAGGCTTTTGCTGAAAAGGAATCTGTGGATAATGGGCGCCCTGAATGAGCGAGGAGAATTCATATGCAGGATTTAAGGCAGGCAAACCTTCATCCGGAACAAATGCTGGCCCAGTTGCCTGAGTTTATGGCGAAAATTTCAGCGCTGGCGGAACAGTTGGGGCTCGATTTATCTGCTTGTCAGGCCGATCACCTGGCACTGCGGGTGAATGATGCTACCCTGGCCGCACAATTGCATCAGGCCTGGCTTGAGTATGGTAAGGAATGGTCAACCAATGAAATCAATGGCCGTCCGATAGTCGTGATTGGATTCCATCAGCCCCTGCAAGCCGGTGACTGGCAGATTGAAGCGCTTGAGCTGCCATATCCGGGTGATAAGCAATACCCGCAGCAAGGGTGGGAGCATGTGGAATTCGTCGTGCCTTGTCAGGCTGCAACAACGGATGCGTTAAAAACCGAGCTGGAAAATGTTTTTCCTGCGCTGGACTGGCAGGCGGTGGAACAGGCTGGCATTCAGGTGAAAGCAAGCACACCCTCCGGTGAGAAAGAGCGGCTGGCAAATCCAACCTTTGCATTCAAAAAAGGGGGCGTTTGTATCAAACTGCATCCCTGCTCACTGAGAGCTGTGATAGAAAGCGAAGGCTGAACTAAAAACGGGGAAGCTGGCTTCCCCGGAGGCTTCGTTTTTCCGGGCTTTACAGCACGACGGTACGGTTGCCGTAAACAAAAACTTTGTCGTCCAGTACCAGACTCAACGCTTTGCTCAAGACAGATTTCTCAACATCCCGGCCTGAACGGGCCATATCTTCAGCGCTGTAATTGTGATCCACTGGAATGACGTTCTGGGTGATGATCGGCCCTTCGTCCAAATCATTGGTGACAAAGTGAGCGGTGGCCCCGATGATTTTGACGCCGCGCTCGTAAGCTTGCAGGTAAGGCTTAGCCCCGATAAACGCCGGAAGGAAACTGTGGTGAATATTGATGATCCGGTGCGGATATTGGGCCACGAAATCCGGGGTCAGAATGCGCATATATTTCGCAAGTACCACGTAATCTGGCGTGTACTGAGCAATGCAGTCCAGAAGTTTGGCTTCGTGTTCTTCTCGGCTCAGGCCTTCATGGTCGACGTGATGGAATGGAATCCCGAATTTTTCAACCAGATTTGCCAGCTTGTCGTAATTACCCACCACGGCAGCAATGTCCACATCCAGCGTCCCGTCATAGGCTTTGACCAGAATATCACCCAGACAGTGGGCTTCTTTGGTCACCATGATGACGATTTTCTTTCGCTCTGAGCTGACCAGTCGACGGTGGCTGCCTTCCGGCAGTGCGCGGTCTAAATCGAACAGGAAAGTGTCATCATTGAATACGCCTTCCAGTTCGGTGCGCATAAAAAACTGGCGGTGGCCGTGATCGACAAATTCTTTATTGTGGACGATATTGAGCTGATGTTTGTAGCAGATGTTGGTGATTTTAGAAATCAGTCCCATTGCATCCGGGCAGTCGGTCAGCAGGGTTTTCTTTTCCATGGTGTCCTTCGTTGCGTGCATATTTTGTGAGTTATACCAATCAAAGTAAGTAAATGATCAGAAGTAGCGCCGGAAAAATGTTTGAGAACAAGGCGGATTTTTTAGATAAGTAGTGATTCTAAAATCAAAAAATCTAACGCAGTTATCGAACATTTTAGCAAGCTAGGATGACCAGTTATCTACTGCGATTGGTATTATATTGAGTGTCAGGCCATCCCCGTCGGGCATGGATGACAGAACCTCATTGTTTACATGGGATTGATCCCGGCGTCAAAACTTTTGTGATCTCTCTCAATAATTTTTTGGCTGCCTCGTGACTGGCTGTCACTCTGCTTTCTTGGCATAATCGGCCGATACTGGATAAATAACCAATAGACTGACCCGAATGATTGCGAAATTTTTTCAACCCGGCGGTGCGCTGGAAAAAGCCATTCCCGGATTTCAGGCACGCCAGCCCCAGATTGACATGGCAGAAGCGGTTGAGAGCGCAATCAAGCATCAGCATCAGTTGGTGGTCGAGGCGGGCACCGGGACGGGAAAAACCTTTGCTTATCTGGTGCCTGCATTGATGAAAGGCCATAAAACAATCATCAGTACCGGTTCTAAAAACCTTCAGGAGCAGTTGTTCAACCGTGATTTACCTCTCATGACCGGCGCGCTGGGATTTACCGGCAAAGTGGCATTACTGAAAGGGCGGTCGAACTATCTGTGTCTGGATCGCTTGAGCCGTCAGATCACCGAGAGCCACGGTGGGTTTGTCGATCAGGCCCAGCTCAGCCAGCTGGTCACTATCCGAAGCTGGTCTTCTGCAACCAAAACGGGCGATGTCAGCGAATGTGATGCCATTCCGGAAGACAGCCCGGTGATCCCCATGATCACCTCAACGAATGACAATTGTCTGGGGCGCGAGTGTCCGTCTTATGAAGATTGTTTTGTTGTCAAAGCCCGTCGCAAAGCCATGGACGCGGATGTCGTGGTGGTCAATCATCACTTGTTCATGGCCGATCTCGCCATCAAAGAAACCGGGTTCGGTGAGCTGATCCCGGAAGCCGATGTCTTTATTTTTGATGAAGCCCACCAGATCCCGGATATTGCCAGCCAGTACTTCGGGCAAAGCCTGTCCAGCCGTCAGCTTCAGGAGCTGGCTAAAGACATTACCATTGGCTATCGCACTGAAGCGCGCGATATGCGTCAGCTGGAGAAGATGGCCGACCGGCTCAGTATGGCTGCCTCGGACATGCGCATGGTTCTGGGCGAACCCGGCTATCGCGGCAACTGGCGCGATGCCGTCAGCAGCCCGGCGATTCAGCGGGAACTCACCCGGTTGAATGACGCGCTGGAACTGGCGCATGATGTGCTGAAACTGGCTCTGGGGCGGAGCGAATTGCTTGATGCGGCATTCGAGCGGACAACGTTACTCAAAGCCCGTCTCAAACGACTGTGTGACACATCGATCACCGGCTATTCCTATTGGTATGAATGCACGCCAAGACACTTTAGTCTGCATATTACGCCGCTGTCGGTCGCAGAAAAGTTTCATGAGCAGATTGAACAGCAGAAAGGCGCATGGATTTTTACCTCGGCCACGCTGGCTGTGGACGAGGACTTTGGCCACTTCAGCCATCGTCTGGGTTTACAGCCTGCGGCACAGATGTCGCTGCCCAGTCCGTTTGATTACGAGCAGCAGGCGTTGCTGTGTGTTCCACGATTCTTGCCGGAGCCAAACAGTCATGGCATGGCCGCGAAACTGGTGAGCATGATGGCCCCGGTGATTGAAGCGAATCAGGGACGGTGTTTTTTCCTGTGTACGTCGCATCAGATGGTCCGGGAACTGGCCGAAGGATTTCGAGAGTGCCTGTCGCTGCCGGTGCTGGTTCAGGGCGAAACCAGCAAACAAAAATTGCTGGCAGAATATCTGGAATTGGGAAATGCGCTGCTTATTGCAACAGGTGCGTTCTGGGAAGGCATCGATGTTAGAGGGCAGGCGCTCAGCTGTGTTATTATCGACAAACTTCCTTTTACCGCGCCGGATGATCCATTGCTGAAGGCCCGGATTGAGGATTGCCGCCTGCGTGGCGGGGATCCTTTCTCGCAAGTTCAGATTCCGGATGCGGTGATCACCCTGAAGCAGGGGGTCGGCCGTTTGATCCGGGACCAGCAGGATAAAGGCGTGCTGGTGATTTGCGATAACCGTTTGGTCACGCGCCCTTATGGCGCTGTATTTTTACGAAGCTTGCCGCCGATCCCCCGGACCCGGGATGTGAACGGCGTCGGGCAGTTTCTGTCTGGCCTGCATCAGGCGCAGGACATTGCAGACAGCCAGCATTCAGAGGCTTGAATGAGCAGTAAGATTTTAGCTGTAGATACCGCGACCGAGAATTGCTCCGTCGCGCTTATATCAGGAAGCGAAGTGATCGCACGTTGTGCGTTTGCCCCGCGTGAGCACACCACCAAAATTTTGCCTATGGTTGATGAAGTTCTGGCAGAAGCCGGATATCGTCTGGGCGAACTGGACGCACTGGCTTTTGGCCGGGGACCGGGCAGTTTTACCGGGGTTCGCATTGGTATTGGAATCGCTCAGGGACTGGCTTTCGGTGCAGATCTGCCCATGATTGGGGTGTCTACACTGGCGGCCATGGCTCAGGGGACTTACCGCCATCATCAGGCTGAACATGTTCTGGCGGCTATTGATGCCCGAATGGGCGAAATCTACTGGGGTCAGTATCAGCGTCAGGTCAATGGCGACTGGAAGGTTCTGGGCGATGAAGCCGTGTTCCCGCCTGAATTGGCCGCAGACCGCTTGATTGCTGTGCCTGAAGCCCGCTGGTTGACCGCAGGGACCGGCTGGAAAAGTTATGAGGAACAACTCGCTGTGCTGGCGGTCGAAAAGCAAGTCAGTACAGTCCTTTATCCTGAAGCGCAGGATATGGCCTGGCTGGCTCAGTTTGCTTTGCAGCGTGGCGAAACGGTCGATGCTGAGCATGCCAGCCCGGTTTATCTGCGTGATGAAGTCACGTGGAAAAAATTGCCTGGTAGAGAATAAACGAATCAGGACATGACGCCTATATGGTCACCATACCGCGTTTACCGACAACCACTCAGGCGCCGCAGCGAACCCGGCGGACGAACCGAAAGCAGAAATCTGAAATTTCTGCTTCGTCTGCACCTCAGCCGACTGTGGTGGCTCAAGTTGTTGCGGAAACGATTAAAGATCCGGCGCTGATAGAAAATGCGCGCAGTCAGGTGCAATACGATAGCCCGCAGGGCAAAAACAAGCAGGCATTGTCAGCCTATATGGACGTATTGCATCAGGCCAAACGGGAAGAATACGCCCGGCTGCTTGGTATCGACTTGTTCGTTTAAGTGTTGCAGAGCTGTTCTTGAACGCTTCTTTGAAAAGGATCTTATGGTGAAAAAGTCAATTATTGGCGTGACCCTACTGGTACTGAGCGGCTGTAGCCAACTGCCGGAAAGTTTGCAAACCGCTGCCGAGCAGCCCATCACTGATCTGACGATGGTGATTGAAAATCCACAAGGTGTGCAGGGTAAAGATGTCAGACTTGGTGGCGTGATTGCATCCGTCGTGAATGAAGCCGATCGTACCCGGCTAGAGATCGCAAGTTTGCCCACCGATCAATCCGGACGACCGGATATCCAGGCAAAGCCGCAGGGTCGCTTCATCGCTTATCTGGACGGTTTTGCCGATCCGATTGAATATGCTGCCGGTAAACTGGTGGCCGTTGCCGGTCAGCTTCGCGGCAGCGAAATTGGTCAGATTGGTCATTTCGATTACACCTATCCGGTTGTTTTTGCACAAGGCCAGCAGGTTTGGCAGGTGAAAGAACGGATTCGTCTGGATGACATCGACGCCTATTACCGCTGTCTCGGGATACGTTGCCAGTACATTCACTACGGTTTCCGGCCGGGTGATGCGACAGTCCACTATCAATTGACGCCGTAGCCCACTCCCTTTGTGACTGCTGAAACAGAAAACAGTAAAGGGCAGACCGAAAGAGATCTCTCCATGATGCATGAATGCAGATTGCGCCTGGCCGAATCTGAGCTGGCTGCACTGACTTCTTTCCAGCCTTGCCGGGAGGCCTTGCTGGCGGGAAGGCTGAAAGCGTTAGATTCGGAAAACCGGCCGATTTTGCTCTGCCTGCATGGCTGGCATGATAACGCTGCCAGTTTTACACCTTTGTTTGAACCACTGAGTCAGGTATTTCATCTGGTTGCGATAGACTGGCCCGGACATGGGCTGTCGGCGCATCGCGATCCGGATAATTATTATTACTTCATGGATTACGTCGACACGCTGGCTCAGGTGATGCAGGCCATTTCCGGAGAGCCCGTGATGCTCATGGGGCATTCATTAGGTGCGCTGGTGGCTGCAGCTTATGCCGGTGCTTATCCGGAAGCTGTGGCCGGCCTGATCCTCATCGAAGGACTGGTTCCGCTGTATGAAAATGCAGCTTTGGCTGCGGATCGGTTGCGCAGCGGGATCGACAGCCGGATGAAACGAAGGCAACGACAGAAGCCCGCGCTTAAGATGGACTCATTTCAGGCCGCATTGTCAGTACGTTGTCGTGTCAACGGACTGACTTCGGAACAATTGTTGCCCTTGGTGCAGCGCGCGATTTATCAGGATGGTGAAGGTTGGTCCTGGCGTCATGATGACAAGTTACGCTGTGACTCATTAATCCGGCTGACTGAAGCGCAGTCGAAAGCACTGGTCGCCAGCATCGAATGCCCGGTGCTTTCCATTGTTGGCGACAGGGGATTTGCTTACTTGAGAGCGCCGGAGTCAGGCTTGTCCTGGTTTGCCTGCGCAGATCAGATTGTCGTGCCGGGCGGGCATCATTGCCATCTGGAAAGTCCCCAAAAGGTTTGTGATCAGATTTTGCTGCTGACTTCAAAGTTCAAACAGCTGGTCTAATCAGCTGTGTTAATTCAATGTTAATTGTGCTGTAATGCTTACTTAGAACAAGTGTTTGAATATTCCGCTACAGCAATTTTATGGCGTTTGAAGCCCAAAAAAATAAAAGGAGAGTGCATGGTGGATAAGGTTTGGCTTAACCGCTATCCGGAAGATGTACCGGCTGAAATCAACCCAGATAGTTACTCATCTCTGGTTGACCTTTTCGAACAGTCCATTCAGAAATATTCTGATCAGACCGCATTTATCAATATGGGTCAGGTGATGACTTTCAGGAAACTGGAGGAACGAAGCCGGGCTTTTGCTGCTTATCTGCAAAATGATCTGAAGCTGAAGAAGGGTGATCGGGTGGCAGTCATGATGCCAAACCTGCTTCAATACCCAATTGCACTGTTCGGTATTCTCCGCGCAGGTTGTGTGGTCGTGAACGTCAACCCGCTCTACACGCCACGGGAACTGGAGCATCAGTTGAATGACTCTGGCGCGAAAACCATCGTGATCGTGTCTAACTTTGCACATACACTGGAAAAAATTGTTGGAAACACGGCAGTTCAGCATGTGATTCTGACCAGCCTGGGCGATCAGCTGTCCCGTCCAAAAGGCACGCTGGTGAATTTTGTGGTGAAGTACATCAAAAAGATGGTGCCGAAATACCACCTGCCGCACGCCACGTCACTGAACCATGCGCTGAAAAAAGGTCGTCGCATGCAGTATGTGAAACCTTTGATTGAGGCTGAAGATACCGCATTTTTGCAGTACACCGGAGGAACGACGGGTGTTGCGAAGGGTGCGATTTTGACCCACAGAAACATGATTGCGAACGTACTGCAGGCGAAAGCTGCTTATGGTCCGATCTTGTTTGAAGGCCGTGAATTTGTGGTCACTGCTTTGCCGCTGTATCACGTTTTCGCACTGACTGTGAACTGCCTGCTGTTTATCGAAATGGGCGGACAGAATTTGCTGATCACCAATCCGCGTGATATTCCGACCTTTGTCAAAGAGCTGAAGCGTTATCCGTTTACGGCGCTGACCGGCGTAAATACGCTGTTTAATGCGCTGCTGAACAATGAAGATTTTCACGAACTGGACTTCAGCAAACTGCGTTTGTCAGTGGGTGGCGGAATGGCGGTTCAGCGCTCTGTGGCGGAAAAATGGCTGGCGACAACCAAGAACTATTTGCTGGAAGGCTATGGCCTGACTGAATGTTCGCCCCTGGTTGCGGCGTATCCGCATGACCTGACGGCTTACAATGGCTCAATCGGTTTACCGGTTTCTTCAACCGAGATTCGGATTGTCGATGATGAGGGCCAGGTCCTGGCGATGGACCAGACCGGTGAACTACAGGTGCGCGGACCTCAGGTGATGAAAGGATACTGGCAACGTCCTGAAGCGACCCGGGATGTGCTGACCGAAGACGGCTGGCTGTCGACTGGTGATGTGGTGCGTTTTGATGAAGACGGTTTCCTGCATATTGTCGATCGGAAAAAAGACATGATTCTGGTCTCTGGCTTCAACGTCTACCCGAATGAAATTGAAGACGTCGTCGCGCTGCACGGTAAGGTGCTGGAAGTGGCGGCAATTGGTCAGCCCCATGAAGCCTCGGGTGAAGTGGTCAAAATCTGTGTGGTCAAACGTGATCCAAGCCTGACGAAAGATGAACTGCTGGCCCATTGCCGACAATACCTCACCGGTTATAAAGTACCGCGATTGGTTGAATTCCGTGATGAGTTGCCGAAAACCAACGTCGGTAAGATCTTGCGTCGTGCTTTGCGTGAAGAGTCGGATCAGCAGGCTCAGAAAGAGACCGCACAAGCATAATCTCGTAAAATACGATACACTGAAGCAAGTTTGTGCCGGCAGATTCGCCGGCACTTTAATTTTCATGCCACGTAATACCAATCGCAGTCAATCACTGGTCATCCTAGCTTGTTAAAATGTTCGATATCTGCGTTAGATTTTTTGATTGTAGAATAACTACTTATCTAAACAAATCTGCTTTGTTCTCAAACATTTTTCCTGCGCTATTTTTGATCACTGACTTACTTTAATTGGTATAAATTGAACAGGCTGATTTGGTCTGATGTAAAGGTGCGTTTTGAACTTTGAAATCATAACAACAAATGACAGACTCGCAGAAGTATGTCAGCTGGCCAGTCAGTACCCGGCAGTGATGCTGGATACCGAATTTGTCCGGACAAGAACCTTATTTGCTCAGCTTGGTCTGATTCAGCTGTATGACGGGGAGCGGTTATCTTTAATCGATCCGTTGGCACTCTCAGACATGTCTCCGCTTTGGGATTTGCTTCAAAACCCGGACGTGATCAAGGTGCTTCACGCGTGCGGTGAAGATCTGGAAGTCTTTCAGTCCGCGGCGGGCTGTATGCCAACGCCCATGGTTGACACACAGATCATGGCGGCTTTCCTGGGGCATGGTCTCTCAACCGGCTTTGGCGCACTGGTTCACGAATACTTAGGCATTGAGCTTGAGAAAGGTGAGGCGAGAACCAATTGGCTGGCGCGTCCGTTAACGGCAAAGCAGCTGGATTATGCGGCGGCGGATGTGTTTTATCTGCTCCCGCTGTATGACAAATTACTGGCTGGTGTGGAAGCGAACGGTTGGATGGATGCGTTGCAGCAGGAATGTCATACTTTGCTGGTGAAGCGTAGTCGGGTGATTGATGATACACAGGTGTATCTGGACATCAAAAATGCCTGGCAGCTTTCCCCGAAGCAACTGGCGATTTTACAAAAGCTCGCGGCATGGCGTTTGAAGGAAGCCAGAAAACGCGATTTGGCCCTGAACTTTGTTTTCAAAGAGCTCAACCTTTGGAAAGTGGCAAGGTTTGAAATGACCTCGAAAGCTGCGATGGCGCAGGAAGGCTTTGACGAGCGTGAAATTCAGCGTCATGGCAACCGTTTGATTGCACTTGTCCGGGAAGTTGAGCAGATGAGTGAGCTGGATTATCCCGCACGTCTGACCCGGCTGGTTGACTATCCTGGCTATAAACAAATGGTGAAGCGCATTAAGGATGAAGTGAATGCTGTGTCGGCACAAACCGGTCTGGCGCCTGAATTCCTGGCTTCCAAAAAGCAAATACACCAGTTTCTGAGCTGGGCCTGGAAAAAAGGCTGCCCTGAAGATGCATTGCCTGAAATGCTGTCTACCTGGCGGCACGCACTCTTTGCGCACCGCATTTTACCTTTGATTCAACAATAAAATGCACCTCAGCATTCAAAAAAAATCCCCGGCCAGATGTGCCGGGGATTTTTTATTTCTCATCAGGTAAGGTCACATTCAATTCCAGAACCGACAAATCTTCTTCTTTCTGGTCAAGATGTACCGTGACGTGTTCAGGGGACACGTCTACATACCTTCGGATGACATCCAGGATATCCTGCTTGAGTTGCGGCAGGTAACTTGGGTCTCCCATAGAGCCTGAGCGACGTTCAGCAACAATGATCTGCAGCCTTTCTTTCGCCACACTCGCGGTCGACTGTTTTTTGGGGCGGAAGAACTCTAGCAAAGCCATATGTCATTAGCCTCCAAATATTCGTTTCAGGAAGCCTTTCTTCTCTTCCTCAATGAATCTGAACGGGCGTTCTTCACCCAGCAAACGTGCGACCGTATCCTCATAGGCTTGGCCTGCATCTGATTCTGAATCAAATATCACGGGCTCACCTTTGTTCGACGCATTCAGAACAGACTGGCTTTCCGGAATGACACCCAGCAGAGGAATGTGCAGAATCTCTTCAACATCGGCCACACTCAGCATGTCACCCAGAGTTACGCGAGATGGGTTATACCGGGTCAGCAGCAAATGTTGCTTCACCGAAGATTCGCTGTTCTCTGCTCGGCGCGATTTGGAATCCAGGATGCCCAGGATGCGGTCTGAGTCACGAACGGAAGCAACTTCCGGGTTGGTGGTGACAATGGCTTCATCTGCAAAATACAGGGCCATCAGTGCGCCTGTCTCAATCCCAGCCGGCGAGTCACAGATGATGAAATCGAAACCCATTTCATCCATTTCATTCAGAACTTTTTCAACGCCTTCTTTGCTCAGTGCGTCTTTATCCCGGGTTTGGGAAGCAGGAAGCACGAACAGGTTTTCTACGCGTTTATCTTTAATCAGTGCCTGATTCAGTTTGGCTTCACCGTTAATGACATTGACGAAATCAAAGACAACCCGGCGTTCACAGCCCATGATCAGATCCAGGTTTCGCAAGCCAATATCAAAGTCGATGACGGCGGTCTTCTTGCCTTTTAGTGCGAGGCCAGACGCAATGGCCGCACTGGAAGTCGTTTTTCCAACGCCACCTTTACCTGAGGTCACCACGATAATTCGTGCCATCTGTTTATTCCTTTTCAAAGTTATACAGCCAGATGCTCTATATTTAAATTGTTGTCTGTCAGTGAGATAACGACACTCTTTCCCCAAAAGGTGTCCTGAATTTTATCGCTCAACCAGTAATTTCCGGCGATGGATATCAATTCCGACTGTAAATTATGGCAGAAAATCTGAGCATGGTTTTCTCCGCTCGCGCCAGCAATCGCTCTGCCTCGCAGGCATCCATAAATATGAATGCATCCATCTGCAATGATTTCAGCACCGGCACTGACATGATTCAATACGACGAGATCGCAATTTTTAGCATAAATCTGCTGTCCTGAGCGAACGGGTGCACGAACGACTTTTGTCGGTTGCATGACAGGGCTGGTCGCCTTGGCCTGCTTTGCCGCGTTCATGATGGCAAAGCCAGCTGATTTTGCCTGTGATTGCAGGTGCGACGGCTTACAACCACTGATCCCAACCGGGATCATGCCCGCATCCTGAATCCCTTGACGAAGCTGTTCAAAATCCAGCTCCTCATGACTTGACTGACTCACATCAATCACCAGCGGAGCATGGGCAAAGAATGCGGGTGCCTGCTCGACTTTGTCTTTCAGGAAGGTGATTGCCTGATCCAAACCGCCGTCTGCCAAATGTAATGATGAGAGCGTATAGCTGCTCCCTTTCAGTTCTGCCGTTTTTGTCATGGCTTAATTCTTCTGCGCGGAGAATTTCGCGCTCAGGTACGTTATCACATAGGTTATAGCATGTTATATTCCCCGGCAGGTCTCAGCAAGTTCTCCATGTCAGAGTTCTGCATAAAGATTAAATGATGAGCATGAGAGGGCAGAGAAAAGCCCCCAAGGCCTCTGCAAAGGAATGTTTTCCTTTTCTCGTGGTCAGATAGTGGTGAAAGGTAACCTGCAGGTTGGTTTATGTTGTGTTCAATTTATAAAAGCCCAAAAAAAGAAAATACCTACTTATATATCAAGACAAAAGATGATTTCTCCGAGGTTCCGGAAGCCTTACTGAGCACATTTGGCAAGCCTCAGTTCGTGATGGTCCTGAAACTGGTTGAAGGGAGAAAACTGGCGCTGGCGGACATCAATAAGGTCAGAGAATCACTGACATCGCAGGGTTATTATCTGCAATTACCGCCACCAGTGACTAATCTTTTGGATGAATATAAAGCAAATAAATCACGGAATAATACCTGATGGTGAAAGGATGGATATGCGTAAGCAATGGCTCGTAGGTCTGGTGGCCTTAGGAATTGGCATTTCATCGCCGATGGCGTCGGCAGATGAAGGTTTTGATGACTATATTATTGGTTTGAAACAGGAAGCACGCTCGAAAGGGATTGATGACTCAATTCTGGAGGAGGCGTTTGCCGGTGTTCAGTTCATTGAGCGTGCTGTCACAGCGGATAAAAATCAGCCAGAGAAAAAGCTGACTCTGGATGAATATTTACCCAAAGCTGTGCCGCAATGGAAAATCGATCAGGCAAATCGATATTACCGCCAACACAAACAAGCGCTGGAGCGTATCGGACGTCAGTATGGTGTACAGCCACGCTTCATTGTTGCACTGTGGGGGGTTGAAAGTAATTTCGGTAAACTGACCGGTTCTTACAATGTGATCGAAGCACTCAGTACGCTGGCTTATGAAGGCCGGCGGGAAGCTTTTTTTCGTGATCAGGTCATGGCTGCGCTGACGATTCTTCAGCAAGGTCACATCCATGCGGCAGAAATGAAAGGTTCCTGGGCTGGTGCGATGGGGCAACCGCAGTTTATGCCAACGTCCTATCTGACTTTTGCCGTCGATGGAAATGGTGATGGGAAAGCGGACATCTGGAAAAGTGAGCCTGATGTTTTTGCGTCAGCCGCGAATTATCTGAGCAAGTCAGGCTGGAATGACACTTATACCTGGGGCCGTCAAGTCACGATTCCAGACAGCTTGAGTGACAGTCTGAAAGGGGTCGAGTTGCAGAAAGGAAAAACCTTATCTGAATGGCAGGCGTTAGGTGTACGTCGTCTGAATGGTGCGGCTTTACCGAAAGTAGATATTCAGGCGTGGCTGGTTCAGCCTGATGATAACCATGGGCGGGCTTATCTTGTGTATGGGAATTACCAGACACTTCTGAAATGGAACCGCTCACATTACTTTGCGCTGGCGGTCAGCACACTTGCAGACAGTATTCGTTAAGCAAATCCTGAAGCGTGGCTGGTATACACAAAGTGCATTCAGGATGAAATGAAAAAGCCCGGCAATGTTTGCCGGGCTTTTCTATTGAATCAGCACGATTAAATTTTGAAATCGTCCAGAGATTTACCTTCGTCCAGTGCTTTTTTCAGTGCACTTGGCGTACGGCCTTGGCCAGTCCAGGTTTTCTCTTCACCGTTTTCGTCGATGAACTTGTATTTTGGCGGACGAGCAGCACGCTTGGTTTTTGTTTTACCAATGTTTGCCATCAGCTCTTCCGGGTCAATACCATCAGCCATCAGCATGTCACGGTATTGCTTCAGTTTCTCTTCACGCTCTTTTTCTTTTGCGACTTCTTCAGCTTCTACTTCTTCACGTTCAGCAACAACGGTCTGAAGTTTTTCCAGTGCTTCTTTCAGTTGCTCCAGTGAATATTCGCGGGCAAGAGCACGAAGACTACGTAGATTTAATAGCGCTTTCATTGCATCAGACATTTCAAGATTCCTGTAGATGTTATACTAATAATTAGCGGTAAACTTTATAACAGCAATAGTAATACTTTTTAAAGCCATCTGCCAAATGAAATCTCTAAAACAGGAAAATAAATTGCGTGTTTTTTATACGTGTCTGCTTAATAATCTTCAGAAAAAGGGAAGGGCTCACTTTTTCGCTTGTAATTAATTTGAGACATCTCTAATTCTCTGAACCAATTAAATGCTCATCAGTTCATATTCTTTGCCTGTATTATCAGATGTAAATGTAAGTAAATTCAAACGAGTGGTCAGTCGTGATTCAGCTCACTTGGTTAAAGTTGTGCTTTCATGGTTGCAAATTAGATAACAAAACGTAGAATACGCGATTCCTTGACTAAGGGTAGAGGTG
Organism: Photobacterium sp. 1_MG-2023; assembly: GCF_030547945.1. NCBI lineage: Bacteria > Pseudomonadati > Pseudomonadota > Gammaproteobacteria > Vibrionales > Vibrionaceae > Photobacterium > Photobacterium sp. 1_MG-2023. The sequence continues at coordinate 181,703 of NZ_JAUORR010000004.1, read as the reverse complement.
CATTGTCTATTAGTAACTGACGGGAGGTGATCCCAATGAGCGTCAGTGAAAGGAGCCAGTGCCGAAGTGAGGCTGAACCGTCAATTCGCCTTGCTGGGGTTGTCATCGAACAGGGACAACACTGCCATAGTAACTTACAATTAACTATGGAGCGCTACTGTGGGGTCTGGAGAAGCAATTTGCTTCCTTCCTATGTCGCTTCCCAACACGGTGGAAACTGTGTTCAGCAGTAGATCTCCAACCTGAATCGGTTGTAGTAGAGATCATGAACCTTATCGATTTTTCCCAATCTTCAATTTCATTATTGCCGCCTTTAGTGGCATTAAGCCTGGCGATTTTGACCCGGCGGGTCCTGCTTTCATTAGGTGTTGGTATCCTGATGGGAACATTATTACTCACGGACTTGAGTGCTGGTCATTCTATTACCTATCTCAGTCATAAGGTGAAAGGCCTTTTTATTGAGGATGGCGGCCTGAACACCTGGAATATGAGCATTGTTGCCTTCTTGCTCTTATTAGGGATGACAACAGCACTCTTAACGCTGTCTGGCGGAACCCGGGCGTTTGCTCAGTGGGCACAAACGAAAATCAAGAGCAAGCGCGGCGCCAAACTACTGGCCGCATTTCTTGGGGTCTTTATTTTCGTTGACGACTATTTTAACAGTCTTGCCGTCGGCTCTATTTCACGCCCGGTGACGGATCGTTTTTATGTTTCCCGTTCGAAGCTGGCCTATATTCTCGATTCTACTGCAGCCCCCATGTGTGTTCTGATGCCTGCTTCCAGTTGGGGGGCATATATCATTACAGTTGTTGGCGGTATTCTGGTTTCACATGGTGTGACTGAATATTCTGCGCTGAGTGCATTTATTCAGCTTGCACCAATGAACTTTTATGCGGTATTCGCACTGCTCATGGTTTTTGTTGTGGCCTGGTTCCAATTGGATGTTGGCTTGATGAAAAAGCATGAAGTGCATGCCAGCCATGCACGCGGATTTGACAGCGATGAAATACATGCCGAAGCAAAAGATCTGAATGATGAGCTGGAAATCGAAGAAAGTGAGAATGGGAAAGTCGGCGATCTGATTATTCCGATTCTGGTTCTGGTTGCAGCCACCTTATTCTTTATGATTTATACCGGCAGCCAGAGTTTAACCGCTGACGGAAAACCTTTTTCTGTTCTTGGTGCATTTGAATCAACCAATGTGGGTGCGTCACTTTGTTATGGTGGCCTGCTGGGATTGTTGTCTGCGCTGGTTGCTGTTGGTCGTCAGAAAATGCCGGCCAAACAAGTGCTGCATGCACTGTGGATTGGTGCAAAATCTATGTTCGGTGCCATTTTGATTCTGTTCTTTGCCTGGACAATTGGCAGTGTGATCAGTGATATGGCAACCGGGCAATTCCTGTCAACCCTGGTCCAGGGCAATATTGATCCGGTTTGGTTGCCTGTGATTTTATTTTTGCTGTCTGGCCTGATGGCTTTTTCAACCGGAACTTCCTGGGGCACATTTGGCATCATGTTGCCGATTGCAGGTGATTTGGCCGCGGCGACAGAAATTAGCTTAATGTTGCCGGTACTGGCAGCGGTTCTGGCCGGTTCTGTGTTTGGCGACCATTGTTCCCCGATTTCGGATACCACGATTCTGTCCTCGACTGGTGCTCGTTGTCATCATATGGACCATGTGTCGACCCAGCTCCCTTATGCGCTAGCTGTCGCGCTGGTCGCGTCGGTCGGTTACGTGGTTCTGGGAATGACAGACTCGCTGGCTGTGTCGTTTATGGCAGCGACTGTCACTTTCCTGCTGGTGTGTGTCGGTCTTGGCTGGCTGGCGAAGCAGCCGTTGAAAGGGACTCGCGAAGCCGTGCGGTAATTGTCCGGCACCGTGAAGAATTCAACCGGTTGAGTCGCTGCTCAGCCGGTTTTTTTTTGGGGTGGAAGTTTGTTTCCTGCACGAATTGTTACGGAATGCTCTGATCAGCTGTGATCTGCTTCCAATGCACATCCATCTTCGGTAGCATCAGCCGGTATTCAGAGTTGAGCGGATAGCCTGATGGCACAAATGTATTTTTATTACTCGGCCATGAATGCCGGGAAATCAACGACCCTGCTGCAGTCGTCGTTTAACTATCGTGAACGCGGGATGACACCTGTGATTTTTACCGCGGCAATTGATAACCGTTTTGGCACAGGAAAAGTCAGCTCCCGGATTGGCTTGTCTGAGGATGCAGAGCTGTACGGCACAGAGGATAACTTGTGGGAGAAACTGTCCCGGATGAATCAGGTGTCTCGTGTGGATTGTGTGCTGATCGACGAGTGCCAGTTTCTGACTAAAGCGCAGGTCCATCAATTGACCGAAGTGGTTGATAAACTGGATATTCCCGTGCTTTGCTATGGCTTACGCACAGACTTCCGGGGTGAGTTGTTTGAGGGAAGTCAGTATTTGCTGGCCTGGTCAGACAAATTGGTGGAACTGAAGACCGTGTGTCATTGTGGCCGGAAAGCCAATATGGTCATTCGGCATGATGCATCTGGTAAAGCCATTGCGGACGGCGCCCAGGTTGAAATTGGTGGCAATGACAGATATGTGTCTGTGTGCCGCAAGCATTATAAAGAAGCGATTGAGGAAGCAAATGAGACGGCCGCATCGCTCTGATCGGTTGTGTTGATTTGTCGTTAAAGGAAGCCAGAGAAAGGCTTCCTTTTTTAATGAACTTGTTTCACGGATGCGGGTTTCAAATCTGCCGAAGTTCAGAACACACTGACGGCTCAGGCCCCCGTGTGACGTTCCTGAAGTTTTGCAATCACATCCGACAGACTCAGCCCCTGGTCCTGAAGTAAGACAAGCAGGTGGTACATCAAATCGGCCGATTCCGAAATTAACTCCGCTTTGTCACCCGACGTTGCCGCAAGCGCGACTTCAACGCCTTCTTCACCCACCTTCTGCGAAATCCGCTTGGTGCCACGGGCATAGAGGCTGGCGGTATAGGAGGATTCGGGATCGGCGCCTTTACGGGCTGCCAGCACTTGCTCCAGTCGGTGAAGAAACACCAGATCAGGAACCGTGGCAGATTCACCGTCGCTGGTGGTGCCTTGATCGAAGCAGGTGGTCGTTCCCAGATGGCAAGTCGGCCCGACAGGTTCAGCACTGACCAGCAGGGTGTCCTGATCGCAGTCGAGCTGGATTTGTCTGAGCTGCAGCACATTGCCTGAAGATTCACCTTTGGTCCACAGGCGTTGTTTGCTGCGCGACCAGAACGTTACCTGACGGGTTTCCAGTGTTTGATTCAGCGCTTCATCATTCATATAGCCCAGCATCAGCACCTGGCCGCTACGGCTGTCCTGGACGACGGCAGGCACCAGACCATTCACCTTATCCCAATTAATTTCACTGCTCAGGTTCATAGTCGGATCTCCACCTGTTGTTGTTTGAGGTACTGCTTGAGTTCACCGATATTGATGACTTGCTTATGGAAGACGGATGCCGCCAGTGCGCCGTCGACGCGTGCAATCTTGAAGGCATCTGCAAAGTGCTCCATTTCACCGGCACCGCCAGATGCGATCAGCGGGACATGGCACAGATCGCGGACCCGATTCAGTTGAGTGAGATCATAGCCCTGGCGCACGCCATCCTGATTCATCATGTTCAGCACGATTTCACCAGCGCCAAGGCGCTGGACTTCCTGAATCCAGTTGGCTGTTTCCCACTGCGTGACCTGAGTTCGGGTTTCATCGCCGGTGAACTGATACACCTGATATTGACCGGTCTCGGCATCAAAGTAAGAATCGATGCCGACCACGATGCATTGCACACCAAACTTATCTGCCAGCCGGGTAATTAAATCCGGGTCTGCCAGCGCAGGGGAGTTAATGGAAATCTTATCGGCACCAAATTGCAGAATTTGCTGGGCATCTTCTGCAGATTTAATCCCGCCTGCCACACAGAAAGGTATGTCGATTACTTCTGCGACACGTTCGACCCAGCTTTTGTCCACCACACGGCCATCACTGGAAGCGGTAATATCATAAAACACTAATTCATCGGCCCCTTCTTCGGCATAGCGTTTTGCCAGTGGGACAATGTCTCCGATAATTTCATGGTTCCTGAATTGAACCCCTTTGACCACCTGGCCATCCCGAACATCCAGGCAGGGAATAATACGTTTTGCTAACATGTCAGGCTCCTTGTCATTCATTCCAGCAGGCAAAGGCCTGTTCTGCAGTAAACTTCCCGTCCAGCAGGGCGCGGCCAACAATCACGCCTGCAACGTCGGTCTCTTTCAGGGCGGCAATATCATCTAATGAGCCAATGCCACCAGAGGACTGGAACCGGATGTCCGGGTATTGTGCGCAAAGATCCCGGTACAGGGCGACGTTGGAACCCGCCAGCGTGCCGTCTCTGGAAATATCGGTACACAGTACATGTTTCAGGCCCACGGTTTGGAAATTGTCGATCAGTGCCTCAATGGTGACACCGGAATCTTCCTGCCAGCCGGAAACGGCAACTTTTCGCTGGCCGTCGGCATCAATATTGACATCCAGTGCCAGCACGATGTGCTCCGGGCCATATTTTTCCATCCAGCCTTTGACCATGTCCGGCGACTTGACGGCGGTTGAGCCGACGACCACACGTTGTGCGCCGGCATTCAGCAGGTCGGAGACATCCTGCTCGGTACGCACACCGCCGCCAATCTGAATCTTTGCCGGTGTACTGGCGAGCAGGGTGCGAATCAAATCCAGTTGTCTTGCTGAAGTGTCTTTGGCACCGGTCAGATCCACGAGGTGGAGCCAGTCGGCACCAGCTTGATGGTACAGTGCAAACTGCTCTGCAGGGTTCACTTGATATTCAGTGACCTGACCGTAATCCCCTTGAAAGAGACGGACAACCTGGCCTTCAATTAAATCGAGTGCGGGAATAATCATAAACAGTCCTTGTCATCCTACATTTCGAGAAAGTTTTTGATGAGCTGTGCGCCCGCTTTACCGGAACGTTCCGGGTGAAATTGCACGCCGTAATAATTGCCGCTCTGAACCGCGGCAGTAAAGGGCTTGCCGTAATCGCAATGGGCGATGGTACGTCCTTGTTCAGTGTTGAAGGCAGGCATGGCGTAGCTGTGTACAAAGTAAAAGTAAGTGCCTTCAGGAATGTCTTTGAACAGCGGGTGTTCCGGTTCCGGCGTAATGGTGTTCCAGCCCATGTGGGGAAGAGGCAATTCGCCGGTCTCCATTTTTACAACGGGTGCCGGACACAGACTCAGGCAGGGAACCTGTTTTGTCCCATTCAGGCCCTGTTCTTCGGAGTATTCGCCCAGCAACTGCATGCCGAGGCAAATGCCAAGCAGGGGTTGTTCGACCTGACTGACGAGGCGAATCAGATCGCGCTCAGTCAGATTTTTCATGGCTTCGCTGGCGGTGCCCACACCAGGCAGAAAAAGTTTGTCTGCCCCCAGCACAATCTCAGGATCACGGCTGACGGTCACGTCATAACCCAGTCGTTCAATGGCAAACCGGACCGAGGACACATTCGCGCAGCCGGTATCAATGATGACGACTTGTTGTGATGTTTGTGTCATTACAGGACCCCTTTACTGCTTGGCAGTTCATTCCCATCGACGCGAATGGCCTGACGCAGGGTGCGGCCAAAAGCTTTAAATAAACTTTCCACGATGTGGTGATCATTGTTACCGGCGGAAGACAGATGCAGGGTACAGGCCAGTGTGTCCGTAAGTGAACGGAAGAAGTGTGGCACCATTTCAGTGGACAGATCACCGACGTTCTCACGGCTGAAGCTTGCATCGAACTTCAGGTAAGGACGGCCCGACAGATCCAGCGCGCACTGTGCCAGACATTCATCCATCGGCAAGCTGAAACCAAAGCGGCCAATCCCGCGCTTATCGCCCAGTGCTTCTTTCAGCGCCTGTCCCAATGCCAGCGCGGTATCTTCAACGCTGTGGTGATCATCGATGTGTAAATCACCTTCGACAGTCAACTGGAGCTGGAACCCGCCGTGAGTGGCAATCTGATCCAGCATGTGGTCAAAAAAGCCCAGACCTGTCTGGATGACGTTACCACCGGACTGATCCAGATTGACCCGAACCCGGATATCGGTTTCCTTGGTTTTACGGACGACTTCAGCAATACGCGGCCGTGTGGTGAGGTCGGTGACAATCTGTGCCCAGCCCATGGTGTCACGATTGTACTGAATGCCACGAATCGCCATGTTGTCGGCCAGCTGCAAGTCTGTCTGACGATCGCCAATCACGGCGGAGGTTGCAAAGTCGACACGGCCCTGTTGCAGATAATCTTTCACCAGCCCCAGCTTGGGTTTGCGGCAGCTGCAATTGTCGTGGTCAAAATGCGGGCAGATCAGGACGTCGTCAAACCGCACACCCTGCGATTCAAAAATATCCATCATCATCTGATGGGGCGCATCAAAGTCAGCCTGCGGATAACTGTCTGTTCCCAGACCATCCTGATTGGTGACCATCACCAGCCGGTATCCGGCTTCCTGCAATTTCAGCAGGGCAGGAATGACCGCAGGCTCAAGGGCCAGCTTATCCAGCCGATCGACCTGAAAGTCCACTGGCGGTTCGACAATCAGCGTGCCGTCACGGTCGATAAAGAGTATTTTTTCCTTGCTCACAATAGGATCCTTCCAAATTACGAAATCTTGTCGATCTGGGCACGAATGAAGGCCAGCGTTTTTTCACACTCATCCCGGCTGCCGATACTGATGCGAATGCAGTTTTCAATCGGGGAACGGCGCAGAATAATGCCGCTGTCCCACAGGGCCTGGAATAAAGCGTCACCGTCCGGAAAACGCACCAGCAGGTAGTTGCCATAGCCATCATAAACCGTGACGCCTGGCAGCATGCTCAAGCCAGCCTGAAGGTAAGCGCGATTGGCGCTCAGATCCAGGACCTGGAATTTGGTTTTCGCCAGTCCGGCGGGAGACAGCGCCTGAATGGCAATATCTGCAACAGGCACGGGAACCGGATAAGGTGCAATCACTTTGAGCAGCAGCTCAATAACTGCCGGATTAGCCAGAGTGAAGCCACAGCGGAGTCCGGCCAGCGCGAATGCTTTGGATAGGGTACGCAGAATCACCAGATTGGAATATTCCGCCAGCAGATCGACGGTGGATGCTTCCGGACAGAAGTCAATATAGGCTTCATCCATCACCACGAGCGCTTTGTCCTGCGTAATATTCAGCAGCTCGATAATATCTTCACGACGGATCAGGTTGCCGGTCGGATTATTTGGGCTGCAGACGAAAACCAGCTTCACGCCGTCCAGATTGTCGCCAATTGCGGTCAGATCCAACTGCCAGTCCTGCGTCAACGGGACTGGCTTGACTCCGACATCAAAGGTTTCTGCGCTGATGCTGTACATGCCGTAGGTTGGCGGACAGTAAAGAATGCTGTCTTGTTTGGTCTCGCAGAATGTACGAATCAGCAGTTCAATGCCTTCATCGGCCCCCCGGGAGGTCAGCACCTGGGATGGATCCACTCCGGCATAATTCGCATAAGCTTCAATCAGGGCTGCGGGCTGGCAGGTACTGTAACGGTTCAGCCGATCGCACTGAATGTTATATTCATTGACGAAAGGAGACTCGTTGGCATTCAGCCAGATATCACCGCTGCCACCCAGACGGCGTGCCGACTGGTAGGGCGTCATGTCGCGAACGGTTTTACGAGCCAGTAGTTCAGGATTCATATTAAGCCTCTTTCATCGTCGATGGGCTGGTGGAAGACTGTTTGATTTTTTCGACCCGGATGCTGACCGCACGGCGGTGCGCATCCAGACCTTCTGCGGTTGCCATGGTTTCAACCGTTGGAGCCAGACCCAGCAAGCCGTCTGTACTCAGCTCCTGAACGGTCATACGCTTGGTGAAATCGGCCAGTCCCAGGCTGGAGTAAGTTTTGGTGTAGCCATAGGTTGGCAGCACATGGTTGGTACCGGACGCATAGTCACCGACCGATTCCGGCGACCAGTGGCCCAGGAAAATCGATCCGGCATTGTCCAGTAGGGAGACCAGTTCACGCGGGTTACGGGTTTGAACGATCAGGTGCTCCGGACCATAGTGATTTGAAATCGAGATGCACTGTGTGATGCTGTCTGCAATGATCATCAGGCTGGCGCCCAGTGCCTGCCGTGCAATATCTGCCCGGGACAGGCTTTGCAGCTGGCGGCCAATGGCATCTGCAACGCGGTCGGCCATGCTTGGATCCGGTGTGACCAGCACGACCTGCGAATCCGGGCCGTGTTCAGCCTGACTGAGCAGGTCAGCCGCGATGAAATCCGGATCTGCCGTACTGTCGGCAATCACCATCACTTCCGACGGACCGGCAGGCATGTCAATGGCGGCGCCATTGAAGTCGTTGCTGACCTGTCGTTTGGCTTCGGTCACAAACGCATTGCCCGGGCCAAAAATCTTATCGACTCTGGCAATACTTTCTGTGCCGAAAGCCATGGCTGCAACGGCCTGCGCGCCCCCGACGTTATACACATCGGTAATGCCACACAGTTGTGCGACATAGAGAATCTCGTCTGCAATCGGGGGCGGAGAGCACAGAACAACGCGGCGGCAGCCTGCAATCTGTGCCGGTACACCCAGCATCAGAACTGTAGAGGGTAGGGGCGCGCTCCCGCCCGGAATATACAGGCCAACGGCATTGATTGGGCGGGTGACCTGCTCACAAATCACGCCGGGCTGAGTTTCCACCTGAAGTGGCTTGGTTTTCTGCGCTTTGTGGAATTTGGCAATGTTGCTGTAGGCCTGCTGGAGCGCTTGCTTCATGTCATCCGACAGGCGGTTTGCTGCCGCTTCAATGGCTTCCGGCGAGACTTTGATGGATTCAGGCCGGATTTTGTCGAATTTCTCAGTCAGATCCAGCAGCGCTTCGTCGCCCCGCACCCGTACATCGGCGATCACATCGCGGACGATGGCGGAAATATCCTGACCTGCTGAAATTGCCGGACGCTGTAACAGGGTTTCACGCTGTGCTTCACTCAGAGATTGCCATACAACCGTCTTCATGGGGATCACTCCATCATTTTCTCAATCGGCAGCACCAGAATTGAACTTGCGCCCAGTGCTTTGAGCTGTTCCATGGTTTCCCAGAACAGGTTTTCGGAACTGACCAGGTGAACAGCCACGCGGCTTTTATCGTGGGACAGTGGCAGTACCGTTGGGTCTTCGGCACCTGGCAGGAGGGCGGTGACCTGCTCCAGACATTCGGTTGGCGCGTGCAGCATGATGTACTTGGATTCTTTTGCCTGAATCACACCCTGCATCCGGGTCAGTAAGCGCTCGATCAAGGCTTGCTTGTCGGCGCTGAAATCGCCGCTGCGCTGAATCAGTACGGCTTTTGACTGGAGGATGACTTCGACTTCCTTCAGGCCATTGGCTTCCAGTGTTGCACCGGTTGAGACCAGATCACAGATCGCATCCGCCAGCCCGGCGCGAGGCGCAACTTCAACGGAGCCGTTCAGCATACAGGTGCTGAAAGACACACCTTGCTCGCTCATATAACGTTTCACCAATTGCGGATAAGTGGTTGCGATACGCTTGCCTTGCAGATCCTGCGGACCATTGTAGTCTTCATCCTTGTCGATGGCGATGGAGAGACGACAACCGCCGAAGTCCAACCGGCGGAGTTTCACATAGTTGCTTGGCTCATTCCGGGCAGCACGTTCAAGGCCGACTTCTTCCAGTTCGTTTTCTCCAATAAAACCTAAATCAACCACGCCATCCATAATCAGACCGGGAATGTCATCATCACGAACGAGTAATAAGTCGATGGGCATATTTTCACTGTGAACAACCAAACGCTCACCGATCAGATTGAACTTCACGCCACAGCGCTTCAGCAAATCTTTACACTCTGTGCTCAGACGTCCTTTCTTTTGTATTGCGATTCTCAGTCGTTGTGTCTGCATGATGACATTCCCTATATGCTTGATTTCAAATTTTTTTGTGGGTGCTCAAACGAAAAACCCCCGGAAGATTTCTCTTCCGGGGGTCTGAATGCTGCTTTATTGTAGCGACCACTGGAAGAAGCGAATTCTCGTCTTCCAGATGAGGCGTATCCTCCTGAAAGACTAGTCAGGATGATGGTGATGATGTTGTAGATTAACCATTGGGATACGCATAATTATTTGCTCTGTCTAAATCGTTATTGACTTTGAACGTGTCATTCACACTAACCAAGCTCTTGAGATTTTGCAATAGTTAATTAGTACATTTTCAAATTTTCTTGAGTGTCCTTATGGCGCAGCGGCATGCGATTACAGACAACATTTTTTAAATTTTTTCCCGCTGCCACAAGGGCAAGGGTCGTTTCTGCCTGTTTTCTCGTCTGATTTCGGGTGAGGGTATTCGCCATCGATGTAGAACCATTGCCGCTGGTTCCCGACCGTTTCCCGTAAAAAGCGTGAATTTTCGTGCAAACAGCACTCCTTGCCCTGTTCACGATAAAAGGCCTTGAATTCAACATATCCCTCGGTGTCGCTGGCAAGACTGCTGCCAAGGACTTCCAGGCCCAGCCATTCACTGTGGATGGACTCAGCGATGGCATCACGAAACTGTTCTGCCTCGCAACTGGGGTGATAGGTATTCACAACAAAATCAACCCGTCCCAGTACATGGGCACTGTAACGCGCCCGCATCAGCTGCTCCGGGTGGGTCGCAGCTGATGGGTCAAGGTGGACGGGAGCACAGCAGGTTTCGAGTGGTTCCCGGCTGCCGCAGGGGCAAACAGTTGTTTCTTTCATGGGTTATTGCAGTTCTTCAATGCGGGTAACCCATTCTACGGATTCCAGATAGCGCTTCGCAACGTTTTCGTTTTGTAATCCCAGCTGTTTGCACATCGCATCAACCAGTGACCAGTCTGCCTGATCGTAAGCACAGACGAGTGATAACAGATATCCCAGTTCACCACTGCGCTGAATCAGCGCATCCTGAATGGTGATATCCAGTGGCAGCATCGGGATCAATACATCCATCGGCTGATCCAGTAATGAATCCAGCATGGAAAACAGGCCGGTCAGAAAGGCACGGTTACTGTTGAGTTTCGGAGAGATGTCCTCGGCCAGTAACTCACACAGATGCGCACGCTGCAAGGACAGGCAATATAAGGATGGCGGCTTGTTTTTGGTGACATGGGAGGTCGCGACAAAACTGATAAACCGGCGTAACCTTTCCTGTCCCAGATAAACCAATGCCTGTTTGAACGATGAGATTGGCACGGCCCGGTTGGACGTAATCGCATTGACGTGCCGGAGCAATTTATAAGAAAGCGATAAATCTGTCGCGATGACTTCTTCGGCGGCGTCGAAATTCACATCGTCCTGACAGATTTGCTGATACAGGCGAAGTGTTGTCAGTGCGGAGGGGCTGAGGGTTTTTTGCTGCATCATTTCAGGTCTGCTGAAGAAATAGCCCTGAAACAGATGAAAACCCGCAGCTTTTGCTTCCTGAAATTCCGCATACGTTTCTACTTTTTCTGCCAGAAACTGAATGGGTTTGTCCTGATGTCGACGAATAAAAAAGCGTGCTTTTTCAATCGGTGTCAATTGCAGATCAAATTTCACGATATGGACGAAAGGCAGAAAGCGGTTCCATTCCACACTCGGATTAAAATCATCCAGTGCGATGAGAAATCCGCGTTGGAACAAGTCTTTGACGGTCGTCAGTAAAGCTTCTGAGGGGGTGCAGTCTTCCAGTACTTCAATGACGAAGCTGTTTGACGGGAACAGCAGAGGTGTACCTTGCAGCAGGCTTTTTTCAGGAAAATTGACGAATGCCAGTTTTCCACCACAAATGTCGTTTGAACCGTTCGAAAAAAAATTATCTAAAAGCAGGCGATTCGTCGCCTCTTCCGGCGGAACATTGGGAAAACAGTTCTTGGGACCGTCTCTGAAAAGCAATTCATAGCCAATGGTGGCTTTGTCTCGGTCTAATACGGGCTGTCTCGCAAGATAAGAATACATAGTATCAGTACTGTTTATGGTTATGTTGGCGAGGGGTTGCAAAGCCAGAAGTCCTTGTTGATGAGTCATCCGCATGACAGGGGTAGTCCATTAGATTACTTATAATTATCATTGATAGGTAATATTCGCAGCAGAACTTTCCACCGGATGTGAACTATCGCTGAGAAATTACGCGCCTTGTGATCTTCAGCCCAAAAGATGTGTTGGATAAATAAAAATAATCAGCACATCTGAAGGGATAACAGAAAGTACAATGGTCAATGATTGAGCTGATGAATGCCAGTGGCATGACTTTCAAGTCATCTCAGGCTACCTGAAATCGTCTGGTTTCAAGTTGATTCCCATCGGGTGTGCAGATGAGTACCGACCCCTGATCATACCAATCCCCTAAGACTATTCGCGTCGCCTGCTGATGGTCCACCTGAAGGGTATGGACAGCGGGGCGGTGCGTGTGTCCGTGGATCATGTGCTTCACCTGAGTTTCACGCATCAAATCAACGACAGCTTCCGGTGTAACATCCATGATCGCATCTGCTTTCATTTGATTCGTATTGCTGCTGTTGGCTCTCATTTTGCGACCCACAGCCTGCCGCCACGACAAAGGTAGTCTCAGAAACAGCCATTGAATCAGTGGATTGTGGACCTTTTTTCGATAGCGCTGATAACTTTCATCCAGTGTACACAGCGTATCGCCGTGAAGGATTAAGGTTGGGGTACCATATAGGTCAATGACCGTATGTTCGGGTAAGAGCGTCATACCGGTTTCGCGGCTGAACTGTTTGCCGATCAAAAAATCCCGGTTGCCGTGGATAAAATAGCAGGGGACCCCCGCGTCCGTCAGCGTTTTGAACGCCTCAGTAATCTGCCGGTGAAAGGGATTTTTATCGTCGTCACCAATCCACATCTCAAACAGATCACCCAGCACGTACAGTGCTTCGCATTGGGTGGCTTCTTCAGACAGAAATCGAAGGAAACAATTCGTAATATCGGGGCGATCTGCACTCAAATGCAAATCTGCAATAAAGCAAGTGGTCATAGCATCCAAAAGAACGTGACCGGTGAACCCGGCCACGAACAGAGTATTTTATTCTTCGATGGTGACGGAGTTAATCACCACTTCTTCAACGGGTACGTCCTGATGAACATAACCCCAGTTGCCGGTTGCAACGGCTTTGATTTTGTTCACAACATCCATGCCTTCAACCACTTCGCCAAATACACAGTAACCCCAGCCGTCTGGCGTCTCTGATTTGAAGTCCAGGAAGTTGTTGTCGTTCACGTTAATGAAGAACTGAGAGCTGGCTGAATGCGGTTCCATGGTGCGAGCCATCGCGATGGTCCCCGTTTTGTTGCTCAGGCCGTTGCTTGCTTCATTTTTGATCGGATCGCGGGTTTCTTTCTCAACCATACCGGAAGCCATGCCGCCGCCCTGGATCATGAAGCCGTCAATCACACGGTGGAACAGGGTGCCATTGTAAAAACCATCACGGCAATATTGTAGGAAGTTGGCGCTGGTTTCTGGTGCTTTTTCTGAGTTCAGCTGAATTTTAATGTCACCAAAAGTGGTGTGAAGCGTTACCATGAGCTTATCCTTAACTGGAGTGTATTGCTTTAAACCCTGAATTCTAACGAACTAAGTCAAAGCGTCAATACACGTTGAACGGGCTGATTTTATCCTTTTAACTATAGAAGAGCGTTCTGAGAGGTAAAATCAGGTCGAAAACTCAGCGAGCATCTGAGCCCGGAAGCGCTCGGGCACCGGACAGTAAAAGATGAAGTGGCCTGACTGCACCTAGCATCTTGAGGACACATGAGTATAATCAGTCCTTTGAATCGTAACCCCGAAAATGAGTAATTATCAGACATGTTAAAGATCTATAACTCACTGACTCGACAAAAAGAGGAATTTAAACCCATCGTGCCTGGCAAGGTCGGCATGTACGTCTGTGGGGTTACAATTTACGATTTATGTCACATCGGCCACGGTCGGACTTTTGTCGCGTTCGACGTGGTGTCGCGCTACTTGCGTTACAGCGGTTATGATCTGACGTTTGTCCGTAATATCACAGATATTGATGACAAAATCATCAAGCGAGCAGCAGAAAACGGCGAGAGCTGCGATATGCTCACAGAGCGCCTGATTGGTGAAATGTACGCCGATTTTGATGCGCTGGGTATGGCGCGTCCGGACGTTGAACCGCGGGCAACCAAATTTATTGCTGAGATTATTGCGCTGTGTGAGCGTTTGATCGCACGTGGTTTTGCTTATGTGGCCGACAATGGCGATGTCATGTTTGAAGTCAGCAAGTACGATGAATACGGCAAACTGTCCGGACAGGATCTGGAACAGCTGCAGGCCGGTGCGCGTGTTGATATCGAGACCGCGAAACGCAGCCCGCTGGACTTTGTGCTGTGGAAAATGTCCAAGCCGGGTGAACCAACCTGGGAATCACCTTGGGGACCGGGTCGTCCGGGCTGGCACATTGAATGTTCAGCCATGAACTCAGCGATTCTGGGCGATCACTTTGATATTCACGGTGGGGGTTCAGATCTTCAATTCCCGCACCATGAAAACGAAATCGCTCAGTCTTGCTGCGCCCACGGCACCCAGTATGTGAATACCTGGATGCACAGCGGAATGGTGATGGTTGATCGCGAGAAGATGTCTAAGTCTCTGGGGAATTTCTTCACGATTCGTGATGTTCTGAATCATTACGATGCAGAAACCGTGCGTTATTTCCTGATGTCGGGCCATTACCGCAGCCAGCTGAACTACAGCGAGGATAACCTCAAGCAGGCACGTTCAGCGCTGGAGCGTCTGTACACGGCGCTGCGTGGTCTGGACAGCACGGTTGCAGCGGCAGGTGGTGAAGCATTTGTTGAGCGCTTTAAAGCGTCAATGGATGACGATTTCAATACCCCGGAGGCGTATTCAGTGCTGTTTGATATGGCGCGCGAAATTAACCGCCTGAAAGCGGAAGATCTGACGGCTGCGTCTGCGTTGGGTGCGCGCTTGCGTGAACTGGGCGAAGTGCTGGGGCTGCTGGCTCAGGAACCGGAAACCTTCCTGCAAAGTGGTGCCAAGCAAGATGATGTTGCTGAAATCGAATCACTAATTCAGCTGCGTCTGGATGCCCGTGCTGCGAAAGACTGGACTGCAGCGGATGCCGCACGTGACAAGCTAACGGACATGGGGATCATTCTTGAAGATGGCCCGCAGGGGACAACCTGGCGCCGAAAGTAAGGTGTCACTGTTCCTGAGTGCATAAAATGAGACAAAAAAGAGCCGCGATATTTCAGCGGCTCTTTTTTTATGCTTATTTCCGGGAAATACCAGGTTATTCAATCGGAAAATTTTCTGGTTGTTTGTTTTTTGCTCTTATTAACTCATTCATAAATAGTGTGAAGTGCTCTCTCATTAGATACTGTCTTGCAAAAACACAGCTAATAATGAATTTCTTTGTAAATGAGCTGATTTTTGCATGCGTATCTTGATGTATTTTGCAAAAACCTAAAACTTTCCTTTTATAAAATGATTCGCCGCTAGAGTTACGTTTACAGATAACCAGCGGATATTCGTGATGAAAAGAAGGTCTTTTTTAAAAGGACTGGCTGGCGTGGCAATGACACCGGTCAGTCGTTATGCCTTTCCTTCGCCCGCATCCTCCTCATTTCCTCAGAGCATTATGGATGCGCATCTCACTGATCAGTCAGGTGAGTTGTCTTTGTTATACGGGCAGTTGCCGGGTGACGTGTTCGGGCATGTGTTTTTTGCGGAGGGTATTCCGCTGGAAGAGGGCCATTTCACTCCCAGCGGCCGGGGAGCGCTGACCCGGATTGATTTCCAACCGAATGGCATCCCTCAGTTTACGCGTAAAATGATTCAGACTCCGTCGGTTCTCATGCAGCAGTTCATTGACAGCTGGCCGGATCGATTTCGCCTGCTGGGTGGGATGGTGCATTACAGCCCGACCATGGGGTTTGTGAATACGTGCAATACTGCCCCGAATTTTATGGGTAACAATCGCTTTGCGTTGAGTTTTGAAGGGGGGGTGCCCTATGAGTTTGATGCGATGTCGCTGGAGCTCATCACGCCGATTGGTCATTACGATGAATGGAAAAGCAGCCTGCCGCCTTTCATTGACGCACTGACGCCGGAGAAATGGTTATTTCCACAAGTGAGGACCACGGGACATCCTTATTTTGATCTGGAAACACAAGCGTGTTTCACCATCAATTACGGCGGCAATATTGGCAACATTGGCACCGCAGCGGGTTTTGTTGACCTGATCCGCTGGGATCAGCAGGGTGCACTCAAGCGCTGGCAAGTGGTTGGCAGAGATGGCCGACCGGCGTTTATTGCTGCAACCGCGCACTCTCTGGGGGTCACCCGGCATCATATTCTGATTTTCGAAACGGCGGCCCAGGTCGAGCCCCTGCGGATGATGGGCATTCGCAGTGTTGCACCGCAGCAGCATCGCACACCGGTCTGGATTATCCGCAAGAAAGATTTGAAAGCCGGAAACACACAGGTTGTCGCGGACTATCTGGCGCTGAATTTCGACACCTCTGATGTGATGTGTAACTACGATGATCACGATGATGAAATCACCTTATATGGCCAGTATTTGGGGGCTATGGATAAATCGGAGCCGCAATATCACTGGGAGCGGTGTCAGTTCGGGGGCCGGGTGTCAGCGCGTATTGCCGGTTATCCCGCTGCACCGGTTGATGTGGGCGGACTGACCCGGACCCGGATTCAGGTCAAACCGGATCGTGTTCGCGAGATCCCCACAGATTTCCGGCTGCTGCGTGATGATCAACTGTTCTGGGACATGAATGATCCTGCGTATCAGGGGCATTTCCAGTTTCCTGAAACTTTTGAACATATCTACTGGGCCGCCGTCGGTTACCGGCCAGAACATGTTGTCAAGCGCGTGGCCGATGCTTACAGCCAGTACCCGAATCGCTTCTACACCAACGACACCTTACCGCAGGAAACCCGACCTTCCGCACTGGTTCATCTGGATTGCAACACCATGACGTTAACGGACGCTTATCAATTTCCTGAAGACTGTGTCATGCGCACGCCCCAGTTTATGTCCAGACCTGATGCGAGCTCACAGCAGGATGGGTATGTGTTCACGGCAGTGGTGCGTCAGCAACCGACGCAGGGGATCGGCAACGGGAAGGAGATTTGGTTGTTTGATGCCCAGAATCTGACACAGGGACCGATTGCCATTTTAGGGCACCCGGCACTGAATTTTGCCACCACCAATCATGCCCTTTGGGTGCCGGAGATTGGTCCGCGGCCAGACGACAGTTACCGGGCTGAGGTGGGTGACTTTTTCAGAAATCGTGCTGATGCGCACAGTCGTGCGGTCCGGGACGTGATCGAAACTCAGATCTTACCGCGGTTTGGCTAAGGAAAACGGCCCCTTCACTCGTGTGGCGGTTCAGACAATCGGAAGGGCACAACGCATAAAAGGGAAATCCTCATGAAAAAAATCGGACGTTTGTTGTTTGTGCTGGTGGCCGCCGTCGGTGTGGCTTTTGTGATTCATTCCAGTGAGCCGGAGACAACCCTGACCAATTATCAGGGGACTTATACCTGTCATCCGGGGGTGATTTATGATCCTGCCTCAGTTGAAGAAGTTGAGGAAATTGTGGCATCAGCGCTGGCGGAAGGAAAAACCGTGATGACGGGAAACCGTAAATTTGCCAGCCAGATTGATGCGGCCTGTGCCGGGGAAGGGCAGGTTCAGATCACCCTGAAAAATATGGATAAGATTGTCCATTTTGATGCTGCTCAAAAGCAGGTGACGGTCGAAGCAGGGATGCGATTTAACGACCTGAATGAATTTCTCCGCGCGCAGGGACTGGCGGTGAATATGGTCACTGAACTGGGAACCTTTACCATCGGCGGCATGCTGGGCAGTGGGACTCATGGCTCGACTCTGGATAAGCCCAGCAATATGCTGGCCGATTATGTGACGGCCATGAAAGTGGTGGACGGACAAGGGCAGTCCCGAGTCCTGACCGGAGATTTATTGAATGCGGCCCGGGTGAATCTGGGGGTACTCGGCGTGGTGGTGGAAGTCACCTTGCAGCTTGAAGATGCGTTTAAGGTCAGGGCAAGCGTGAATGGCTACCGGAGTGATGACGGACTGGAAGATCAGGTGCTGGACATTGCCCGCAGTCATTATTCGGCCAATATTGCCTGGTTTCCCGGTCTGGGCCGCTATACCACAACCATTTATGAACCGGTGCCTTTAGATACCCCGGGAAACGCTTATAACGCGCAGGCGGATGTATCGGATCTGGAGGAGTTTTTCTTCGGCCTGCTGTTCAATGCGGCTCATGAGTTTCCGGGGAGCGGACTGCAGTGTCTGGCAGCTTCTGCCCGGTATCAGGCCAGAGCGGACTCTTATTTCAGGGATCTGGAGACAGGCCGGAAAGTGCGTGATCCGGTCGGGCATTCAGATCAGATGCAGTATTTCAAATGTAAAGATCCGAACCGCTGTATCTGGGACCGGTTGCCGATTGCGTTACAGGAAGTGGCAATTGATATCGAGCAATTACCGGACTGGATCCGGGATGTCCGCCAGATCGTTGCGGCTTATCCCAAAACTTGTTTCCCATTGAATGGGATCTATTTCCGCTTTGGGCAGGCTTCGAAAAGTTATCTGGGGATGAGTGCCGGACGGGATACAGCCTTTGTCGGCATCGAATATACCCTGCGTCAGGAAGGGAGGAAGGCCCCCAAAAATTACTTCGTGAATCTGGAAATCGAGCAGATGTCGCTGCGTAAATACGGTGCGCGGCCCCACTGGGGCAAAAACTCGGTGGCGATCTTTGAAGACATGCCATCCCGTTTCAATCGCTGGCCGGAGTTCCTGCAAGCTAAAGAAACGCTGGATCCCTTCAATGTCTTTACCAATCCGTTCTGGCAGCGAGTCAGTGGGGAAATCCCGCTGGAGGATTACCAGACCCCCGGCTGTAACACCCGTGGAGAGTGCTACTGCCAGACCGACGCACATTGCGACGCCGGAACAAGCTGTCAGGCCGGTTTGTTCTTTGAAGATGCACGGATTTGTCGTCCTTGACTCTGTATCGGTGCGACACGGCTTTGTGCCGCACAGTGACTGATGGAGGCAGCAGCATGAAATTGATGGTGGCAGCTTGTGTGCTCTGGTGTCTGAGCTGGAACGCGCTGGCGACAACGTTGGACGACATTCGTCCTCATTCGCCGACGAGTCAGACGTGGAGTGAGCAATGGTTTTATTATCTGAATGATCCGCATGTCGGCTATTTCAAAATCAGCGCCCAGACGTATCTCACGCCAGAAATGACGACGCCGCACGAACGGGGCTACCTGCATGTGGTGTATGCCCCGATTGGCGGTCCGCAGGTGGTGATTGACCGGTATTTTGATCAGGTTGAACTGGCAGGTAAACCCGGCAGTGAAGCCTTCCGGTTTCGTGTGGCTGGACTGGTCGATATTGATCAGACCGGCATCCGGCTGTCTCTGCCAGATTTGTCTTTTGAGTTAGCTTATACCGGTGCGCATCGGCATTATGCCAGCGGGGAAAATCCCGGTCAGAATCCGTTTGGTTGGATAGGTGATTTACCCGGTGTGGCGGTAAACTATTTTGTGTATACCCTGGGTACGCCCAGCACATACCAGTTTCAACTGGGCAATATCCGCCACCAGGGTCAGGGCGTCACCTATTTGGATAAAGGCTGGTTTGATGCCGCGAAAAGCCAGGGTTTTATTTTTGTCGGCGCTTTTACGCCGCAACATCAGCTGATGCTGACCGGTGGTTCACAGGACGGATCGCCGCTGGAAATCTGGGTCGGCCGGATGATGTCTGAAGCGGTGGACTGGCGGATAGGGTCGTCACTGGTTGGCCTGAGTGTGACCAAAGAATCCGACGCTTGCCGGGGCTATCTGAAACTGACCGTGTCCAAGCTGGGCAGAAAAATGGAAGTGGAAGCCAGCTCGGATCTGACAGATTTTTATCTCTCTGCGATGCCATCCAAGGTGGTGTTCGGCCAGACACTGCCGATTATGAAATCTATGAATGCGCAGATTACTGCGAAAGTTTACCACTGGGGAAAGCTGGTGGATGAAATGCAAGTGCCGCAGGGGCTGCTGGAATTCAGTGGCAGTGAGGCCTGTCCCCAGTTGTGAATTGCCCGGCGCATTGCGTGCCGGGCAAGGTTGTTTTTAAGAGTCTGCCGATGGCACGACCCGGTGTTCCGGATCGGCCAGTTGGCTGCCGCAATGTTTACAGAACATCGCATCGGTTTCATGGCCGGACCGGGAACAGTTCATACATTTCACCAAAGTGCGGTGAAGTTGCGTTTGATGCCCGATTTCCGCGGAGATAATCCCGGTGGGGACAGCAATGATGGAGTAACCCATCAGCATAGTAAAAGAAGCCAGCGCTTTCCCCAGATCAGATTGCGGGACAATATCGCCGTAGCCCACGGTCGTCAGCGTGACGATCGCCCAGTAAATGCTGTAAGGAATACTGGTGAAGCCATTTTCCGGCCCTTCAATCACAAACATCAGCGAACCGAACACGGTGACCAGCACCGCGACTGTGGTAAAGAAAATCATGATCTTACGGCTGGATTGCAGCAGAGAACGCAGCAGCAGGTTGGAGTCCTGCAAGTATCGCATCAGCTTCAGGACACGGAAAATCCGCATCACCCGCAGCAATCGGATGACCATCAGGTAATGCGCGGCCGGAAACAGAAAAACAAGATAAGTCGGTAATATGGCCAGCAAGTCGACCATGCCATAAAAGCTGCGTGCATAGGCCGCGGGCTTGGGCGAACTGTATAGGCGTAGCGCATATTCAACAGTGAATATCAGTGTAAAACACCATTCCATCCAGAAAAAAGCCTTGCCCCAGCTCGAACCAATACTGCTGACAGAGCCCAACATCAGGACGGTGATTGAAGCCAGAATAATCACAATTAAGGCGATGTCGAAAGTCTTACCCGCCGGTGTGTGCGTGCCAAAAATGGTGACGTAGATTTTTTCCTGAAGTGCTGAACGGGCCATAACATGTATCTGTTTGATTGAAAGACAAAAGCATACTGAAGTGTAGCGACCGTTGCCAAGTTGTTGTTCAGCGCCAGCGTGAAAATGGGAGACTGACTGTTTCTTTTCGCATCACTGTCGGATAGATGCCGTGCTTTTTAGAATATGTGCTATGTTGCACTGGTTCGGATGGAATCCGTACAAGAAGCATTTTCAAAGAGTTCTCGTTTTGGGCAATTGTGGCTTAGGCTTTATGAGGTTTGGCGCTCATCCGAAAGTGGTATCTCAGCCAGAAGGCGATTGTCAGAAGGCGCGGGTCTTCAAATTGAATCCACGTGTCGAATAAATGTAATTTTTTTACATCAAGCAGAGTGCGATTAAATATTGATTTTGTGAATAATTCTTGAGTGAATTCTTTTAAATAAATGATTTTAAATACATTTCATGGTGATTGTCTTGGATTTGTGAACTGTGCGTTTCACATGATCCAGATCAAATCTTATGGATGGATGAAGTCATAAAATCAGTTTTGAAAGCAATTTACTAAGTATGCGGAACCCAGGAACACATCCGCCAGACAAGGAATCTGAGACGTATCCTTACTAAAAAGTTTTCAATCTTAAGTTAGGAGTTGACTATGCCTGTTACGAATTTGGCTGAACTCGATGCAATGGTTGCCCGTGTGAAAGCGGCTCAGAAAGTATTCGCGACTTTTTCTCAGGAGCAGGTCGATAAGATCTTCCGTGCAGCGTCGCTGGCAGCAAACAATGCCCGTATTCCACTGGCACAGCAAGCGGTTCAGGAATCTGGCATGGGGATTGTCGAAGACAAGGTCATCAAAAACCACTTCGCCTCTGAATTCATTTACAACAAATATAAAGACGAAAAAACCTGCGGTATTCTCGAAGAAAACGATGAGTATGGCACGCTGACAATCGCCGAACCGGTCGGCATTATCTGCGGGATTGTCCCCACGACCAACCCGACGTCAACCGCGATCTTCAAATCTCTGATTTCACTGAAAACCCGGAATGGGATTATCTTTTCGCCGCATCCGCGCGCGAAAGAGTCCACCAATGCTGCGGCCAAACTGGTGTTGGATGCAGCGGTCGCCGCAGGTGCGCCGAAAGACATCATCGGCTGGATTGATCAGCCTTCCGTTGAACTGTCAAACGCGCTGATGAAGCACGATGATATCAACCTGATCCTGGCAACCGGTGGTCCGGGCATGGTGAAAGCGGCTTATTCTTCCGGTAAACCCGCCATCGGCGTGGGTGCGGGCAACGTACCTGTGGTGATCGACGAAACTGCGGATATTAAACGTGCTGTGGCGTCTGTGCTGATGTCGAAAACTTTCGACAATGGTGTGGTGTGTGCGTCTGAGCAGGCGGTCATTGTCATGGACGAAGTGTATGACGAAGTGAAAGCCCGTTTTGCCAGCCACAAAGGCTACGTACTCAACAAAGCGGAAGCCGATAAAGTGCGCCAGGTGATCCTGATTGAAGGCAACCTGAACGCGAATATCGTGGGTCAGCCAGCCACCAAGATTGCTGAAATGGCCGGTATTGCTGTGCCTTCCGATACCAAAGTGCTGATTGGTGAAGGGGTGGCCATCACGATTGATGAAGAATTTGCCCATGAAAAACTGTCGCCAACGCTGGGGATGTTCCGTGCCAAGACGTTCGAAGAGGCGGTCGAGATGGCCTGTCAGATGGTCGAACTGGGCGGCATCGGCCATACGTCTGGTCTGTACACCAATCAGGATATCAATGAAGATCGAATCAAGTACTTTGGCGATAAGCTGAAGACTGCGCGAATTCTGGTCAATATTCCAACCACACATGGCGGGATCGGCGACCTGTATAACTTCAATGTCGCGCCTTCTCTGACGCTGGGTTGTGGTTCATGGGGCGGCAACTCGATTTCTGAAAACGTGGGTCCGAAGCACTTGATCAACAAGAAAACGGTCGCGAAACGCGCTGAGAATATGCTGTGGCACAAACTGCCGAAATCAATCTACTTCCGACGTGGCAGCCTGCCGGTTGCACTGACGGATCTGGAAGACAAGAAACGTGCGTTTCTGGTGACTGACCGTTTCCTGTTTAACAACGGATACGCAGATGAAGTGATGTCGCTGCTGAAAGCGCAGGGCATGGACGTTCATGCTTTCTACGATGTTGAAGCCGATCCGACGCTGACTGTGGTGAAAAAAGGCGCCGAAGCCATGAAAAGCTTCCAGCCTGATGTGATTATCGCGCTGGGCGGTGGTTCACCAATGGATGCGGCGAAAATCATGTGGGTGATGTACGAACATCCGGAGACGCATTTCGAAGAACTGGCGATGCGCTTTATGGATATCCGTAAGCGAATCTATAAATTCCCGAAAATGGGTAAAAAAGCAGAGCTGGTTTGTATCACCACCACATCCGGGACTGGCTCTGAAGTGACGCCGTTTGCGGTTGTGACTGACGATGAAACCGGTGCCAAGTATCCGCTGGCTGACTACGAGCTGACGCCTCAAATGGCGATTGTGGATGCAAACCTGGTGATGAATATGCCGAAATCGCTCACCGCCTTTGGTGGCTATGATGCGGTCACGCACGCACTGGAAGCTTATGTCTCTGTGCTGGCGAATGAGTACTCGGATGGTCAGGCTTTGCAGGCGCTGCAATTGCTGAAAGACTATCTGCCATCCAGCTACGCCCATGGCGCCAAAGACCCGATTGCCCGGGAGAAGGTCCATAATGCGGCGACCATTGCGGGGATTGCATTTGCGAACGCATTCCTGGGGGTTTGTCACTCTATGGCACACAAGATTGGTGCTGAGTTCCACATTCCGCACGGACTGGCCAATGCACTGTTGATTGCAAACGTGGTGCGTTATAACGCAAATGACAACCCAACCAAGCAAACAGCATTCTCTCAGTACGACCGTCCGCAGGCACGCCGTCGTTATGCCGAGGTCGCAGATCATCTGGGTCTGAGTCAGCCGGGCGACCGTACCGCGAAGAAAATTGAGCGTCTGCTGAGCTGGCTGGATGAACTGAAAGACAATCTGGATATTCCGAAGTCAATTCAGGCAGCGGGTGTTTCTGAGTCAGATTTTCTGGCGAAACTGGATGAACTGGCCGTTGAAGCTTTTGATGACCAGTGTACCGGTGCGAATCCGCGTTACCCGCTGATTACTGAGCTGAAAGAAGTGCTGCTGGCTTCTTACTACGGCAAAGCTTATGTTGAAGGCGAAACCGTGGAAGGCACCACAGTGATTCTGAAAAAAGTGGATCAGAAACCAGCGGAATCGATAAAAGTTGCGGCGTCTGCTCCGGAAGCGAAGCCGAAGAAGGTTGCAGCAAAGGCTTAAACACTGGCATGGGCTCACGCATTTGGGTCCAGCCATTCAGCAATGAAAGCTTGAATGAGTTGTAATTGCGACGAAAACCCTTGGTGAAAATCAAGGGTTTTTTTATCAGAGCACGGAGAGGATGACCAATGATTGACTGCGATTGATATGATTCGCAGTTGGCGGTGAGACGATGATACTCAGACCACCTCAGCTTCTATCATCCGGCCATTGAAATAGTCATTGGTCACAATATACTCCGCACTTCTGGCGATTTCATATTGCATCGGCATGCTGAGCAGGGTGCTGGGCGGCAGATCCTGACGCTCATCAAAGAGTAAGGGAAAAACACCCCCCACCCGGATGTTGTACTGAGCCAGCTCTTTCGACCAGCTTTGCGTAAATCCGGCCAGCATGGCTCGGGAACTGCTGGTGAGCGGAATCGGGTTGTCCGGGCGGCAGGCCGCTAGGTTAATGATAACGCCGTGATGTTGCTGCGCTCGCATGTAGCTGGCGGTTTGCTTTCCGAAAGATAAAAACGCAGAAGTGCCTTCGGTCATCAACTGGCAAAACTCTTCGACTGATGTTTGTGTCAGGAGCAAAGGCATTTCAACGCCCAACCAGCAATTAATCAGCACATCAATCTTTCCGAAGCGTTGGTGAATGGCTTCAATGGCATCGGCGATGGTGGATTCATGATGATCCTTCAGATAGAAAGAAAAGCAGTCAGCACCTCGGTTACGGCATTCCTGATAATTAGACATCAGTCTGGCTTCATCGTTATCGACTAGGGCAATCTTTGCCCCAAGCGAAGCAAAATGAAACGACGATGCTTTTCCAAGCGGGCAGCCTGCAGCCGTCACAAGAATAACTGATTCTGCAATATTCATAGCGCAATCTTCCTATATGTGGATACATCGATGTAGTCATGATGCTCAATCAACAGGCGTCTTTCACCCACATGCTGTCTTTATTAATTAATTAAATAACAGCGGATTATTGTTAAATCTTAGTTAAGCAAAGATGGAAAGCGGCATTCAATTGTTCGGCTTATGACGGTTGTCACGAAATTTTGAACTTTGTGAAGTTGACCTAAGAAAATTTATAATTGACTGAAATGTAACAGAAATAATGGGGCGCTGATCAGTTGAAGGTGGCGACGGTCCCGTACATTTCTGCCGAGCGCTTGGCGCGAATCAGATTCAGATACAGATCCTGAGGTGAGCCTTTCATTGGTTCCGTCTGAACCGGAGGCATCCGACGGCGCTCGTGACCTGAAAGGTTATGATAGAGCTCTTCCGGCAGGCCTTTGGTGTCCTGAGGTGGGAAAGTGATTGCGATCGGCTGCAGAGAACTGAGCAAGCGAGTTGCTGTCAGGCCGCCGACATGAAAAGCGTTGGATTGTTCTGCGCCACGTGGGTAGCAGTACTCAGACGTGGTGAGTGGTCCGGGTTCCTGCAATTCGAAGTAGGTGCGTAGTTGCTCTTCCGTCGTGGTGGGCGGCAGTGGTTTCTCGGTCGGTGTCGTTTCAAGATAATCCGGCGACAACATTGCAAGCATCAGCGCGAAATCAGAACGGCGACCCTGCCCAACCGCATGGTTGAGAGAGTGACCGAGCTGCACTTCACTGATCAGATGTGCTTTGTCTAAGGTATGGATTTGCATGAAGTCCGACAGAAAATTAACCACGTGCACTTTCTATCGGACGCTTGATAAAAATCTTTAGAAAAAAATAGTGTTAATTGATGAAAAAATTAACCAATTGAATCAATGGCTCGCTGCATTCGGCTCAGGGCAAGCGCCAGCGTCGCGCGGGTACAGCCAAAATTCATGCGAACAAAGCCCGGATTGCCAAAATCACGTCCGGGAGAGAAAGCCACCCCTGCTTCCTCGAAGAATTTATGTGGGTTGCTTACCGGTAATGCTGTCGCATCAATCCAGGCAAGATATGTGGCTTCGATGGGGTGCAGTACCAGGCCGGGCATCTGATTGATTGCTGTGTGCAAGGTATCCCTGTGCTGACGTAAATAGCTCAGTTGCTGATCCAACCAGGGCTGGCCGTCGCGATAAGCCGCTTCAGCGGCGGTATATGCCAAGACATTCACCTCTGGCACGATACCGGCTTTGGCCCGGTGAAAGCGGCGACGTAACTCAAAATTCGGAATAATGGCCATGGATGCTCCCAGACCGGCAATATTAAAGGTTTTACTGGGTGCAATCAGGGTAATCGAACGCTGTGCGGCATCTTCATCCAGACTGGCGAATGGAATATGCCGGGCCTGTTCATCCAGAATCAGATCACAATGGATTTCATCAGAGCACACAATCAAATCATGTTGTTTGGCGAATTGATGCACTTCGTCTAAATCTTCCCGGGTGTGGACGGTGCCACCTGGGTTCAGCGGATTGCAGAACAGCATGACTTTCGCATTTGCCGGGACATCCGCAGCGTTGAAATCTGATAACCAGCGGCCCTGCTGTAAGGTGACCGGGACTTGGGCTAACGGGCGATCTGCATGCTTGGCAGCGGCGAAAAATTTCGGATAGATGGGCGTCGGACTGACGACTGCTTCGTGGTCTTGTGTCGTGGCCCGAACCGCCAGATTCAACCCGCAAACCAAACCGGGCAGGTAGACAATCCACTCGGGTTTAATGTGCCAGCCATACAGGGTTGCCATACGCTCAACCAGCAGTTCACTCAGGGCTTCCGGCGCAGAACCATAACCAAAAATGCCGTGGTCGACATGCTGATGCAGGGCCTGAGTGATGGCATCCGGCACTCTGAAATCACTGTCTGCCACCCACATGGGAAGAACATCCCGGCCCTGATATTTTTGCCATTTGATACTGTTGCTGAGGGTCCGGTCAATGTGCTGATCGAATAAGTTCAGGGTGTCTGACATGAATGCTCCTGATGCCCTAGGTGAATGTTGTTGATTCGAATAGAACTATTATGCGCAGAACCGGCGGGATGTAAAAAGCCCCAATCAAAAATTGGGGCTTGGGGGGAATCAGAACTGAGGTTTCGCGCCAAATTGCTCGGCGGCGTAGGCGACCCGCTCGGCAGGAGATGGCATCTTGTTCGGCGTACCCAGACTTTCAATATGATGCAGTCTTGGTAATAAACCGCAGCCATTCGCGATCTGAATGGCCAGACCAGGGCGGGCGTTGAGCTCCAACACCATCGGGCCTTTGACTTTATCGAGCACCATATCGGTTCCCATATAACCCAGGCCAGTCATTTCCCAGGCACCGGAAGCCAGTTCCAGTAACTTGTGCCAGTTGGGAACGGTCAGCTCACTGAGTAAGCGTTCGGTATCCGGGTGCCGTTCAATTGGTTGGTTAAACTGGACTGCCCGGACAGCTTTTCCGCTGGCAATATCAATCCCGACACCCACAGCGCCCTGGTGCAGGTTCGCTTTCCCATCTGAGGCTGCAGTTGAACAGCGCATCATCGCCATCACTGGATAACCTTTAAAGACGATGACCCGGATATCCGGCACCCCTTCAAAGCTGAATCCATCAAAGATATCGTCAAACTGGATTAGGTTTTCCACCATGGCCACATCATTTTTACCCCCCAGCGAGAACAGGCCCGCCAGCGTGTTGGTGATGTGACGTTCGACATCCTGCTTATCGATGACGGCACCGGAAGGCTTGGTGTAAAAGCCATCGGCATGTTTGGTAATGACCAGAATCCCTTTGCCGCCCGAGCCTTGAGCAGGCTTGATGACAAATCCCGGCCAGTCTTTCACCATGTCGTGAATTTCTTTGACATGGACCTGGCTTTCAATCACGCCAATCAGTTCAGGCACGGTTGCGCCTGCACGCTGGGCCAGAATCTTGGTTTTCAGTTTGTCATCCACCAGCGGGAAAAGACTCCGGTCATTATACCGGCCAATGTAACTGTGATTGCGTTTATTCATGCCCATGATGCCGCGTTCGCGCAGCCGCCATGGCGTCGTATAACGGGATAGGAACATGGCTTAATCCTCCGCAAGCGGTTTGAAGCGGCGGAGTTCGCTCAGGCGGTAGCCCGTATAGTTCCCCAGCATCAGGATTAAGGCCATCACAATCAGTTGCAGGCCGATAAAGTTAAATGTCAGGTGACGCACCAGATCGTTGGTCATGGCGACATAGACGATAATCGCCGTCAGCAGAGACCCGCCGCCCTGGATCAGAACTTCTTTCGCCCCTTCTTCTTCCCACAGGATCGACATCCGTTCGATGGTCCACGACAAGATGATCATCGGGAAGAAGGTGATCGTCAGACCTTCGACCAAGCCAATCTTAAAGGCAACCACGGTAAAGATAGAGATAATCAGAATCACCGACACAATGACGGCGGAGATCCGGGCGACCAGCAGCAGGTTGAGCCGCGACAGATAACCGCGAATGATCAGACCTGTCCCGACGATCAGCAGGAAACCGAGGACACCGGTGATCAACTGCGTCTGAACAAAGGCAACGGCAATCAGGACCGGCATGAAGGTCCCGGATGTTTTCAGGCCAACGATAATGCGCAAGAATACCACGATGAGAGCGCCAATTGGCACCAGCATGATGGTTTTGAACATTGCCTGTTCTTCAATCGGCAGACTGTGAATCGAGAAGTTCAGTAAGTCTTCAGCCTGTACTTTTTCCCGGGTGGCCTGCTGCGGCGTAATATCCTGAGAAATAATTGAGAAGCTGATATTGGAGTTACGGCCACCGATGACATCTAATAATGAATGTCCCTGCTGGTTCCAGACCAGCACGTCATTGGGTTTACCTTCCTGGCCCGTGTTGGGATCAAACAAATGCCATTTCTCGCCGCCCCAGACTTCAACCATCGGCGTGATACTCTGTCGGCGTCGGCCATCTTCCAGCTGCAATCCCCCAACGATCCGGGAGTTAATGCCTTCCAATGACAGTAACGTGACCACAATGTTTTCTTTCTTGAACGCATTCAGTAACAGGGAAGCATTCTGGTTGTTTCTGTCATTCAGTTGTTTGAGAATTTCACGAGTCAGCGTCATATTATCTGACGACAGTGTTTTGGCCTGAACAAGAATGGCCATGGCCGCGGTTTCCTGCGGGTTATCCAGGCTCGGCACTTCAGGTTTACCTCTGGGCTTGTCCGACGAGAAGGTTGCCTGCGGGTCGACCAGCATTTGCGTTTTGTAATACAGCACTTGCTTGCCGGATGCCTGACGGATAGACCATTCCGCACGACGGCCCTGATCCGTGTCGATCAAGGCAACCCCGTAGCCGGGGGAGGAGGTACTTTCATCAATCTGAGTAAAGCCTTTCTGGGTTTCCGGCGCAGCCATGGAAACTTTCACTGCCTGTCCGATCGCATCGAATTCTACCCGTGCTTCCAGCTCCCACAGGGCTCGCTTTTCTCCGGGTGTCCAAGGCACGCCATAAACATCATGGCGGTAGAGACTTAATGCAGTTCCGGCAATCACGAGCAAGGTGATCAGGAAATAAAACGGAATTCTTGACGTCATGACAACCTCTTTATTTTTTATCCTTTGTTGGTTGAATCAAGCAAAGTAATGAATATGAAAATGGGGCAATGACAGAACGTCATGCCCCATGTAAATGCAATTACCGTCCCTGGACGAACTGTTTTCCGACGTCAACGAGTGCAACGTCTTTAAAGAACTCGCGTCCGAGCAACACCGGGTAAGTCATCTGTGTTCTGTCGGCCAGCGTAAACTGCGCTTTTTCGTGCAATTTCCCTAGCTTCAGCCACATTTCGACAACCGGGCGGCGCTCGCTGTCATCCGCAGACGACTGACGAATTTTAACCCAGCGGACGACCGGGGCTTCGACAATCTGATCGGCAGGCTGATTCTCTTCACCGCTATGGCTCAGGTTAAATCGTGCCCATTGCTTCCCGTCACGTTCGAAGATCTGGACATCCAGTGCATTAATGGATGAGGTGGTTGCACCAGTATCTACTCTGGCTTTAAAAAAGGATTGCACTGAGTCCAGCCAGACCCATTCTTCCTCACCGAGGATCACTTTTCCGTGAGCAGTTTTCGGGTCGATGTCGATAGAATTTTGTGGTACCGGCACTATTTTTTTCTCAACAATTACTTCAGGTTTAGGGGGTGGAACAGAAGCCACTTTGTTCAAGTCTTCTGACATTGATGATAGCTCTTTTTCTAACTTAGCAATGTTTTCATTTTGTTCATTAATTTGCTGCGACATGCGATTGAGGCGGAAATGAACATTGGTTTCCATCATTTCGATCGCTGTCAGTGTATTTGTGTCCCGCTTCGGCGCCTGTTCGGCGCTGAGCATTGTGCAACCGGATAGAAAAGTCAATCCAATAAAAAAAGCGCTTCGGCCAAGCATTGTTACTCCCGAAAGTATGTTATGTCGTTATCAATTTTTCTTTAGGGGGCCGTAGTTTAGCTGACAAAAAAGGATGCGGATAGCACCCTTTTGTTAACCTTCAGTCAGGATTTGTCGCAATGAGCACGGCCCGCCGTGGTGCGGGATACCCTTCAGCCGTTTTCGAAGGATCTTGCGGATCCAGATATTCCGGCAATGAATTATTTGTCATCCAATCTGTCGAGCGCTGTTCATCAGTTGTGGTGATATTTTCATCAACAATACGAACATCCACAAAGCCGGTTTTTTCCAGCCAGACTTTCAGCGCTCTGGCCGACGGGAAGAAGTACACATTGTGCATTTGTGCGTAGCGGTGTGCAGGAACCAGCACCGCATTTTCATCACCTTCTATGACCAGTGTCTCCAGAACCAGCTCGCCTCCGGTACGCAACTGGTTTTTTAACTGAAGCAAATGATCCAGCGGCGAGCGGCGATGGTATAAAACGCCCATACTGAACACGGTGTCGAACGCTTTCAACTCAGGCAGTTGTTCAATCCCCAGCGGCAGCAGATAAGCGCGTTCATCTTGTCCCATCAGGCGTTTGATGGCTTCGAACTGGATCAAAAACAGGTTCGATGGGTCAATACCCACGGTCAGTGATGCGCCTTCGCCCAGCATTCGCCACATGTGATAGCCGTTGCCACATCCCACATCCAGTACTTTGCGGTGTTTGAGCGGTGAAATATGGGGCAAAACGCGATCCCATTTCCAGTCGGAACGCCATTCCGTGTCAATGTGGATCCCATGCATGTGATACGGACCTTTTCGCCATGGATGCAGGAGCCGCAGCAGGCTTTCCAGCCTTTTCTGCTCACCGTCGGCAATGGGGACGTCGTTTTGTACACTGACCTGAGTGCGCAGGTCGATGATATCCGGTTTGTCTGTCGGAAATTTTTTCAGCGCGCGCATCCAGCGACCCATATCGCCGTGCTGGGCGGCTTCCCAGTCGGATAATTGTTGCGGCAGGATATTGAGCCATGGACGCAGTTGCTCGTCGTTGGCCAGCAGGCGGTAAAATTCTGAAAAACTAAACATGAGACGGAACGGATACCTTTAAATCAATCAAAGAGGCTTATTTGATGGCAAACAGTGAGCCGAAGTTGAAGCACTGGAACCAGACTTCCACACTGCTAAACCCGATATTGCTCAGGCGCTGGCGGTGGGTCGGAATACTGTCGGGGCGCATCACGTTCTCAATGGCACTGCGTTTCTGGCTGATTTCCAGTTCGCTGTAACCATTGGCACGCTTGAAATCATGGTGCAGGTCAATCAGCAATTCATGGGCCTGATCGTTTTCAAACACATACTTTTCCGACAGGATCAGAATCCCGCCCGGACGCAGACCCGCATAAATTTTTTCCAGCAACTGGCAACGGTCTTCCGGGGCCAGAAACTGCAGGGTGAAGTTCAGTACGACCACTGATGCATTGTGGATCTCGACATCCCGGATATCCGCTTCAACGATCTTGACTGGCGTATCCGAGCGGTAAGCATTCACATGTAAACGGCAGCGCTCCACCATCGCCGGAGAATTGTCGACTCCGATAATCCGGCATCCCGGCTGGTTGATGTGGCGGCGCATGGACAGCGTTGCCGCACCCAAAGAGCAGCCCAGGTCATACACATTTGAATCAGGCATGGCGAAGCGTTCGGCTAGCATGCCGATGGCAGAGATAATGTTGCTGTAGCCCGGCACCGAGCGCTGGATCATATCCGGGAATACTTCGGCGACCCGAGCATCAAAGGTGAAATCACCCAGCTTTTCAATCGGGGCGGCGAACAAATTATCGTGGCCTGCCATGTCTACTACCTCATTCAGTTACAGATGCCGGACGTTGCCTGTCCTTATCTGCCGTTCGGGCAGATGTGGTCCGGAGATTCCTTCCCCGCAGAAAAGGCGCGTATTGTAGATAAATTCACAACACTTGTCTTGTGCTTTGGCGACCCCGTCAGGGCGGGTTCAGAGTAAGGAAACCTGATCACCGCCTTCAGGCAGCTTCAGATCCGGCAGTGCTCCGGCGTGACCTGCCAGCGCGTGTTGTAACTGCTGATAAAGACGAACGGCCAACTCCGGCGCAAAATCATTGTCCGGCGTGTGAATGAACAGATAGGGCTGTTTGCCCTCTTCAAGCCAGTGCGGCAGGCGTTTCAGCCAGTTGGCAAAGAAAGCATCGTTCGCCGGCAAATCCGGATGTCCGATAAAGCGGACCACTGGATGTTGCGCTGTTGCGACCGCATGCACCGGAACTTTCGGTTTTTTCTGGTGGGCATCGATGACTGCATCTGTGGTGGGCGCAGCAGAGAAAACCGGACGGGTATCCATGATAATCCGATTGGCCTGATGTTCCCACAGCAGACGATTGAGCGCAGTTTCAGCTTCCCCTTTCGCAAAGAAGGCCAGATGGCGGACTTCAACGCCAACGGTAAAGTCCTGCGGGAATTGCTTCAGAAATGCAGACAGGGCAGGCAGTTCAGACGGCCCGAAACTGGCGGGTAACTGTATTTTCCAGATGCCGGTTTTTTCCGCGACTGGCGCCATGATGTGAAAAAACTCACTCAGCTGACTCTGGCAATGCTGCAATTTGTACTGATGGGTAATGGTTTTGGGCAGTTTGAAGGTAAATCGGAACGAATCCGGTGTCGCCTGCTGCCAGTTGAGCACTGTGGCGGGCTTTGGTGTGGCATAAAACGTGGTGTTGCCTTCCACGGTTGAAAAGGTTTCTGCATAGCGGCTAAGACGTTCGGTTGAAGGGCATCCCCGGCCATAGAGGCTGCGTTGCCAGGGAGCATGAGACCACATCGCCATACCAACGAAAAGCGGAGGAGAGAAATGCATTGTGAAACCTTTTCTGAGTCTTTGGGAACATCACCCGAGCGTACATTGAGGCGCATTTTGGAGAAGATCCCGCCATCTGGTCAACCTTGCGGCGGTGAAATGGCCTAATTTACTTGATTTCAGTCCGAGGTTTTCCCTACAGTGGGATTTTTCATTTATAATGCCTCGTTATTTTCTTCCGGACGTTTGTGGCCCGTCATACGCAGGGCCAACGACCGGATTTGTCACCGTTGATGTCTGTCATCTTGATTGTGGGCGGACACACAGGATTGTAAGTAAACAGATCGGGAAATTCTTTATGCGCACCCAATATTGTGGTCACCTGAACAAGTCCCATGCGGGACAAACCGTGGAGCTATGCGGCTGGGTTAACCGCCGTCGTGATTTAGGCGGTCTTATTTTCATTGATATGCGAGATCGTGAAGGCGTGGTTCAGGTGGTGGTTGATCCGGATATGAAAGATATCTTTGAGGTCGCCAACCAGCTGCGTAATGAATTCTGTATCCGTCTGACCGGTGAAGTCCGCCAGCGTCCGGACAGCCAGGTGAACAAAGACATGGCGACCGGTGAAGTGGAAGTCATCGCCAAAGGTCTGGAAATCATCAACCGTTCCGATGTCCTGCCACTGGATTTCAACCAGAAGAATACCGAAGAGCAGCGTCTGAAGTACCGTTACCTGGATCTGCGTCGTCCGGAAATGAGCGATCGCATCAAGCTGCGCGCAAAAGCGTCCAGCTTTGTGCGTCGTTTCCTGGATGAGAACGGCTTTCTGGATATCGAAACTCCGGTTCTGACCAAAGCAACCCCGGAAGGTGCCCGTGACTATCTGGTCCCGAGCCGTGTTCATAAAGGCAGCTTTTATGCATTGCCGCAGTCACCACAGCTGTTCAAACAGCTGCTGATGATGTCTGGTTTCGACCGTTACTACCAGATCGTCAAATGTTTCCGTGATGAAGACCTGCGTGCTGACCGCCAGCCGGAATTCACTCAGATCGATATCGAAACCTCGTTTATGACGGCTGAAGAAGTCCGTGCCGTGACCGAGAAAATGATCACGGACATGTGGCAAGAGCTGCTGAATGTTGATCTGGGGGCGTTCCCGATCATGAAATATGAAGAAGCGATGCGCCGTTACGGTTCAGACAAGCCAGACCTGCGAAACCCAATGGAACTGGTTGATGTGGCGGATCTGCTGAAAGAGGTGGATTTTAAAGTTTTCTCTGGCCCGGCAAACGACAGCAAAGGCCGTGTTGCGGCACTGCGCGTTCCTGGCGGTGCGGCACTGACGCGAAAACAAATCGACGAGTACACTGCATTCGTTTCGATTTACGGTGCGAAAGGCCTGGCATGGCTGAAAGTAAACGATTTGAACGCGGGCATGGAAGGCATTCAGTCTCCGGTTGCAAAATTCCTGAGCGAAGCAATCATCAATGCCATCATTGAACGGACTGGTGCACAATCCGGCGATATCATCCTGTTCGGTGCGGATAAAGCGAACGTGGTTGCAGAAGCCATTGGCGCGCTGCGTCTGAAACTGGGTAAAGATCTGGGCATCACCAATGAATCAGCCTGGGCACCGCTGTGGGTCGTTGACTTCCCAATGTTTGAGGAAGATGACGAAGGCAACCTGCACGCGATGCACCATCCGTTCACTTCACCACTGGGTGTGACAGCGGAAGAATTGGCTGCAAACCCTGCTGCGGCAAATTCGAATGCTTATGATATGGTCATTAACGGCTACGAAGTGGGTGGCGGTTCCGTGCGTATCCACAATGCAGACATGCAGGCCGCGGTATTCAACATTCTGGGTATTGACGCAGAAGAGCAGCAACTGAAATTCGGCTTCCTGCTGGATGCACTGAAGTTCGGTACACCGCCGCATGCGGGCCTGGCATTTGGTCTGGACCGTTTGGTGATGCTGCTGTGCGGGACTGAAAACATCCGTGACGTGATTGCCTTCCCGAAAACGACGGCAGCTGCGTGTCTGCTGACAGACGCACCAAGCCTGGCAAATCCGGCTGCGCTGGAAGAACTGGCGATTGCAGTCAAAGCTGCTGCAAAAGACGCTGAACAGAAAGAAGCCTGATCAGGCTGATCCCCGGGCTGGCGTCCTGCCAGCCCGATCACTCTTCATGACATTGCATTCTGCGATATATCTGTTTGATGTCAAAATGGCTCGCCGTGTTTTGAACAGTGATCAACGCCCCCGGCACGACCGGGAAACAACCCTCAGACAATTGGAGTATTGTGATGGCAGGTCATAGTAAATGGGCCAATATCAAACACCGCAAAGCGGCTCAGGACGCGAAACGCGGAAAAATCTTCACTAAATTGATTCGTGAAATTGTTGTGGCAGCTAAAGAAGGCGGCCCGGAAGCCGACAGTAACCCGCGACTGCGTGCGGCGGTCGACAAAGCGCTGTCAAACAATATGACCCGTGACACCATTAACCGGGCGATCAGCCGGGGTGCTGGTGGCGAAGGGGATGACAACGTTGAAACCGTGATTTATGAAGGTTATGGTCCGGGCGGCACTGCGGTTATGGTGGAATGTATGACAGATAACCGGAACCGGACGGTCTCCGGGGTTCGCCATGCATTCAGCAAAGCAGGTGGAAACCTCGGGACTGACGGGAGCGTGAATTATCTCTTTGATAAAAAAGGGGTGATTTCCTACGCGCCGGGTCTGGAGGAAGATGCGGTGATGGAAGCGGCTCTGGAAGGTGGTGCCGATGATGTTGAAACGCATGAAGACGGCTCGATTGATGTCTACACCACACCCGCTGAATTTGGTGAGGTGAAGGACGCGCTGGACAGTGCGGGTTTTGAAGCCCAGAACGCTGAAGTGACTCTGGTGCCTTCAACCAAAGCCGAACTGGATGCCGACACCGCGCCTAAACTGCTGCGTCTGATTGACGTGCTGGAAGATCTGGACGATGTTCAGGAGGTCTACCATAACGGTGACATTTCTGATGAGGTTGCCGCGCAGCTTTAATCTATGGCCATTATTTTAGGGATTGACCCAGGCTCCAGAATCACAGGTTACGGGGTGATTCGGCAGACCGGCAGACAACTGGAGTATCTGGGCAGCGGTTGTATCCGCACCAGCTGCGAAGATATTCCGGGGCGTCTGCATCAGATTTATGCGGGTGTGTCGGAAGTGATCACGCAGTTTCGTCCGGATACCTTTGCCATTGAAGAAGTCTTCATGGGCAAAAATGCCAGTTCTGCGCTGAAGCTGGGACAAGCCCGGGGCAGTGCCATTGTTGCGGCCGTGAATGCGAGTTTACCGGTGCATGAGTACGCTGCACGCCTGATCAAGCAAGCTGTGGTGGGAAAGGGCAGTGCCGATAAAACACAGGTCCAGCATATGGTCTGTCATATGCTGAAGTTGCCCGGAACGCCTCAGGCCGATGCGGCTGATGCGTTGGCTGTAGCAATCTGCCATGCGCACACCAATAAAACGCTGGTGGCGATGGCCGGGCAGGCTTCAGGTTCCCGGCGTGGCCGGTATCGTTAATCCACAAGACTCACACCTGCGCGATATATCCCTTTCGGGTATGGGATGTGTCGGGCAGATCAAAAAAAGCAGCTGGGTGCTGCTTTTTTCTTTGTTAATTCATTGTTAACTGGAATATAGTGGTCGGAGCTGTTGGATAGCTCTTATAAAACAATGACAAGGATAACCACATGTCCCCAGTCGCTTTCTGGCGCGGTTTGTTCATGCCCTCCAACTCAGGATGGCAAGGTGAAGAGGCCCGTCTTGTTGATACCCTGCTATTTTTTA
Source organism: Photobacterium sp. 1_MG-2023 (assembly GCF_030547945.1). Classification (NCBI taxonomy): domain Bacteria; kingdom Pseudomonadati; phylum Pseudomonadota; class Gammaproteobacteria; order Vibrionales; family Vibrionaceae; genus Photobacterium; species Photobacterium sp. 1_MG-2023. The sequence goes on along the minus strand of NZ_JAUORR010000004.1, from coordinate 144,310 downwards.
CGCTCATTTCATTTTGTGTTGGTCTGTACAGCTGGATCAAATGGGTCAGCCATGCCAATCCCTCTCTCGAACTGACTTCTGTCACCCTGATGGGCGCAGAAATTTTAGCCGGCTGCATCGTGCGCTGGGTGAAGCAGATTGAGCTCGCTATTAATGTCGGATTTCTTGGCATGGTGATCCATGCCGTCAATATTGTTTATCAGAGCGGCGGCATTGTGGCGTCAACACAGGCGTTCTGGATGCCACTGCTCATTGTTGCCTTCTTTCTGGCTGCGAGACCGGTCACTGCCATGGCCTGGAGTGCATTGGTGACTCTGATTTCAGCCTGGATGGTGAATGAACACATCTCGGGTCATGATTTTCCGCATCTGGTGCTGACACCCAGTGCAGAACGATTGGAAATCTGGTCTGGCTTATTGCTGCCGCTGGTTGTGATTGGCATCGCGCAGGCCTTTACAGTTCGTCAGCGGGAAAGCGCGCTGACGCAATCGTATGAAGCTGAACGAGCCAGTACTGCGCTAGCGGAACAGGCGAAACAGGGTGAGCAGGCGCTTGGCAACGTGATGGTCAAAGCCAGTGACAATGCCGGTCAGCTTGCGCAAGTTGCAGAAGAGCTGGAAATGCAGTCAGAAACGCTGCACGGTCAGGTCAAAGCGCTGAATCAGAATTGTTTGTCTCAGGCCAGTGCTGCAGAACAAATGAGCCAGCAATTAGCACAGATGACTGAAGGTCTGGATGAGTCAGACCGCTTCGTCACTGAACTGCGTCAGCGCAGCAGTACCATTGAGCAACAGGCGCAACACAGTTCAGCATCTTTGCAGGCATCGACAGATGCAATTGCCCGAATTTCCAACTGTAATGCGGCAGTGATGTCGGCTGCCGAACTGATCACCGCAGTTGCCGAGCAAACGAATCTGCTGGCACTGAACGCAGCGATTGAAGCCGCGAGAGCAGGAGAGTCAGGGCGCGGGTTTGCGGTGGTGGCGGATGAAGTGCGTCAATTGTCGGCCAGGAGTAATGCATCTGCCAAGGAAATCCGCGGCTTGCTCGAAAAAAGCCGACATGAAGTCGAAGCCGGACAGAAAGTTATTCACGCCACAGCGACCGAGCTTGGCAGCATTATTGATGAGATCACCGGACTATCTGAGGATGTCAATCAGCTGGCTGACACCTTGGGGGTTCAGGTGCAATCCCTCAAAGAACTGGATCAGGCTAGTACGGAAGTTGCTCGAAGTGTGGTTGAGACCAACCGGGTCTCCGATCAGGTGGCGCACCAGGGCGCTGAACTTGCCAGCCGTGTCGAAATGCTGAAAGGGTTGGCCGATGGACTGAATGGACTGGTTTCCCGTCATCAGGTTTGAAGCGGGCCAAGAATCTCGGTGTCATTTCCACAAAGCGCTGGATATCCATCCAGCGCTTGATTATCCTAGGGCCAATTTTAACGGTGAAACAGAGGCAAGGCAGTGATTGGCCGACTAAGAGGAATTATCCTAGAAAAGCAACCGCCAGAAGTGGTCATTGAAGTGGCAGGTATTGGTTATGAAGTCCAGATGCCAATGAGCTGTTTCTATGAGTTACCGGAGCCGGGGAAGGAAGTCACCATTGCGACGCATTTTGTGGTGCGTGAAGATGCACAACTGCTCTTTGGCTTTAACAAGAAAAGTGAGCGGGATCTGTTTCGTGAAGTCATTAAAGCCAATGGCGTCGGGCCGAAACTGGGACTCGCGATTTTGTCGGCGATGACGGCCAGCCAGTTTGTGCTGTGTGTTGAAAATGAAGATGTCACGACGTTGGTGAAGATTCCGGGCGTTGGCAAGAAAACCGCTGAACGTCTGCTGATTGAGATGAAAGACCGTTTGAAAGGCTGGGGTGAAGGCGATCTCTTCACACCGTCGCTGGACACGGCCGCCAGCCAGGCACAGCCGATGGTTTCTGATCAAAATCGTGCCGAAGACGAAGCCGTCAGTGCTCTGATTGCTCTGGGCTATAAGCCGCAGCAAGCGTCTAAAGTCGTGGCTCAGGTCGCACAAGAGGGGATGGCGAGTGAAGGAATTATCCGTGAAGCTCTGCGTTCCATGGTGTGATGAGTGAGGCATTATGATAGAAGCTGATCGTCTGGTCTCGGGCAATTTTCCGATCAATAAAGAAGAAGAAGTCATCGATCGTGCCATTCGTCCGAAGCTGCTTCAGGACTATCAGGGGCAGGATCATGTCCGGAGTCAGATGGAAATCTTCATACAGGCGGCCAAACTTCGGGAAGAAGCACTGGATCACTTGCTGATTTTTGGTCCGCCGGGGTTAGGCAAGACAACACTGGCCAATATTGTGGCCAATGAAATGGGGGTCAGCATTCGGACGACTTCCGGCCCTGTACTTGAAAAAGCAGGTGATCTGGCGGCATTACTCACTAACCTTGAAGAAAACGATGTGCTGTTTATCGATGAAATCCACCGGCTCAGTCCTCAGGTTGAAGAGGTACTCTATCCGGCAATGGAAGATTACCAGCTGGACATCATGATTGGTGAAGGCCCCGCAGCGCGTTCGATCAAAATCGACTTACCGCCATTTACACTGATTGGTGCGACGACGCGTGCAGGTTCGCTGACGTCTCCGCTTCGGGACCGTTTCGGTATTACTCAGCGGCTGGAGTACTACAAAGTTGAAGACTTGCAGGATATTGTCCAGCGCAGCGCCAATTGTCTTGGGCTGACCATGGCTGCTGAAGGCGCTCTGGAGATCGCGCGTCGATCTCGGGGAACCCCTCGAATTTCAAACCGGCTGCTTCGGCGGGTCCGTGACTTTGCTGAAGTGAAAGGAGATGGCCGGATCAGCGAGTCAATTGCCAGTCAGGCACTGGATATGCTAGATGTCGATTGCAGTGGTTTTGATTACATGGACCGAAAACTGCTGATGGCCATCATTGATAAGTTCATGGGTGGCCCGGTTGGTCTGGATAACCTGGCTGCTGCGATTGGTGAAGAGCGCGACACCATCGAAGATGTGCTGGAGCCATACCTGATTCAGCAGGGTTACCTGCAGCGAACGCCAAGAGGACGCATTGCCACCCAGCGTGCCTATTTGCACTTCGGGTTAGATTTACCTGAAAGTTAGCCTGTACGGCTGAAATTGATGTTAACAACGGAGCCTCAGGGCTCCGTTTTTTGTTTATTTTTTCATCGGGTCATGTCGTTCAAACCGTGTGAGTCACTGCATTTTTTTAACACATGACCACGCAAAAGTGCAGGAGTCGGGCCAAAATTGGCAAGAAGCCTGCGTTAAAAATGTTCAAAAGTAATCTCCTTCGTATGCTGAAGACTTCGGAGATTGATGTTCTGAGACGATCAGATACAAATCAGGCATGTTTGAAATGTGAACAGGCGCACTCTGGAACACATTGAGATTGTTAATAATCTGTCGCAGATCAATGCCTGAGGAGAATCTTTTCTGGAGTGGGTTTCGTTACAGGGAATGGACATTCTTGTGATGGTGCTTCAATTTATGTATTAGAAAATCTAATCTTTCAGGGGCGAGGTGTCTGTTGAGAAGCTAGGGTTATTCTCCCTGTTTTTCTTCGGAAGTTCCCATAGTTATGCATTCAGACCCGTTAGGTTTTACTGAGAAATTTTACCCGTTTTTATCCCGGCTTTCGGATATGTTCATTTGTGATTATTTTTTCATTTCTTGGTGCTATTTTGTTTAAAAATCACATTTTTTTAAACTGTTAGCTACAGTTTTATGCATTTAAGAAAATTTTGATCTACCGCATGGTAATTGTGCGTAAACCTGTTTTCTGGCGGGTGTCTCATTGAAGCTTCATGCGGTTTTTGACAAATATCTTTGAACCTGACTGATGAAGTCAGTAGTATTAGTTCAAGCTGAGTGAGTTGTTGATTTACATTAAAAACAATAATTCGAAACATGCCTGCAACATCCCTTGAACATGTCTTTGAGGACCCGTTTCAAGCCAAGTGAAAGGGAAGGGCAGTGATGCCAGCTGGAAATTTTAGCGAAGTCTAATGATGAGCGTCGCGCGGTGAACTCACGAATCGATGATGGCTGCCATATCAGCAGGTGTTGGCAGCGAGTCTCAGGGATCACTCAGTGTGCTCAATCTATAATGTCGTACGTTACCAGCTGACTGGTGACTTAAGGAGTTATCATGTTTGATATCGTCGAACTATCGCGGCTACAGTTCGCAATGACTGCGATGTACCACTTTTTGTTCGTCCCACTGACTCTGGGGATGGCGTTTCTGCTAGCCATCATGGAGTCGGTGTATGTGATGACCGGAAAGCAAATCTACAAGGACATGACCAAGTTCTGGGGTAAGCTTTTTGCCATCAACTTTGCATTGGGTGTGGCAACCGGTCTGACGATGGAGTTTCAGTTCGGGACGAACTGGGCCTATTACTCACACTACGTTGGTGACATCTTCGGTGCCCCGCTGGCGATTGAAGCCCTGATTGCCTTCTTCCTCGAATCGACTTTCGTCGGCTTGTTCTTCTTTGGCTGGGATCGTCTGACCAAGCGTCAGCACCTGCTGGTGACCTGGCTGGTGGCTCTGGGCTCAAACTTCTCGGCATTGTGGATTCTGGTTGCAAACGGCTGGATGCAAAACCCGGTTGGTGCTGAATTTAACTTTGAAACTATGCGTATGGAAATGGTCAGCTTTGCTGAGGTTGTCCTGAACCCGGTTGCGCAGGTGAAATTTGTTCATACCGTCGCATCTGGTTATGTCACCGGTGCCATGTTTGTGCTGGGTATCAGTTCCTACTACCTGCTGAAAGGTCGTGATATTCCTTTTGCGCGTCGTTCTTTTGCGATTGCTGCGTCTTTCGGTATGGCTTCAATTCTGTCTGTAATCGTGCTGGGTGATGAATCCGGTTATGAGCTGGGCGACGTTCAGAAAACCAAACTGGCCGCCATTGAAGCAGAGTGGTACACCGAAGAAGCTCCGGCAGCCTTTACCCTGTTTGGAATTCCAAATCAGGAAACCATGCATACCGACTACGCGATCAAAATCCCTTATTTGATGGGCATTATCGCGACCCGTTCTATTGATACACAAGTGACAGGCCTGCGTGATCTGAAAGACGAGCACGAAGTACGAATCCGGAATGGGATGGTTGCTTACGGGCTGCTTGAAAAATTGCGTGCCGGTGAGAAAACGCCGGAAAATATCGCGGCTTTCGATGCCGTGAAGCAGGATCTGGGCTATGGCCTGCTGCTGAAACCGTATACCGATAAAGTTGTCGATGCGACAGAAGAAGACATCGCCAAAGCGGCAGATGATTCACTGCCAACCGTATGGCCGCTGTTCTGGAGCTTCCGCATCATGGTTGCCTGTGGCTTTATCATGCTGGGTGTATTTGCCGCTGCCTTTATTCAGACCTGTCGTCACAAGATCACAGAAAAGAAATGGGTGTTGCGCGCCGCATTGTTCTCCATCCCGTTGCCTTGGATTGCCGTGGAAGCGGGTTGGTTTGTTGCAGAATATGGCCGTCAGCCTTGGGCTGTAGGTGAGATTTTGCCTACGACCATGGCCGCATCGAATCTGGCCGCATCGGATATTCTGATTTCAATGGCTTCGATTATTGCACTGTATACGTGTTTCCTGATTGCTGAAGTGTATCTGATGCTGAAGTTTGCACGTCTGGGCCCAAGCAGCCTCAAAACCGGTCGTTATCACTTCGAGCAGAACATTGCCCCACATGATCTGACCGAACAACCCGTGATGAAATAATTCGAGACGGACAGGAGATTGATAAATGTTTGATTATGAAGTGTTACGTCTCATCTGGTGGCTGCTGATTGGTGTGCTTTGCATCGGTTTTGCAGTGACGGATGGTTTTGATATGGGCGTGGGTGTTCTGACGAACGTGATCGGTAAAACCGACACCGAGCGCCGGATTATGATTAACGCGATCGCACCGCACTGGGACGGTAATCAGGTGTGGTTGGTTACTGCGGGGGGGGCACTGTTTGCTGCCTGGCCGCTGGTATATGCAACAGCCTTTTCTGGATTTTATCTGGCGATGGTGATCACCTTAGCTGCGCTCTGGCTGCGCCCGCTGGGATTCGATTACCGCTCGAAGATTGAAGATCCAAAATGGCGCAATATGTGGGATCGCGCCATTTTCATCGGCAGCCTCGTGCCACCGGTTATTTTTGGTGTTGCGTTTGGTAACTTGCTGCAAGGTGTGCCGTTTGTGCTGAGTGACTTGCTGATCCCGACGTATAAAGGTTCTTTCTTTGGCTTGCTGAATCCATTCGCGCTGCTGTGCGGTATTGTCAGCCTGGCAATGATTGTGACTCAGGGGGCGGTTTATCTGCAGATGAAAACCACGGATGAACTGCATACCCGAGCACGCTTTGTGGCCTGCGTCACCGCACTGATCACTCTGGTTGCTTTTGCGCTGGCAGGCTTCTTTGCGAAGAATATTGAAGGCTATGTGGTTGTATCTGAGCTGGTGAAAGATGCTGCTTCGAATCCGCTGAATAAAGAAGTGACCCGCCAGACCGGTGCACTGATGGCGAATTTCAATGCCCAACCGATCTTGTGGCTGGCGCCTGTGGTGGGTCTTGTGATGCCGTTGCTGACGGTTCTGGCAAGCCGGTTTGAGCGTGCAGGCTTTGCCTTCCTGTTCTCCAGCTTGACCATGGCGGGCATTATCCTGACCTTTGGTTTTGCGATGTTCCCGTTCATTATGCCATCAAGCGAGATCCCTTCGCACAGCCTGACGTTGTGGGATGCCACATCCAGTGAGCTGACGCTGAAAATCATGACCGTGGTTGCTTTCGTGATGGTGCCAATCATCCTGGCGTATACCAGCTGGTGTTATTACAAAATGTTCGGTCGTCTCGATAAGCAGTTTATCGAAGACAATAAGAATTCACTGTACTAAGGAGACTTGTCATGTGGTATTTCGCCTGGATTCTGGGAGTACTGTTGGCCTGCTCATTCGGCATCATCAATGCGCTTTGGTTAGAAACGACCGAGAACATGGATGCAAAAGATGGCGCAGACAGTGAGTAACGGACTCGACCTTTGGGTGAAGAAAAGCCATGCGTGGCTGGCCTGGAGCCCATTGAGAGTACTGGCTCTGGGGATGGGGCTGGTCACTGGCGGGCTTGTGATGTGGGACCCGGCCCTGTTTGCGCAGGCAATCGGTGGTTTTGGCCCGGTCGTATCTCCGGCATTAATCTGGTCTTGCTGTGCAGCCATGATTTTCGGGGTTGGCTTCGTACCGCACCGTTGGTATTGGCAACTCCTGTTCACGCCGTATCTGGCTTTGCCGATACTGGCCGCGATCCTGTGGCTTCGCTTGAGCTAAAGCGAAGTTACCTCTCTGATAAACAGCCCGCTTTGATAGCGGGCTGTCTTTTTTTGTTGCAATCAAAGATTCAAAATTCCAGCAGGGTCAAATTCTGAAAGGAAATTAAGCACACACAGGGCTGAGGGTTTCATTCTGTAATTTAACTCCGGTATAGTGATTGCTGGATATTTTCTAGGACGTCATATTTTTGGCGTCTTATGCATCATCATTAACGCATCATCATTCGTGGTATTCAGATGACTGAAGAAAACGCCTTTGAGTGGCCTGTGACGATTTATATCGAAGATACAGACACCGGCGGTATTGTTTATCATGCCAACTACCTGAAGTTCTTCGAGCGGGGCAGAACGGAACTTTTCAGAAGCTTCGGAGTCAGCTTACAGGACATGTTGGCACAAGGATTTAGTTTCGTTGTTCGTCATATGGACATCGACTTTCTTAAAGGTGCAAAGTTAGACGATCACCTGAAGGTTCGTACCTGGACAGCCAATGTGCGTCGTGCCTCTATCGAATTTTGTCAGATTTTAGTAAACAATGAAGGGCAGTGCTTGTGTAAAGCTACTGTTCAGGTAGCCTGTGTCAACCCTCAAACAATGAAACCCATTGTGATCCCAAAGAATATATTGTCGGAGATAGCCTAAGTGAGTGCAGAACTTTCTATTCTGGATTTGTTTTTGCAGGCAAGCCTGCTGGTCAAGATTGTGATGCTCATCCTGTTGGGTATGTCAGTGATCTCCTGGGCGCTGATTGTGAAGCGTTCTCAGATCCTGTCTCAGGCAGCAGCAAAAGCTGAACGTTTTGAAGACCGATTCTGGTCAGGTATTGATTTGTCCCATTTATTTCAGGAAGTGCAGAGCCGAAAAGACAGCCTGACCGGGACGGAACAGATTTTTTACGCAGGCTTTAAAGAGTTTGCCCGTTTACACCGAAATAACGGCAAAGCACCTGAATCTGTGATGGAAGGTGCAGGTCGTGCGATGCGTGTATCACTGTCCCGTGAAGTGGAAGATATGGAAACACACTTGCCGTTTCTGGCAACTGTGGGTTCTATCAGCCCGTACATCGGTCTGTTTGGGACCGTGTGGGGGATTATGCATGCCTTCATCGCACTGGGTGCCGTAAAACAGGCCACGCTGGCCATGGTTGCTCCGGGGATTGCAGAAGCGCTGGTTGCGACAGCAATGGGCCTGTTTGCTGCGATTCCAGCAGTGATGTTTTACAACCGTCTGACGAACAAGGTTTCTAAGCTGGAACATAACTACGCCACCTTCATGGAAGAGTTTTCCAGCATCCTGCACCGTCAGGCGTTTGCTGCAAACCAGGAGTAAACACCATGGCGGTTTATCAACCGAAAAAGCGCAAGATGACAGCAGAAATCAATGTTGTGCCTTACATTGATGTCATGCTGGTATTGCTGATTATTTTTATGGTGACCGCGCCATTTATTACGCAGGGCGTTGATGTTGAGCTCCCGGCGACACAATCTGCGAAAACAGCGGCCGAGTTAGCCGGTGAGAATGACAGTGGGGCACCCATTATTGTTGAAGTCGACAAAGACGGCCAACTGGGGCTGAGTGTTGATAATGCAGATATGGTGCGTGGCCTGGCGCTGAATGAATTGCTGACCCGGGTCAAAGCAGAACTGCAATTAAATCCGAAAACACCGGTCATGGTGGGTGGCGATGCAAGAGTGCCCTATTCAGCCATCATCGAAACACTGGATGCGCTGAATCAGGCGGGTGTCGGCTCTGTGGGACTGATGACTGAACCACTCGAGCAGTAGGAAAATCAATGAAAAAAAACAACTACACAGTTGCCATCGTTATTTCGTTATTTTTCCATGCTGTTCTGTTCGTTGCGCTGATCTGGGGCACCGATTTTACGATGTCCAAGCCAAAGCCGCACGGTTCGACGATTCAGGCCGTGGTGGTTGACCCTGCACTGGTGAATCAGCAGGCCCGCCAGATTCGTGAACAGCGGGATGCGGCAAAGCGTGCCGAGCAAGATCGTCTGGAACGTTTGGAACGTCAGGCTGCTGCGCTGGAAAAGCAGCGTCAGGCTGAAGAAGAACGTTTACGCAAGCTGAGATCCGATAAACTCGAGGCTGAAAAAGCAGCGCGTGAAGCCGATGCGGAGCGGGAGCGAATTGCTCGTGAGAAAGCAAAAGCTGCGGAAGAGAAGCGAAAAGCGGATGAAGATGCGCGACTGGCACGCGAAGCGGCGAACAAAGCTGAAGCAGAACGTCAGGCGAAGCTGAAAGCGAAACAGGAAGCGGAAGAAGCCGCTCGTCAGGCTGAACTGGCCCGCCAGAAGAAAGTCGAAGAGCAAAAACGTGCTGAAGAAGCTGCCCGTAAAGCGGAAGCCGATCGCCAGGCAAAAATAGCCGCGAAGAAGAAAGCGGAAGAAGAAGCCCGTAAAGCAGAGGCTGCCCGTAAAGAGGCTGAGCGGAAGGCGAAAGAAGCGCAGGAACTGCAACGTCAGCAGGAAGCTGCGTTGAATGACATGTTCGCCGGACTGGAAGCTGAAAGTGAATTGCGTGGGAGTGCGAAAGGGCAGTTTGTCACGGATGAGGCAACGCGTTATGGCGAAATTTATAAGCAAATGATCCAGCAGAACCTTCTGTTTGATCAAAATTTTTCCGGCAAAGAATGCAATCTGCAAATGCGGTTGTCTGCGAATGGCTTGCTGTTAGATGTATCCGATGTCGGTGGAGATACCAGCCTTTGCCGTGCGGCAAAGGCTGCTGTTGTCAAAGTCAGCCAGTTTCCTATGCCTGAAGATCCGGCTGTGGTGGAAAAACTGCGATCAATTCGCTTAACCGTGAAGCCAGTTAGTTAAGAGGGAAGGTGGAATGAAACGTTGGATTTTGGGCTTGTGTGCAGCCCTGCTCACCATGAGCCAGCTGGCACACGCAGAACTTGAACTCGTGATTACTGAAGGTGTCGATTCGGCGCGTCCGATCGGGATCATTCCTTTTCAGTGGCAGGGCGAAGGGGCTGCGCCTGTTGATATGGCGGCTGTGATTGCTTCCGATTTACGCCGCAGTGGTAAATTCAGCCCGGTTGCGCCAAACGAAATGCCGCAAACCCCGACCCATGATGCAGATATCAATTATTCTGCCTGGACGGCCATGGGTGTTGATGCACTAGTGACAGGGACCATCGATAAAAATGCCGATGGAAATTATGTTGTTAATTACAAACTGATTGATGTCGTTCGTGGTCAACTGACAAATGGTGAAAGCCGCGGACTGGAAAACGGTCAACTGGTTCAGACCAGTGACCATATTTTGCTGCATAACCGTGCAACCATCCGACTGAACCGGATGCGTCAGTTTGCGCACCGGATTTCTGATGTGGTTTACGAGAAGCTGACCGGCGAAAAAGGGGCGTTTTTGACCCGGATCGCCTACGTCGTGATTGATGACAAATCAGGCTATCCATATCAGCTCCGTATTGCTGATTATGACGGTTATAACGAGCAGTTAGTGCTGAAATCCAAACAGCCGCTGATGTCTCCGTCCTGGTCTCCGGATGGCAATAAACTGGCCTATGTCAGCTTTGAAAATCAGCAATCTCAGATTTTTGTCATGGACATTACAAATGGCACCCGTGAAATGGTCGCCTCTTTCCCAAGACACAACGGATCGCCGCGTTTCTCTCCGGATGGACGCAAACTGGCGATGGTTTTGTCAAAAAGTGGCAGTCTGCAGGTCTACACATTAGATCTTCAGACCAAAAAGATGAAACAGGTGACAGACGGGCGTGCGAACAACACTGAAGCGTTTTGGGATCCAAGCGGTCAATCGATGATCTTCACGTCAGACAGAGGTGGTAAACCCCAGATATATCGAGTAAATTTATCTGACGGTTCGACCGAGCGTCTGACATGGCAAGGATCGCAAAACCTCGGTGGTCAACTGACTCCGGATGGTCGTTATTTGGTGATGGTGCACAGATCGGATTCTGGTTACAACATCGCCAAGCAGGATTTGAAAACAGGTGCATTGCAGATTCTAACCAAGACATTTCTGGATGAATCTCCAAGCATTGCACCGAACGGTGGCATGGTCATTTACAGTTCGGTGAATAACAAATCTAACGAACTGTCCCTGGTGTCGATAGACGGGCGATTCAAAGCGCGTTTACCCGCTACCAGTGGTCGAGTTAGGGCACCATCTTGGGGACCGTTTTTATAAGGTTCACCGCAATAAAGCGATATATAAGGAAAAATAATGCAACTGAATAAAGTTTTAAAGGGTTTGGCAATTGCGCTGCCAATGTTTACTCTGGCTGCTTGTAGCTCAACTGAGAGCACAGATAGTTCTGCGGCTCAAACGAATGCTGGTACAACTGGCTCAGAAACTACAGTTGTAACAACACCTGTAGATTCAGGTTCAGCGGCAATGTCAGAGCAAGAAGTTCGTAACCAGCAGCTGCGTCAGGAACAGACGATCTACTTCCAGTTTGATAATGCTGAAATTCAGGAAAGCTACCAGGAAATGCTGGAAGCACACGCTGAATACCTGCGTAACAACAGCAACGTGAAAATCGTTGTTGAAGGTCACGCAGATGAGCGTGGTACACCTGAGTACAACATCGCGCTGGGCGAGCGTCGTGCGAATGCAGTTGCGAAATACCTGCAAGCGCTGGGCGTATCCTCAAGCCAGATTTCTATTGTGAGCTACGGTGAAGAGAAGCCGCTGGTACTGGGCCACACTGACGCCGATTACGCGAAGAACCGTCGCTCGGTTCTGGTTTACTAAGTTAAGGTAATCAAGATGAACAGTAACCTGATGCGAAACATCGCATTAACGTTGCTGATTGGTGCGGCGACCCCAGTGGTCGCCGCACCTGCTCCTGTGACAGAGCTGAATGCCAGCTCCTCAGGCAGTGACAGCAGTCTGCAACGTTTAGAACGGATGTTCGAAGCACGAAGCCAGATGCAACTGGATATGCAGCGTCAACTGGATGAATTATCCCGTGATGTTGGTGAGCTACGTGGCATGGTCGAACGGAACAGTTACGATATGAAGCAGATGCTGGAACGCCAGCGCGAGCTTTACCGTGAAATTGATAAGCTGAGCCGCTCCAAGCCGGCGGAAGTAAAAGAAGAAAAAACTGACAACAGTGGTGGTGAAACTTATGCTGCCAATGTAGATGAAAACTCGGCCTACGAAAGTGCTGTGAATCTGATTCTGAAAGAGAAAGATTACGCGGGCGCGATTACAGCCTTTAACGGATTTCTGTCGGCTTATCCGGAATCTGTCTATGCGGCAAACGCTCATTACTGGCTGGGTCAGTTGTACTTCACACAGAATAAGATGTCTGAGGCGCAATCGCATTTTCAATCTGTCGTAGATTTTCACGACTCCAACAAGCGTGCCGATGCGCTGCTGAAAATGGGGGTCCTTGCTGAACGTGCGAACAAGCCGGATGAAGCGAAAAAACTTTATCAGCAAGTGGTCGCAGAATATCCCAATACCACGACCTCACAACAGGCTGAGAAAAGCCTGAAATCCCTCAAATAATTCCCTGACGCCATGCTGGCGTTTTGCTTCACCATCAACTTGTGATGTGCAGGTTGGTGGTGTGGGCTTCGTTTTACCGAGCATATTAGTATTACAGTGCAATTGCAGTGTATAATGCCCGGATTGAAAGGACGAGCTGATAGAGCAAGACGTAATGAGCCTGACATTTGACCCTACAGAAATGGTTTACCCATTCCCGCCAAAGCCGATCCCTTTAACGGTGAATGAGCAGGAAGACTACAAATCGAAGATCAAAGCCTTACTGAAAGAAAAAGAGGCCGTTCTGATCGCGCATTATTATACAGATCCAGAAATTCAGGCCCTGGCAGAAGAGACGGGTGGTTTTGTTGGTGATTCACTTGAAATGGCGCGTTTCGGGAATCAGCATCCAGCGAAAACCCTGATTATTTGCGGCGTCCGCTTCATGGGTGAATCGGCCAAAATTCTAACGCCTGAAAAGCAGGTGTTGATGCCGACCCTGGCAGCAGAGTGTTCTTTAGACTTAGGTTGTCCTGAAAAAGAGTTCACTGAATTTTGCGATGCGCATCCGGACCATACCGTTGTTGTCTACGCCAATACTTCTGCCGCTGTGAAAGCACGTGCCGATTGGGTAGTGACTTCAAGTATTGCACTGGAAATTGTTGAGCATCTCGACAGTGAAGGCAAGTCCATCATTTGGGGCCCGGATCGTCATCTGGGCAGTTATATCCAGAAGAAAACAGGTGCAGAGATGTTGCTGTGGCAGGGAGAGTGCGTCGTTCACGACGAGTTTTCCGCCAAAGCTTTAAAAGACATGAAACACTTGCATCCCGATGCTGCAATTCTGGTTCACCCGGAATCCCCGGCCAGTGTGGTTGCTTTAGCGGATGCAGTGGGTTCAACCAGTCAGTTGATCAAAGCGGCGAAAAGTCTGCCGCAACAGAAATTGATTGTTGCAACGGACAAAGGCATTTTCTTTAAAATGCAGCAAATGGTTCCGGAAAAAGAACTGATTGAAGCGCCGACTGCAGGAGCAGGGGCCACTTGCCGCAGTTGTGCACATTGCCCGTGGATGGCGATGAATGGCCTGAAAGCGATCGAGACGGCACTGCGTGAAGGCGGTGAAAAGCATGAGATTTTTGTGGATGAGTCAATTCGCGTGAAATCTTTGATCCCGTTGAATCGGATGCTGGACTTTGCTGCGGCACTTCAGCTTCAGGTCAAAGGAAATGCCTGAGCATTCTTTAGCATAAAAAAGCGGCTTTGGCCGCTTTTTTAGTTTCAGTTGTTTGCGCTCAGGAAGGGATGTGTTGTCCCGTCCTGAAAACACAAGGGATCAGCTGTTTTCTGTCAGTTGCTGTGCACGCTGCGTGAGCCCGCAGAGCATTTGCGGAATTGCATGATAGATTTCCTCAAACTGTGCCAGACCTTCCGCGCCTTGCTCAGACAGGGCTGCAATTGCATTCTCCGGATCATACAGCAGGCTGACTGACAGCAACACACCACCGAGCAGCGCATTGTCCTGACTGTCTTCCGGCATAATGGTTTCCCAGTCATCGCGCGCGAGCTGCCAACCCTGTAAGACACCTTCAGCAAAAGCTCGGGTTTCTTCGGTCACCAGTTCTCTGTCGTCCAGTTGGCACGCCTCAGGCCATTGCCAGGCGCTCGTTAGCAGTGCCTGACGGGATTCATTCCAAATCTCGACAATCGCATTCGCATAGTTTTCGAGTTCTTCGTGCGTACTGAAAGGTGAGGTTTCCTCGCCACCCCAAAGGTAAGCCAGCCATTCAGCCGGATCCAGCAGATGAGGCGCAGCCGCCATTGCAGTGACAAAGCCTCGGGTTTGGTATTCAGACAGTAAGTGCTCACTCAGCTCTGTGTTTTGCAGGATTGCTGAAAGTTGTGCAGACATGTTGAGTTCTCTTCGCAATTGGGCAGACATTCCATCATGATGCCTGACTTTGAATGGCCCGTATTGTAGCAGGCAGAGCGGACAGACACAGTATTGAAGCGTTGAAAGGGATGAAAAAGGGGAGGTCGGGCTGGATTTGATTGAAAAATATTCACTTGATTTGTTTTGTGGGATATTCGGTTGACCCACAAGATACAGATCACTATAGTAGCGCTCCGTTGCTGGCCAACAGTGACCAACAATTTGGTGAGGTGTCCGAGTGGCTGAAGGAGCACGCCTGGAAAGTGTGTATACGGCAACGTATCGAGGGTTCGAATCCCTCCCTCACCGCCATCTTTTGAAAAGACGTCTAAGGACGTCTTTTTTCATATCTGAAGGTGTTCAATGATTTGTTCCTTCTCCGGAACAGTCATCTGCTCAGGCTTATTTGCCTATCTGAACCCTGAAATCATCATTTCCGAGCTCATCTCATTCCATGGTGAAATAAAACTCCGGTATTTCCTTTTAAGGCTGGTCGAAAATACATCATCATTATTGATTTTTAGCTGATTAATTTAGGTGTGATTGAATATAAA
Organism: Photobacterium sp. 1_MG-2023; assembly: GCF_030547945.1. Classification (NCBI taxonomy): domain Bacteria; kingdom Pseudomonadati; phylum Pseudomonadota; class Gammaproteobacteria; order Vibrionales; family Vibrionaceae; genus Photobacterium; species Photobacterium sp. 1_MG-2023. Next base: position 128,977 of record NZ_JAUORR010000004.1, on the reverse strand, counting down.
GAAGGATTATCTTGCTTGGCTAAGCATGATTTTAATTTAATATCAAATAAACTGAAAAAATTTCAAAAATATCTATTAGCCATCATTCAAATAAAAACTATTCTAAAATAGAATAAATTTGCGAGTCACCATACAAAACTCATGATTTTATTGCATTTCATTTTTCAATTTATCTATATCTATATATTCAATAAAGCTTATGTGTAAAATTGAATATACACATAAAAATTAATTAACCAACTGTTTTAAAATAAGAATAGAATAAAAGCTCCTATGTATTATCTTTTCTGTCATTAATGTGTCTACTTTCTTATACATCCTTCTCGTTATTTTTTGTATTTTTTGTTTGCAACAGATTGAAAAGATACGCCAAAGTTAAATCGCTTTAACAAAAAGCCAATTAATCGATAACAGGGCTGAAACAGGAAGTTCTCAGTTGTTTGGCGATGAATCATTGAAGCAGTACTGATTTGTTGGTTGGGAGATGCAGGACAGCTCGCTAAAAATCTCTAGGAATGAGTAATGAAAACAAACAAACGACAAAAAGTAGCCGTATTAACGCTAGGATCTTTATTTACCTTACCAACACTAGCCGCAGACATGGTTGATGTCACCGATGTCTCTGTCTTAGAACAAGGGTTGTCAGCACGTTCCGTGGCGCCTTTGAATAACAGTTTTAAAGCGGTCAAAACGGTCAACCTGCCAAATGGTAAACAAAAAGTTCGCTATCAGCAGCTTTATAAAGGGTTACCCGTTTATAACACCGGCGTTGTGGCCACATCGAATGCCAAAGGGCTGACTCAGGTTCATGGCCAAATGGCCCAGAATGTTGAGCAGGATCTGCCTGCTATTTTGCCTGGTCTGGAAGGGAAACAGGCACTGAATATTGCGAAAGCACATCATGCTGCAGCCCATGCACAACTGGCACCGGAAGCATTGCCTGTAGAGAACGAGCAAGTGAAACTCATGGTTCGCCTGAATGAAAGCAATCAGGCTCAGTTGGTTTATCAAGTGAGTTTCTTTGTCGCAAGTGAAGAGCCATCCCGTCCATTCTTCTTTGTTGACGCAAATTCTGGTGATGTGCTGGACACCTGGGAAAGCATTGCACATATTCAGGCGCCGGGTACTGGCCCTGGCGGTAACACCAAGACCGGTCAATATCAGTTTGGCGTCGACTTTCCGAACTTCATGGTCGAAAAGAATGGTTCAACCTGTACCATGAATACCAGCGCGGTGAAAACGGTCGACCTGAACCATCGCACGTCAGGTTCAACGGCTTTCAGCTACAACTGTTCGACGGATGCAAACTATAACGATCGGAAACAAATTAATGGTGCTTATTCTCCGCTGAATGATGCGCATTATTTTGGTCAGGTTGTTTTCGACATGTATAAAGACTGGCTGAATACAGCACCACTGACCTTCCAGCTCACCATGCGTGTTCATTACAGTAACAGCTATGAAAATGCCTTCTGGGACGGACAGGCAATGACCTTTGGTGATGGTTATTCGACGTTCTACCCACTGGTCGATATTAACGTGAGTGCGCACGAAGTCAGCCACGGTTTCACCGAGCAAAACTCAGGTCTGGAATACCGGAATATGTCCGGTGGTATTAACGAAGCATTCTCTGATATCGCAGGTGAAGCGGCTGAATACTACATGCGTGGCAGTGTTGACTGGGTTGTCGGCAGCGACATCTTCAAGCAATCGGGTGGCTTGCGTTATTTTGACCAACCTTCCCGTGATGGCCGTTCGATTGACCATGCATCCGAGTATACTTCTGGTTTGAATGTTCACTATTCAAGTGGTGTGTTCAACCGCGCTTACTATCTGTTATCGAATAAAGCGGGTTGGGATCCACGGAAAGGCTTTGAAATCTTTGCGGTTGCAAACCAACTTTACTGGACTCCAAATTCAACTTTTGATCAGGGCGGTTGTGGTGTCGTGAAAGCGGCTGAGGATCTGGGCTATAACACGGCAGATGTTGTTGATGCGTTTAATACTGTCGGTGTGAACGCTGCCTGTGGTACAACACCGCCTCCAACCGGCGATACGCTGGAAAAAGGTAAACCAATCAGCGGACTGTCTGGTAATGCGAACAGCGAACTGCATTATACCTTTACCGTACCTGCCAATGTTTCCAGTGCGTCAGTGAGCGTTTCTGGTGGCACCGGTGATGTGGATTTGTACGTGAAAGCTGGCAGCAAACCGACCACGACGTCTTGGGATTGCCGACCTTACCGTTACGGGAATAATGAAACCTGTAATGTCGCTGTGTCCTCTAATCAGACTTACTATGTGATGTTACGTGGTTACAGCAGCTTCTCTGGTGTGACTGTGAGCCTGAACTACTAAAGACACCAATCTCAAAAAGATGAAAGGGAGCCTCTGGCTCCCTTTTTGTGTTGCGGTGAATTGTTAAATAAGTGTTATTTAATTTCACATTTCACGTTGTTTTATTTCTGTCGAGCGTTGAATGCATCGACATCACTTTCTTGTTTTTCAGGTCGGTTTCACAGGTATGATCAAAGGTTGGCGACGAAAAGACATCATTCTTTAGGGATTCAATTCATAAACCGGGCGTGTGATTCTGTTTTGGGGTGTTCATGAAAATTTTAGTCATTTATTTTCAATGGATTGAAGTCTTTTCTGATTCATTGGTCCGATTTCATCGCGTATTGGTTCTCTAGTCCGGCAGCGTGAAGAAATACGATGTAAACCTCCCCGTTCACTTCGAATCTCAGCGAGTTTGTTGTCTGATTTCAGCCTGCCTGAATTCCTGATTTCTTCCTTCTAGCACGTCAGTGGTGCGTCGGTAGCGGAAAATGCGGCTTTCATCACGCGATTAAGTTGTAAATTAACTACACCATAAAGAATATGGTGGGAAATTTTACAAGAAAGCTGTTTTAATACGCAATATGACTGGGTTTGTCGCTATTATTTAGAGATATAGCCCGTCAATACATTTTTTATCGGGCTTTATTTCTGTTTGGTCGGGGTAGCAGTGAAAGAACAATTTAATATGCGTCATGCTGCGGCAGACACATTCGCGATGGTCGTTTTTTGCTTTATCACAGGCATGATGATCGAAGTTTTTGTGTCTGGTATGACGTTACAGCAATCGTTAGCTTCCCGAACACTGTCTATTCCAGTGAATATCGCGATTGCCTGGCCCTACGGCGTTTTCCGTGACTGGATGATTCGTCAGGGGACCCGATTGAGTCCGCAGGGCTGGATGAAGTTTACTTCAGATATGCTGGCTTACGTGCTGTTCCAGTCACCCGTTTATGCCGCAATTTTGTGGGTTGTGGGTGCTGATGCTGATCAGATCATGACTGCTGTTGCCAGTAATGCCGTTGTGAGTGGGATCCTCGGGGGGGTCTACGGTCAGTTTCTTGAAGCATGTCGCCGTATGTTTAAAGTGCCGGGTTATTACCAGCAAGCCTGATTCTCCTCTGTGACACAATGTAAAAAGCAGCCACTGACTGGCTGCTTTTTGTTTTTCATCTCCCCCAACGGCTTAGCGACTCAGTGGATGCCGCTGTTGCTTTTTGATGGCGACCTCGAGCTGCGGATGGGCAATCGAAATATCATGACGAAGGAATTTGCGTTTGATGCGACTGTGCAGATCGTGTGTCAGGCTGAGCCGGTGCCCCGTTTCTGCAGCGTAGGCGCGTACTTCAAAGTTCTGTGCATCGGCGGTGATACTGAGGAAGAAAACCTCGGGCGCCGGGTTGTCCAGAACCAGCTCACATTCTTCTGCGGCATCAAAAAGCAGTTGTGTGACCCGATCTGTGTCGGCGAGGTATTTGACACTGATGGAAATAGTGACCCGGGTGATTGAATCAGACAGTGACCAGTTGACGAACTGTTCTGTGACAAAGGCCTTGTTCGGCACAATCACTTCTTTTCTGTCCCAGTCGACAATCGTCGTGGCACGCGTGTTGATTTTGGCAACAACGCCGGTCAGATCGCGAATGGTCAGCGTATCCCCGATACGAATGGGTTTCTCGAAGAGAATGATCAGGCCGGATATGAAATTGGCAAAAATTTCCTGCAAACCAAAACCAAGACCCACACCCAAGGCCGCGATCAGCCACTGCATTTTCGACCAGTCAAATCCAATTAAAGCCGAGCCGATGATGATGCCAAAGAAAATGGCCAGATAACGGGTCAGCGACGTAATCGCGTAGCCTGTCCCCGGACTCAGACTGATGTGCTGCAACACCAGTAACTCCATGGCACCCGGCAGATCTCGCGCCAGAATGGCGGTTAACCATAAGGCCAGCAATGCCAGCAGCACACTTTTCAGGGTGATATGACTAAGTTGTTCAATACCGTCAATGTTCGCGTTGACATCCCATAAGGTAATATCCTCCAGAAAGCTGGTTGCCTGATACAAGTCTGAAGAGAGCAGGGCCAGCAGCGAAAGAAAGATCAGCAATAACAGGGATCGCAGCAAGCGCAGAGATTGCGCACTGATGATGTCCAGATCGACTTCGGGTTCTTCGATGTCAATGTGCAGCTCATGGCTGGCAGGTTCTTCTTTTTCTTCCAGCAATTCAGCTTTCCGCTGTGCCAGAATTTCCTGCCGTTTGGCTTTCGCCCGTTCAAAGGCGAGCCGCCGCCGCTGAATGAGCATCAACCGCTTGATCAGGTAATAGATCAGGAGCGTAAATACGCCGAGTACGGCTGCATATTCAAGTTTGGACATCAGTTTTTGAGCTGATCCGAGATATCCCTGGAGCGCAAAATAATTCAGCACTTGTGGCTGCAAAATCAGGAACCACCAGAACAGATGATGACCAATGTGCAACTGGCCTTGCGGCAAATCGCGATAGGTCATGGGAATCCGTTCATTGGCCATGCGCCAGAGAAAGAAACTGACGGCAAGGTTACTGATCAGAAAAGCTAAACGTCCCAGTGTTGCATTGACATCGGAGTCATTGTAATCAATGGCGAAATTTTGCATGACCATCATCGGTAAGTACAGCCAGATCAGTCGCCGGTAATGACCAAAACACCTGGCGACCAGTTCAGGCTGCCAGTCGAAGTGTTTGATGAGCAGACCATCCGGGCGGACCAGTTCACGTATAAAGCAGAACATAACCAGCGGCCAGGGCAGGGCCAGAGCCTGGCCAAGATGATGGATAAAGGGGAGTTGCCACAAGGCAGTCAGCAACGCACCCACGACTGCAACTGTCAGGGGAACCGGCCATGCAAACAGCCCAGAGATGACCACGTTGATAGTGCTGTAACTGAATCTGTCTCGGGTGACTTTGCCAATCGACTGGCTGGTTTCACTCAGGTACTTTTTCCAGCGTTTCCGGCACCAGCTTAATGCCAGAATCAGCAGGCCGATAATCACCAGACAAAATCCAAGCAGAATGGGGTCGGCGACAAAAGGTACTTTCAGCAGTCCGACCCAATGGGACGGCGAGAAAAACCATTGCAGTTTTTCCAATGTGCTTTCAACCAGCTTCAGGCTGAAGGCATTGGTATCCGGTGCCCAGAACAAAAGCCGGGTTGCATTATTTTTGAGCTGCTCCAGCGAGGTATTGAGTTTATCGAAAGCGACTTTTAACGTCGCCTGCTGATAAATCAGAATGTCGCTGCTATCAATCAGCTTTTCAAGCAGGGAGAGATTGTTCTCAATCAGTTCTCCCTGCTGCGTTTTCTGCTCATCAGAGAGGTTCTTTGCCGGGGGAGCATCGGCGACATCTGAGAGATCTTCATATCGCTGCTGGTATTCGTATTTCCGAACCTGATTCTGGGCAATCTGATTGTCCAGCCCGGTCATGTCTGGGGGGCTGGGCAGCCGGCTCAGGCGGGTGCGCATGTTTTCACTAAAAGCCGGACTGAGTGAGAGCCATTCAGCCATGTTGCTCAGATCTTCGGAGGTTTTGGCAACCTGCTCTAACTGATGATCCGTGGTCTCCTGCTTTTGCTGGACCTGATCGAGCTGGTCTGAAAGAGAGGAAAGTACATTGGCATAACGGCGGTTTTCTTCACTCAGCTGTTTCAGCTCCGGGGGTAAGTCTTCCAGTTCCTGAACCAGCGCATCCGTATCTTGTGCGGTTTGCTCGGCTTCTGTTCTGAGCAGTCGGTTCAGCATCAGCTGGAGATTATTCCGGTAAGCCTGCCGGGCTTCAATCTCGGCATTGACCAATTGAAGCTTTTGTTTGGTTAAGGTGCGGCGGTTATCTGCAGCAAGCTGTTCTGTTTCCAGCGCTGAAAGCTGATTATTGTAGAAAGCAAATTCAATGTTGTGGAGCAGAAGCAGTTGCGTATCCCGGTCCCGTTCGGCTTGTTTCTGAGCTTTTTCAGCATCACCAATCTGCTGTTGAAGTTGTTCGGCCCGCTTTGGAAACGCATCGATGTCGCGTTCAATATCTTCCAGTTCGTTGCGAAAGTTATGACGCCGCAGTTCCAGTTGTTCGAGCTTGTTGTCCTGATCAGCAATTTCAAGCGTCAGCTGATCTTGCCCCCACTGGCTGAAATCGGGAAAAGTCGATGCATTAAAATCCTTGAGTTGCGATTTCAGGGATTGCGTTTCTTCGCCGAAGTTATCCAGCAACTGTCGGCTCTCTTCAACCTGTTTCCGATAACTTTTAGCTTTTTCTAATTGATCCTGGGCCTGAAGCAGGCGTTCCAGTAATTTTTCATTCTCTGCAGTTGATTCCTGACCCCCTGCAAGTTCAAGTTGCTTGTCCAGCGCTTGACTGTATTCTACCAGTGGATCACTGTTCGGCGTGTCGGCTGGCTCTTCGCTGGCAGCCGCGGTGCTGAGCGAGAAAAGTAACAGCAAAATAGAGAAGGGTTCTAAAAATCTGCGCATACTGAAACGACATGAAAGTAAAAGCGATATCTTACAAGTGTAGAAATATCCCCGTGTCAGGCCTAAGAAAAAAGCGATTTGATCTTTTCATCATCATTTAAGCCAAGAAAGTACAACTTCTTCAGAAAATTCCTTGACCCTCAAGGCTCCAGCCAGTACATTAGCCGCCGTTGCCGAGACAGAGCGCAACAAACAATTTGGTGAGGTGTCCGAGTGGCTGAAGGAGCACGCCTGGAAAGTGTGTATACGGCAACGTATCGAGGGTTCGAATCCCTCCCTCACCGCCACATTTCGGAGAGATGGCTGAGTGGTTGAAAGCACCGGTCTTGAAAACCGGCATACGTTAATAGCGTATCTAGGGTTCAAATCCCTATCTCTCCGCCACATTCGAAAAAACCGCTGATCACTCAGCGGTTTTTTTTCATCTGAACTTTGGCACAATCAAGATAGGGTGCGGAACCCTAGTGTGGGTTCAGCCGAACGGAGCGAGACCACGTTGCCTTCTGGCAACGCCCGTAGAGGCGCGAGCTTGCGAGCGATAAATCCCTGTCTATCCGCCACATTTAAAAGCCTTGTCGTTTGACGAGGCTTTTTTCGTTCGATGTTTCTCAACTCACGACTTCGCTGAACACATTCCTTGAGAATGTGTTGCCACTGCTGCATCCCTGGTATGTTGACATTGTTGGATTAAGGTTTTTATGTAACAGATTTTTCGTGAGTGCCCTGGTTTCCTCTGTTAAAGATGCTGGCAGAAGGCGACATAGCATACGCCCTTCTACAGCTATCCTGCTGATTTTAAATAAAAATACCCATGAAATACTAATCTTTGAAAGCGCCATTTAACATCTCGGTCACAATAAATCAACCACTTAGATCTTTTACTAACAACTTATACTAAAAAAACATTAAATAGATCGCATGATTAAAATAGTGGCAGTGCTATCAGTTGCATTTAGGTGTTTTATGTTTAACCTGTCATCAACTCAGCCATTTCATTGAATGAAAGTGATATCAACGGTTGAACTTTGGGTGAAGAAAACGCGCAACCAGCTGTTACGATTGCTTTTCTGGCCTCGTTGATGCTGGACGTGTTGTTCATAAACCCTTTGGAGCTACAGGCGACAGTACGCATTTTTTAATCGGTACACCTTTGGGGTTAGGTATGAGTAAAGCGTCAGGTAAAATGGATATCGTTCCATTTCTTTTATTGCTGTCATTATTGGCAGGTTGTATAGAAATAGATATGTCAATTCCGAGCTTTCCGGATATAGCTAAAGAATTCAACGCAGAAATTGGATTAATACAGTTAACCATTGCGTTGAATTTTGTCGGGTTTGTGGTGGGTGCATTGATTTACGGGCCACTTTCTGAGAGCTACGGGCGCAGAAAAGTGATTCTGTTTGGTTCAATGATGATGCTATTGGGCGCGATTGGGTGTGTTTTTTCGACAAGTATTGAATTTCTGCTTTTCTCAAGGCTTATTCAGGGAATTGGTGCTTGTGCTCCAGTTGTCGTTGTTTTTGCAATTATTTCGGATAAATACGAAGGCGCAAAAATGTATGGCCTGTTTGGCCTGGTAAATGCATTTATGTCGATTGTAATGTCTTTAGCACCGTTGGCTGGGGGCTGGATTAACTATCACTTAGGCTGGCGAGGAAACTATGCTGTTGTTGCGATCATCACATTGCTCTCATTTATCGCGTTAATGCTGTTTTTACCTGAGACGAAAAAAGATAAAGTCACTGTTAACTTGAAATTCTTAACCGACAGTTATCGTAAACTCGTTACAAGTTCAACTTTCTTGACTGCCTCCCTTGTCCCTTCTTTGCTGTTTTCAGCCTATATGGTATTTATTGCATCCTCAGCATTTTTGTATCGAGAAACGTTTGAGCTTTCACTATTTCAGTTTGTAGTGCATTTCTTCATTGTTGTGGCATCATTTTCTGTCACCAGTTTACTTTCCACAAAGATAACGACTTTGATTGGCGGTGCGGAGAAAGCTGAGAAAGCCGGTATATTCATGGTGATCACTAGCCTCTGTTTGCTTGTTATCCTTGGGGATGACGCAATAGTGGTGACAACACTGATGAGTATTTTCTGTATTGGTTTCGCATTGTTGTATCCCATTGTATTTGGTCGTTCAATGAGTGTTTTTCCTGAAATGTTTGGTATTGCATCTGCATTTAATATGAGTTCAAGATCATTGCTTGTCGTTGGATCAACCACATTGAGTAGTTATTTATACACGGGAGATCCTCTAGAGATGGCATATATCATGTTGAGTGTCTCTTCAATTGCATTAGTGTTGACGATTATTTTTTACCGTAGAAAAGATAAGCAAGCCTTCGCAGATTCATATTAAGCTTAAATACCCGTCATTGAATATTCACTGAATTTTTTTGATGGGTATATTTTTAATTCAAGTAAATAAATATATTTTTAATCAATAGGTCGATCTGTAACCTATGGATAATTATCGCCTGAATTTATATTGATTGTTATCAGAGGAAATGAATTTATGGAAGAGAAGAGAAAAATCTCGATCAATGATAAAGATGCACGAGAAGGGCTATCACCCTTATATATACAGAAGTGGGAGAAACGATCTTCCATCAGAACGCGACCAGAAAAGAAGATTGACTTCACCATTGATGGACATTTTTTTCCAGAGGATAACCAGCCTGTATTACTGGATGAACGATTGAAAAATATCAGTGATGATGAAAAATCCGAACTCTTAATTCGGTCTCTTTTTAAATACTTAAATGATATTGTAACTTTAGAGATTAAACTGATCAGCTCGGCGTGTAACAAATTAATCTACTCTGATTTACCTGTTTCTTATCCTGAGCAAATTAAAATGAACGCATACACGGTAATCATTGATGAGTATTATCATGTATATGTTGCTCGGGATTTAATGAATCAACTGAAATCACAGTATCCTTACTTGAAGCAAGATGTTCTGCCTCAATCAGATTCTTATTATTCAGTCACAGAAATCATGAGCCGATTAGATGATGAAAATAAAGAACTCTTCGAAATTATTGCAGTCTGTATATTTGAAACAACTTTGGTTAGGGAATTGGTCGAGTTCTTCAATGCAAAGTCTGTCCACCCGTCGATCAAAAATTATGTAAATGATCATATGAATGATGAATCAAGACACTATATATTCTTTATGGAGCTCTTGAAATATACCTGGGGAGAGATGTCCGAATCTTCGAGAAAAGATATTGGTCGTCATATCGCAGAATTCGTGAAAATGTACTTAAATGTCGAATCTGAGAAATCGTTTAATAAAAGCTACCTCGATAGCATGATTGATGATGAAGAAGAGAATAAGAATGTCATTGATAGAATCTACAAAGGTTTTGAAGTTACACCTGATGTGCCTATCGTAAAAAATGTTATGCGTGCACTAAAGCGTACAGAATTATTAGATGACAAATATGTTAAGTCTGGTTTCATCAATGCTGGTTGGATTATTTAAAGGGTAAATACAATGACGACAATGGTTTCGCATAAGACAACATCTGAACTATCTCTTTCTGAAGAAACAAAAAATATTATATATGAAATTAAAAATAGACTTATAGAAAACCAATCTAGTCTGATACTTCCTTTAGAAGATACGTTAACTTTAGTTGATGAGTTAGCAACCTTCGATTTGGGCATTTTTCTACTACACAATCGTGGCTTAAATGGGTATTGGACGTCCTATATATTCACGGAACAGTGTGATTCTGAGGATACACATCCTCTGAAATACTGGCTGATGGAAAACTCATTGTTATGTCAGGCACGAGAAAGGTTTATTCGTTTTAAGAACCTCCTGAAAAATGAAATAGATCATGTGGATGCTATTGCCTCTATTCCTTGTGGTGTCATGGATGAGTTATTAGATCAGGACTACCGTGGTCGATCAGATGTGAAATTATTCGGTATTGATCTCGACCCGGAGTCTATTGCGTATGCGAAGAAAAAATCACATCGTGTTGGATTATCTGAAATATGCTTCTTCGATGTAAAGGATGCTTGGTCTTTAGATTATTCTGATGAATTTGATGTGATTACAAGCAATGGTTTGAACATGTATGAATCCAACCCAGAACGTCTGATTGAATTATACCGTAACTTCGCGAATGCACTTAAACCAGGAGGACAACTTTATATTAGTTTTCTGACGCCGCCTCCACCACCGGGTGATTCAGAATGGCAGAAATATGGTATTCCCCAAGCTGATCTTATGAAAGAGTTTTCAATTTTTGGTGATATTTTACAAGCGACCTATTTAAATTTTGTCAGTGAAGATGAAATCAGAGCTCAAATGGAAGATGCTGGTTTGGTGGTCACAGATGTTTACTACAACGAGCGTGGCGTTTTACCAATATTGAAGGCAGTGAAGCCAGCGTAAGGAGAAGGTCATGGGTATATTAAATATTTTAAGCCAAGTCAGTGATGATGCAGTAAACCAGGAAGTTATCCGTTACCTTGCTGATGCAGGGCATCAGGTTCACCTTGTGAGCTCTGAACTCTGTGATAGACCATCCATTGCTGAATACGACCATCATAATATTCGGCTTGTCTCGGCTCGGGATGTGGCGAATTATCAGATTGATTATGAGTTTTGTTACCCCGACGATACTTCATTTTCGGGTGCGAATAAGGTTCGACTTGGATTAAATTGTTCTGAAGATCAGAATATTATATTTAATGCTATTGTAAGTTGTTCTGAAGTTGAAAGAGTCGTGTCGGTCTCAAATGCTTCAGAGGTTTATAGTAACTACCCAGAGACTTTGAACCTTCTTATTGAATTATTTATAGATTGTTTTATTGATTTAGGTCGTTCTGATTCTTTATCTTACTATGAATTATATCAGGGGAGCAATGATGCTCAACTCTGGTACGAAGGGAGTTTTATTAATCAGCAAAGAAAAGATGAACTGAATCGGCAGGCAAAGTTACATGATGTCTTTCTTACTGATGATGAAGTTAATCCTAAATGCTATGAGTCAATACAATTTAACTATGCTTGGAATAGTACGGAAACATCGTTGTTTCTACTTTATATACAGTATATTTTAAATGCAAATCAAGAAACATTGTATGGGTTTCATAAGAAGGCAAAAAATAGTGAATTAACTCGGTATATTCTTCTGCAGGGGAAAGCGTATTATTCAGATCTTCTTCCGGAAATTAATGATAGCGATAAAAGTAACATATTTATTGATCGTCTTTACATACACTCGGATTTTCCTTTACCAAGATTTAGATTTTATGAACACCCTGAATTACCGTTATCTATGGATAGCGGTACCTTTTTTATTCAGATAGATGCCGATAGAATTCGTATATTTTTTAATCAACATGTACCATTCTTTTCTCTGATTCAGAATTATATTGAAACCTTTCACAGTAGAATTGGCTATTTTTTGTCAGGTGAATTAAATTGGGAAGAATTCTGCCGTTTGCCAGAAGATACAGTTGCTTATTATTATCATGCAATGAATCCGGAAAAGCGAGTATACCCACAGAAAACCATCATCGAGTTGTTTAAGGAAAAGGTGACTCATAATCCTGACCGCATCGCATTGATAGCGGGAAAAACTGAACTAACATATGCCCAGCTTCATTATCTTTCCGATGCTTTGGCTGGTTTCATTGCACATGAATTTAAGGTTCAACCTGGGGAAAGAATCGCAGTTCAAATGCAACGCGATGCCACATTAATCATCAGCTTGTTGGCGATACAAAAGCTACGTTGTGCTTATATCCCTCTTGATGAAAACTCCCCTGAGATTCGAATTCAGGCCATTTTGCAGGATTCTTCACCGGCACTTGTGTTATTGAGTGATGAGATGTCAAAGGCAAGGATACCAAGCCATGTTTCAGTTCTGTCGGTAACGAAATCGCTTGTACATCGCTTAGAAAACACCAATTATCTATTGTCTCCGAGCCAGCCTAATATTGATGATCTGGCTTACATTATTTATACCTCTGGGACAACAGGCACGCCAAAAGGTGTTGCTGTTCGACAGCGTAATTTTGTGAATATCGCATCTGACTTTTCGCAAAAAATTGGCTTAACAGAAGATTCCCGGATGCTTGCTTTAACAACACTGGCATTTGATATTTCTACATTAGAACTATTTATGCCTCTAATGTTCGGTGCTGGTGTGGTGTTGGCGGATCAAAAGCAGTTGCTTGATATGAACATACTCAAGCAGTCTTTAGAGAATAATGATGTTTCTCATATGCAAGCGACTCCTTCTTTTTGGCGGCAGGTTGTTTCTGATTTCGAAGGTCAATATCTGGACATCACTGTTCTTTGTGGCGGTGAAGCGGTTCCAATTGACGTTGCGCAAGGATTAGCAAAACTGACCCGTGATGCCTGGAATGTGTACGGGCCAACAGAGACGACAGTCTGGTCTACCGCATATCATCTGACGGCGACAAATCAGCGAGTCTATATTGGAAAACCATTAGCGAATACACAGTGCTATGTACTGAATGATGTCATGCAGCCGGTTGCTCCTGGTGTGATCGGGGAGCTGTACATTGCTGGTGAAGGGGTATCGGCCGGATATTTTAACCAGCCGGAGTTGACTTCAGGTGCATTTCTGCCAAACCCATTCATAAAATATGGCGAGAAGCACAGTGACTCAATGTATAAAACGGGTGATAAGGTTCGTTATTTACCCTCGGGCGATATCGAATTTATAAGCCGTGGTGATTTCCAGGTGAAGCTGAGAGGCCATCGGATTGAGCTGGGTGACATTGAGTTCGCAATGACGGAATACGCGGATGTTCAACAAGCCGTTGTGCAGTTACAAAAAGATAAGGGACAGGACATCGAACCGTATTTGGTGGGATACTATACGGCGGAATCTCCGATTCCTTCGAACATACTGAAACGATGGCTGGAGAACCGCCTGCCAGAATACATGGTCCCTGTTGATTTTATGTATCTTTCGTCTATTCCACTGAATATGAATGGTAAAATAGACCGAAAAGCTCTCCCCAAAATTCAACTCAGCAACCATGTGTTGTTTATTGCACCAGAAAGCAAGGTTCAGCGTAAACTATGCGAATTTTTTGCATCTGCTTTAGGTTTGGGAAATAAAAAGATTGGTATTAAGGATGACTTTTTCTCTCTGGGGGGAAACAGTCTTTCTGCGATAAAACTTGTGAATTTAATCAATACTAACTTTGATTGTGATATCAAGATTAAAGATATTTTTGAACAGAAAAATGTCTCATCTATCACGCCGTTAGTTGAAGCGGGTAAAGGTGATTTTCTCTATCGGGATTATATTATTGAAGGGACTGATGTTGCCAGTCAATATCATCCATTCACATTGAATAATGTACAACAAACGTATTATTTTGGTCGGTTTAAAAACTTTGAACTCAGTAATGTTTCTACGCATATTTATCATGAATATGTATTTGAGTTTCTTGATCACAGTCGATTAGAAAATGCATTCAACCAGCTTATTCAACGTCATCCATCATTAAGAACTGTTTTTGAGAATGATGTTCAACGTTATCTCAATCAAGTGAGTCATTATAAAATCTCTTATCATGAGCTTTCAGATCCGCAAGAGCTGGAAGCAATACGATATGAGTACTCACATAAGGTATATTCAACCGATACGTATCCACTGTTTGATATATTGCTTACAAAGTGGCAGGGTAAATACATCCTTCATGTGAGTTTTGATGCAATTATTATTGATATGAAGAGTTTTGAAATTTTGTTTTCAGAATGGATTTCTCTATACCAAAATCCACACCTAATATTGCCTGAGTTGCAGATTAATTACCGTGATTATCATATTCAGTATGAGCGAATCAGAGAAAGCGAACTCTTTGCGCAAGCTGAGCAGTATTGGCAGGAAAAGACACTTGAAATGTCATTCAAAATGAACCTGCCTTTGGTGAGTAACCCAGCAAGTGTGGAAAAGCCTCGCTTTAAGAGAATTTCTAAAACAATTCCGCATTCAATCTGGAATAAGGTAATTGAAAAATGTCAGGTTCATGATATCAGTCCAACGGCATTCATCGCTGAGATGTTCTGTCGTCTTTTATGCTATTGGTCCGATCAGGATCGAATGACATTGAATTTGACCTTATTTAACCGACTGCCTTTACATGCTCAGGTGGATGATATTATTGGTGATTTTACAGTGCTCAGCTTGTTTGATTATCAACTGCGTTCTGATATTTCTGCCCGGAGTCAGTTTGAAACCGTACACCAGCGATTGCTTGAAGATATAGAGCATAATCTTTTTGATGGTGTTGATGTGCAACGGTTATTAAAAACTCACCATGGATTGCCCTCCAATCAAGTTGTTGCACCCGTTGTGCTAACCAGTGTGATAGGTATGAAAGGTCAGGCAAGTATGTTTGACCTGCCATTAGACGATAGTTATCAGGGCATGCAGTATGCCATTTCTCAGACGTCTCAAGTATGGCTCGACAATAAAGCCTATGAAACCGACGAAGGGTTTGTGGCGGAATGGGATTATGTTGAACAGTTATTTTCACCGCAGACCATTGAGGCGATGCATCAAGGCTATTGCACATTAATCGAGCAGGCCGTTGAACGTGACTGGGATCTGATGGCATTGCCGTCTGTTCGCTTGCCGGATTGGCAAGAAGAGATCATTCTTCATCTCAATAACACGGCTGAAAATTATCCTGCCAGAACACTCGTGGATTTATTTGAGCAGTCACCTGGTTTACTTGAGCAGTCAACCTCTGTTGCTGTGATTGATTCAGAGCTGAATCAGCGGTTTACTTATTCTGAAATTTATCACTGTTATCAGAATGTTGCTGCATCTTTGCTGCGTCGTGGAGTCGTAAAAGGGGATCTGGTTGCAGTTTTATCGGAGAAAGGTCATTGGCATGCCGTTGCCACACTGGGCATCATGAAAGCGGGTGCTGCCTATATACCGTTGCATCCGGACTGGCCGACAGAGCGTTTGAATGAAATCCTGTCACAATCTGGGTGTCATACCGTTGTCGCTACCAATGCGCAACGGACGAGGTTAGATGCTGAGCAATCTGTATTGCATGCATCTGTGCTGGACATCGAGACTCTCGCACAAGAAACGATATCTCTTGAGCATGTCGCCTGGCCTAATGTTAGACCTACAGATCTTGCTTATGTCATTTTCACATCCGGCTCTACTGGTCAGCCCAAAGGTGTCGCAATCAGCCACCATGGGGCAGTGAACACAATTGAAGCGGTGAATCGAAGATTTCAGGTGACTGCATCGGATAAGGTTTTTGCCTTGTCGGAGCTGAGTTTTGACTTATCTGTTTACGATATTTTTGGTGTTCTGGGAAGCGGAGGAACCGTTGTTTTTCCTCGTCAGTCGGATAGTAAGAATCCAGATGTCTGGTTGTCATTAATTCATGAACACCAAGTGACAATATGGAATACAGTGCCACAGTTGGCCGGATTACTGATTGATGAATATGATTCAAAGCCTGAAATACCGTTGAACATCCGGTTATTTCTTCTGAGCGGGGATTGGATCCCTATGAACCTTCCAGCGCGAATTTCGGCACTATCCCAGAAGGCTGAGGTTATCAGCCTGGGAGGAGCAACCGAAGGCAGCATCTGGTCGATTTGGTATCCAATCACTCAGGTTATGACCAACTGGACGAGCATTCCTTATGGAACTGCGATGCCAAATCAGGCGATGTATGTGCTTGATAATCGTGGTGAACACTGCCCGTTTGGTGTCACAGGGGAAATCTATATCGGGGGGGATGGCGTAGCGCTTGAGTATTGGCATGCACCAGCATTAACGAAAGAGCGTTTTCTGAAGCATCCGAGACTTGGAAAAATCTACAAAACCGGCGATTTGGGTCGCTGGTCAGAGAACGGATACATCGAATTCCTTGGCAGAAACGATAACCAGGTGAAGTTAAATGGTTATCGGGTTGAACTTGAAGAGATCGCTGCACATATCAATAAACTTCAGGGCATTTCGCAGGCACTGGTTCAAATTCAGAATCGGGAAGACAACCCCGTGCTTGTGGCTTATTTGATTGAAGAGAAAGAACAGCCTGTTCCGGTTTATGATGACAATAAAGATAGATTCATTCTGGAACAAAGAGGGATAGCCTCGACGGGTAAGGTGGCTCATCAGCTGTCGCATGACCTTCGTCAGGACGACTACCTGATCCGTAAAAGCTATCGGAAATTTGCGGATTTACCGGTTGAATCATCCAGCATTCAGCGCGCACAGGAACATGTGCTGATACAGTCTCAGTATTGTTTCTCCGCACAAGGAAGAACCGCTGTCTGGGAAGATTTGGCATATCTATTGTCGGCATGCGCTGCATTCACCATACCCGACCGGGCCCTGCCGAAATACCGCTATCCTTCTGCGGGGAGTACGTATAGTGTCCGGACTCAGGTTGGTGTTCCTACAGGGGCAGGTTTAGCGGACTACTATTATTATCAGCCGATCAACCAGACACTTCATACACTGACGCAGTCGGGTTCCGGGGCAAACTGTCCCTATATTGACTTCGTGATTTATTGGGACGCAATTGTTCCTGTTTATCATGAAAGGGCAAAATCTCTGGCATTAAGAGAAGTCGGCCATATGCTGTCGTTACTCACCGGAAATTGTGCTGAGTCGGGGATAGGATATCATGTGGAAGTCTTTGAGCCTGAAGATGGCGTTACGCAAACTTTAGCTTGCCGGATCTACCTTGAGTTCTCTAATGAGTCAGCGTTAAAACCTGAATTAAATATGGCCTTTATGAAACGTGATGGTCGTCAGTTTCAGGACCAGACAGGTGCTGCTGTGTATGACTTAGACGCGCAGTCCGTCTTTCTAAAATCGTCTGATATAAACCACATCATGAGCAACGCGCACGGTTTAATTCGATTAGAAGGTGAGCATTCAGCGTTGAATTATATTTATTCAGGCTGGCTATTCCAGCGGCTTGGTGATGCCTTCATCGCTCAGGATATTGCAAGTTGTATGCTTGGTATTTGTTTGAATGAACAAAACCTGTATACGATGGCTATCGGCAGTATCCGCAGAGAAGATAAATTGGTGAGTGATGTCACGGCAGAGGTGGCAGCACTAAACACCGTGATCCGTGAACAACTGGCCCTGAGTTTACCTGAATATATGTTGCCTCAGCAGTGTATCGTCTTGCCGGAATTACCTTTATCGCCGAATGGAAAAGTTGATTTATCCCGGTTACCGAAAGTGGTCATTGAGAGTCAGATCAAATTGCCGTCGACCGAGATAGAAATGCGTATTAGTGAAATCTGGGCTCAAATATTAAACCGAAATCCGGATGAAATTGATTGTGAGCGAAGCTTCTTTAACAGCGGCGGAAATTCTTTACTAGCCATGCGTATGGTTCGTCAGTTTGACCAGCAATTGAGTCTGCGAATCAAATTGGAAGATATTTATAACAATAGCTCCGTCTGTGCGATGGCAAAGATAGCAGAAAAACAGAATGGAAATCACGAACGGGAAATGGGAGTTCTGTAATGACATTAGTAAAACTGTTCAATGAATTAAAAAGTCAGCACATATTTCTCTGGGTGAGCAGTGAGGGACAGTTAGGGTATTCATTCGACAAAGAAATTGGATTTCCAGAAGAAATGAAGCAGTTGGTGATTCAATATAAAGAAGAACTGATTGAGTTGCTCAGTAATAATAAAATTCAAAGTGAAGAGCAAGCGAAACGAACACCGTTTTTAGCGTTAGGAAAAGACCATTGGCCTCGAACCTTGTCTTCGATTCAGCAGGGAATGTATTTGCAGAGCCAAATCGATCATTTGCCATATACGTATACCATTCCATTATTTATCGCATTTCAGGATCTGGATGCAGTGCGTATGCATCAGGCAATTCATGCATTTTTAATGAGACATCCCATATTCTGTCAGGGGGTGAGTGAAAATTTAGAATGGCATGCTTTACCTGTATCGGATTTTGGATGTCCGGTCAGAGAAATCGCGGCGTCAGAGGTCAGTGAATATAAAGACAGATTAGCCAAAACAGTTTTTCCTCTTTCAACAGGGCAATATACTTGTTTTGAGCTGTTACATATCACAGAGACAAACCAATGGATACTGGCCTGCATTCACCATCACATGTTTTCTGATGCTTATTCTGTACCTGTGATTGCGGATGAATTGGCCCGCGCTTATGAAGATGTTGAAGCATATATGCAGGCATCGCCACAACCCGGCTATTTCGATTATTCTGCCTATGAACAGGAAAAAGAAGTCGACCCAGCTGAGCATAAATTCAGATCGCAATTGATTTCTCAATTAAATGATGCAGATGTTCCTCAACTCAGAAAGCAATATTCAACGAAAGCACAGAATCATGCCAAACATCTGACCGCAGATTTAAGTGAGGCTGAGTATGATGTTTTGGTCAGTTTGTGCGGGCAGCATAATCTGACGCTCTATCCGCTGCTATTTACACATTTCATCCATGCAATTTCTGTGTACACAGGGCAGAAGTCTTCTTTTCCTGTTGGATTGACGGTTGCAAACAGACCCGAGAGCTTCCAGAGAGCGATCGGGCCATTCATCAGTACATTACCTATCGTGCCGAATCTCGATTTGTCGAAAAGTGTGCTCTGGAATGCGAAAGGGCTGCACCAGCACCTGATTCAATATCAAGCAATGAATGGGTTGAATCTGCAGCAATTGGTCCATGATATCGAAGGCGGCGCACCAAGGTTAAATGAGCTGCTTCAAGTTTTATTTACACTCCATAACTTTGATGATTACTCAAGTGACGGGGTTCAGACACAATACGACATTCAGCCCTATACCGATCTGACTGAAAAATTTGGTGTGTCTCTGATCGCGGCTGTGAAATCCTCTTCTTTGTCATTTACGCTGACTTATGCATCCGATATCTATGAGTCTGAGCAGATTGAAGCCATTTTTCATCGTTTTGTGGATTCACTGCGGCAAAGCGATAGTCATGTTTGGCAGGCGCCATTACGTCAGCTTTTCGCTGTCTCTGAACAAGTGACATCTGATTTCCTGGATCGCTGGAATAATACGGACTGTGCTTTCTCTGACCAAACACATGTTGCGGCAATTCTTGAAAACCAAGTGGAGAAAACCCCCGATCATTTGGCGCTGATTGATGAGGATACACGTTTCACCTATCGTGCGCTGAACAGTCGAGCGAATCAGCTCGCGCATTATTTACGCGATGCTGGTGTCAAGCGGGGCGACTTTGTTGCCTTATGTCTTGATCGCAGTGCAGAGACTGTGATGAGTATTTGGGCTGTATTGAAACTCGGGGCCGCTTACATTCCGGTTGAACCTGATTTTCCTCAAGATCGGATTGAATACATTCTGAAGGACAGTCAAGCGTCTGCTTTAATTATTCATCGTCAGTATGCGCTCAGACTGCATGATTTCAGCCATCAAATGGTGATCATCGATGAGACTGAAACAGAGCAGAAAATTAGCCAGCAGAGTATGGAAAATCTGTGTAACGAGGTGAGTCCGGATGATTTAGCCTATGTCATTTATACCTCAGGTACGACAGGTAAGCCCAAAGGCGTAATGTGTGAGCACAGAGGCCTGATTAACCGGATTGAATGGATGAACAAAGCTTATCCATTGTCTGAAAATGATAAAGTGCTTCAGAAAACCCCATATGTTTTTGATGTTTCTGTCTGGGAGCTTCTCTGGGCGAACTGGTATGGTGCTGCGATCGTGATGGCAAAACCAGGCGGACACAAAGATGCGGAATATTTGATCGACACGATCGAAAAAGAAGAAGTATCCGTCATACATTTTGTCCCGTCAATGCTCAATGCATTTTCACAGTCACTGAGCAATTACAATCCGAAAGATGTCAATTTGTCCGGGTTAAAATATATGTTCTGCAGCGGTGAAGCTTTACATTTGTCACACGTGAAAGAAATAAAACAGTTGTTGCCTCATGTACAGCTCCATAATCTTTATGGGCCAACCGAAGCATCCATCGATGTTTTATATTTTGACTGTAATGGCCCGGAATTGTCGAAAGTTTTGATTGGAAAACCAATCGATAATATCAAAATCTATGTTTTAGATGATGCATTGAATATTCTGCCTGTTGGCGCCGTTGGGGAGTTACATCTGGCTGGTGTCGGCCTGGCACGCGGATATTTGAATAATGTTTCCCTGACAAATGAAAAATTCGTAGATAATCCGTATCAATCTGAAGAGGATCAACGGTCTGGCAGAAATTCTAAACTGTATAAGACCGGGGATTTGGTTTACCAGCAGTCTGACGGTTCTGTTGTCTATCTTGGCAGGAACGACTTTCAGGTGAAGATTCGTGGCTTTCGAATTGAATTGGAAGAAATTGCAGCTTGTCTTGAATTACATCCGCTTATCTCACGGGCTGCAGTGCAGGTTGTACAGGACAATCACCCTTGGCTTGCTGGTTATATTGTTGCAGATCAAAGCTGTAGTGATGCCATGATTCAGGCGTATCTGTCTGAAGCTTTACCTGAATATATGATCCCAGAGGTTTATGTTCGGTTGCCGTCGTTGCCTGTGACAATCAATGGAAAATTAGATCTCAAAGCCTTGCCGATTCCTGTGCGCCAGGTTTCGGATGTGATTGATGAGCCTGAAAATGAATTGGAAGCTCATGTCCGGGCGATTGTTGCACATTTACTGGGATACAAAGAGTCGCAACTTGGATGTACGTCAAATCTGTACCAGATGGGGTTAGACAGCATTATGGCCATCCGGCTGGTTAGCCAGATCCGGCAAGCGGCGCTGTTAGAAATCTCTGTAAAGGACGTGTTTGCCTTAAAAAATATCCGGGCAATCTGCCGTTTAGCGGATCAGAAAGTGACGCAGGCAGCTTATCAGTCTGAGGAGGGTATTCTGGAAGGCGAGGCAACATTGCTGCCAGTTCAGTCGTGGTTTTTGACTCGTGAATTTCATCAGCCGTCGCATTGGAATCAGGCTTTCTGTATTGATGTGCCATTACTGGATCAGCGTATTTTAGAAAATGCGCTCAATGCATTGGTCGGGCATCATGATGCGTTGAGACTGCATCTTGATTTGAACCATGGCGATCAACAACCACGTCAGCGGTACAAACCCGTTCAACCTGTCCATTTGATCACTGTGTCACTCAGCGAGCAGACAAGTGATCAGGAACTGCATGACGCCATGACGGCGTGGCAAAGTCAGTTTGACCTTACGGAAGGTCCGCTTTATCAATTTGTTTATATTGAGGGACTGCAGCCAGATCGGGCGAAGTTATTCTGTAGTTTCCACCACTGGATCATGGACAGTGTGAGCTGGGGAATCATTGTTGAAGATTTACAAGCGCTGTATGAAGGAAGGAAACTGGCGAAAAAACGAACGAGTTACAGGCAGTGGGCAGCGTGTATGGCTCAGTATCCGCAGAACCATGCCGATGAGCTGGTTTACTGGCAGGGCATCATGGAATCTTATACTGAGCCAGATTTCAGCTACTTCATGGAAACGGAATTCACGGCTCATCAGGTTTGCTTTTCTGAGGGGGTGACCCGGCATTTGTTGGGGCGTTGCAATCAGGCATTTAACACGCAGATTGATGATATGTTAATCACGGCGGCAGATATTGCGCTCAAGCGAGTGACGAACAACGCGGTAACGCACATGACACTGGAGGGGCATGGCCGTGAATGGATTGACGATGCTCTGGACATCGACCGAAGCGTGGGTTGGTTTACAAGCCTTGCCCCCTATCGTCTGCAGTCTACCGCAGATCTCAAGCAATCATTCATTGGGTGTAAAGAACAGCGCCGAAAGATGCCGTCTAAAGGGGTTGGCTATGGTGCATGGGCACTGCAGGAGGGACTGCCTTTCCCGCCGGTTTGCTTTAACTACCTGGGGCAATTGGATACGCCAGTTCAAGACGACTCCGTGCACAGTGTTCACTGGCGTTTGTCTGTGTCGGAGACAGGAGAAACGATAGGCAATCGTCAGGATTGGCCGTTCAGCGTGACTATTTTTGGGTATGTGGTTGATGGTCAGTTGTCTGTTGAAGTGAAGTCTTGTCTTGGTGAGGCATTTAATCAGGCTCTATTGAATCAATATGAGTCTGCGCTGAAAGATTTAATGGAACTTTGCGACCAACAATCGACACCTGTTTATACAGCAAGCGATTTCAGTCATATTCAGAGTGAAGCTGATCTCGGACAGTTACCACTACTTCCTCAACCGGATGAATCGCAAGATTTTGCGATGACTGAAATTCAAAAAGCGTATTTGCTGGGCCGGTTAGGACAATACGAAATCGGGAATGTTTCTAATCATATTTATAACGAATATGTTTATACGTCGCTGAATGTAGAAAGATTGGCGTCTGCGATGAATACATTGATTCAACTGTGTCCGGTTCTGAGAACAGTGTTCGACGAATCGACATTACGTCAACGTTATCTGCCAGCGGATGCGATCGAACCTTATCAGGTCAGAGTCAATGAATTGAACCCGGCTCGGCAGGAATCGGAATTAATGTCGGTGCGAGAAAGACTGTCGCATACTGTTTATGATGTGTCTCGTTTTCCACTATTTCAATTTGAAGTCAGCCGATTGAAAGACCGTGATATTCTCCATGTCAGTATGGATTTAATCTTACTGGATGTACAAAGCCGGCTGAAATTATTTACCTTGCTGGATAAGCTATACAAAGGCGAAGACATCACTTCAGAACTACCTGACGTCACGTTTAAAGATTATCAGGACTATACCGAAAACCTGCCGCATACACGCTGGTATGAACAGGACAAGGCTTACTGGTTTGAGAAGCTGAAAACGCTGCCATTTCGCCCGAACTTGCCGCTGAAAACAGATCCGATGCGCGTAGTTCACCCAACGTTTTCGGAGCATACATTGTATGTTGAGTCAGATATTTGGCAGCAATTTAAACAAAAAGCACAGGCTTATCATGTGTCTTATTCGTCGGTATTGCTTGCACTATATGGGTATTTAATTGCGCGTTATTCAGGGAGTGATCAATTCCTGATCACGCTGACACTTTTTAACCGTTATCCGGTATGCCCAGCTGTTGATGAAATTTTAGGTGATTTTACTTCAACCAACTTATTCCACTTTCAGGATGCGGGCAGCCAAATCCTTGAAACCATTCAGCAAACGCATGATCGGATGTGGGATGATGTAAACCATGCCCTCTATAATGGCCTGAATGTGCAACGAGAGCTGGTGAAGCAGCATCAGCTCGATGCCAATGCTGCCGTTTCACCGATCGTATTTACAGGTGTGGTTGGTCAGCAAACAGATCACTGGGAGAAGCAGCGCTTTTTGGATGAGACTGAAATTCGTGAAGAGCGCTATTGGTGTGCGCAAACATCTCAGGCATGGATAGACCTGCAGGCAGTTGAATCGGGTGATCGCTTTATGAGCAAATGGCTTTATGTTGATCAGCTGTTTGCCCCCGATTTTATTCCGCACCTTAATCAGTGTTACTGCGATTTGATCCGTTACCTGGCAACCCATGAATGGGATCAAGGTTTGTTGCCTGCATATTTGACGACAGTAGATCAGGAAAGTATTGATGCAACGAATGACGCAACTCAAGCGAGCAGTGAATTCACCCTTCCCGGCCTGTTTGAACAGCAGGCGGAGCGGCTTGGGAATCGCACGGCTGTCTATGATGAACAGAGCGCTGAATACTATTCATACGCACAATTGCAGCAGGACAGCGACTATCTGGCCGTGCAATGTGCCGAAATGGATGGTGACTTAATTGCGGTTTTAGCTGAGAAGGGATACAGCCAGCTTTGCGCTTGCCTGGCTGTGATGAAAGCAGGTAAAGGTTACTTGCCACTCCATGTTGACTGGCCGGAAGCCAGAATGAAAGGCGTGCTGGAACAAGCGGGCGTCAGTCAGCTTTTGGTTAGTCAGCTTCAACAGCAGCGGGATTTAACCCTGCTGGGTTCGGTGTCCCAGTGCTGTATTGAACCCGTGCTGTCTCAATCAGAACCAGTGTCTGTCCCTTTACCACAGGTGCAACCGGATGATGTGGCTTATGTCATCTTTACATCAGGTTCTACAGGGAAGCCAAAAGGTGTGACCATCAGTCACCGGGGGGCTGTCAATACAATCCTTGCTGTGAATACCGAATATCAGGTGAATTCGGACGATGCGATTTTTGCGTTGTCTGAGTTGAGTTTTGATCTGTCTGTCTATGACCTGTTCGGAGCGCTTGCTGCGGGGGCAAAGATTGTTTTCCCGGACCAGAACCATGTGAAATCACCTGACTCCTGGCTGGATTTGCTCAATCAGGAACAAGTCACCTTGTGGAATACCGTTCCTCAGCTTGCAGGGTTGCTGGAAGAAGCTGCGGAAGCCACTAAAACTGAAGTGCCTTCGTTACGCTTGTTTATGATGAGTGGAGATTGGATTCCGCTAAACCTGATCGACAAACTGGCGCAGACATTCCCGAATGCGGCACAAGTGAGTCTGGGAGGAGCCACGGAAGGGAGTATTTGGTCGATCTGGTATCCAATTGAATCCAGACATCCGGACTGGACGTCTGTGCCCTATGGTAAAGCCATGCCGAATCAGACCATGCATGTTTTAGATCAACAGCTACAGCAATGCCCGGTTGGCGTCACAGGGGAGATTTTCATCGGCGGGGTCGGTGTCGCATTGAACTATTGGCGCAATGATGTGCTGACAACTGAGCGTTTTATTGAGCATCCGATGCTGGGACGCCTCTATAAAACAGGCGATTTAGGCCGTGTTGAACAAGATGGGAACATCATTTTTCAGGGGAGAAATGATTTTCAGGTTAAAGTACGCGGGCACCGCGTTGAATTGGGTGAGATAGAAAGTGTTATTGCTCAGTTTGAAGGTGTTGAACAGGCATTAGTGTTGACACAAGGTGCCGGGAATGATGCATCCGCAACTTATCTGGCAGGTTATTACGTCGCGAAATCATCCATTGATGAACAAGCGTTGCGCCAATTGCTCAGTGACAAATTACCTGAATATATGGTGCCGCGGTTCTTGATTGGTCTGGAAGCGCTGCCGCTGACTGTGAATGGAAAACTTGATCGCAGTGCTTTACCTGTGCCGCATACGGCATCGAAACCCACTTGTGTACTGGCCCGAAATCCGGTTGAGTTGCAATTGTCACAGTTGTGGTCTGGCATCCTAAACCTGCCAGCGGATCAATTGAGTGTTGAGGATGACATTTTCTCGTTAGGTTGCGATAGCGTGATGGCGATCCAGATGGTGGGTCGGATACGCCGGGAAATGCAGATTGAGATCGGTTTGCGAGAGCTGTTCACTCATCGCTCAGTCGCTGCGTTAGCAAACTATATTTCCGAGTCTCAGGCTGAAGTTGAACAACCGGAAGAAGCAACAAGTCCGCAGGAACTGACAGGAGATGTTCCGCTGCTGCCTATCCAGCAATGGTTCTTTACCCATGATTGGGCTGAGATCAATCACTGGAATCAAACAGCGATGATTGTCACGCCAGCGCTGTCGTATGAACGATTGCAGCAGGCGGTTGATCAAGTCATTGAACATCATGATGCTTTTGCATTGCGGTTTCATGCCAATTCGCAGGGGGAGTGGCAGCAGTGTTATCAGTCAGAGCCACCAGTGAATCCGTATTGCCATTATCTTCATATTTCTGAATTGGCCATAGATGAGAGTCATGCGCAATTCAAGGATTGTCTGACTTCACGATTGGCTGTGTATCAGCAGCAGATCGATCTTTCTCAGGGCCCGCTGGGTGTATTGATTTATCTTGATGGCTTCAAAGACGGGCAGGGTCGGATTTTCATGGCTTGGCATCATTTGATCATGGATACGGTTAGTCAGTCTGTTTTGGTTGATGACTTATATCATGCATATCAGGGTGCGGTTCTGGGTAAAAAAGCATTGAGCTACCGTGAATGGAGTACATCGGTTCAAGCGATTCAGGTTTCGGATGAACTGACGTCGTTCTGGGAAAACCAACGGCCGCAGGGCGAAAGAACGGCACTTGCCGAATTGGGTGGCGGTAAGAAAACAAGCCATACAATTGCGCTGAATGCGGATGTAACCCATGCACTTATCGAAAAATTAAAGCCTTGTGGACTGCAAGTTCAAGATAGTCTGGCATCTGTACTCAGCGGGTATCTGCAACAACTGACCGGGCAACCAACGCATAGTGTATGGTTGGAAGGGCATGGCCGTCAGTCGATTGATGGGTCACAGGATGTCTTCAGAACGCTGGGATGGTTCACCACGCGTTATCCAGTACGTTTTACCACGAACCCGGATGCACGGGCGCAACTGATCCAAACCAAGAATTTGCTGCGTTATTGTGCCGATCATAGTCTGGCTTTCGGGGCAGCCTTCCCAACACCATGTACCACACAAGATGGTGTCAGCCTGAATTACCTGGGGCGGGTTGATTCGCAGCAAGGCAGTGAATGGCAACTGGATATCCAGTTCAGTGCTTTGTCGAGCCATCCGGAAAACCCGGCAGAGCACCTGCTGGATGTGGTGTCATGGCTGGCCGATGGTCAGCTGGTTATCCTGGTGAAAACACATCTGGCATCGCAAACGGCCGCTCAGGTTGCTGCATCGCTCGTCGCTCAGTTGTCTGCACTGATTGATGATTTACCGGATGAAAATCGTACCTGGCTCACCGCTGCTGATGTGGATTATGTCATCGATCAGCACTATTTGGATCAACTGCAGCAACATCAGGAGATCGAGGCTGTTTTCCTGGCGAACAGTTTGCAACAGGGAATGATTCACCACAGTCTGATGTTTGGTGAGCAGGACTCAGCATACCGGATTGCAGTCCGCTGGGATTATCATGCAGAGGTTGATCCTGAACGACTGCACGATTCATGGCTGGTGCTACAACAACAGATGTCTTGCCTGCGTTCGCGGTTTGACTGGCGAGGTGAGATCGTTCAGATCATTGATAAAATGGGGAGTTTCCCATGGCGCTACCATGATTTCAGTGAGATGGATGATATTGAGCAGCAGCATGCTTTAGAAGAGATTCAACAGCAGGACAAAGCACATCCTTATGATCTTCAGTCCGGCGGCTTGTTCAGAGTGTGTCTGATTCGATTGGCGAAAGAACATTACTGTTGTTTACTCAATGTCCATCATGCCATTCTGGATGGATGGAGCAGCCCTCTCCTCATGTCATCGCTACATGCGATTTATGCAACTTTGGAACAAGGGCAAACGCCAGCGCCTTATCTGGACACGTTCCCGGCGGTACAACGTTACATGCAGCAACATCAGCGGGATGATCAGATGTACTGGGAATCCTATCTTGACGATGTTGAAGATGTGCAGCCATTAACGTCACTGATGAATGCCCATCTTGCGAAATCTGAGTTCAGAAGTCATCGTCAGGTCCGGGAGATGCGCAGACACCGTCTGTGCTTTGATCAGGCGCAACTAAATATGATGACTGAATCGGCTCAGCAGCATGGCCTGACATTAAACTCTCTGTTCCTGTATGCCTGGCATAAATGGCTGGCTCTTTATTCTGGTGCGTCTAAGACGGTTGTAGGTACCGTTATTGCCGGTCGGATGTTACCCGTTTCAGGGATAGAAAATGCGGTTGGTATGTTCCTGAATACGCTGCCTGTGAAACATGACCATCAGCATGCCGGTAGCTTTTTATCGCAGATTCAGTCGCTGCAGGATGCCGTGAATGAGGCGAACCATCGAGGGCTGGTGAATTTATCGGAGTTGCAAAAGCACGGGAACCGATTGTTTGATGCGCTTTATATCTTTGAGAATTATCCGGCACCTGCACAGCGAAACGATGAATGGCTTGAACATGAGTTTGTGTCGCGTGAAGAGCACAGGGATTATCCGCTTGCTCTTCAAATTGAGGTCAGTCATACATCGCTGGATGTATATCTCGACTTCGCGGGTGAATGGTTCTGTTCAGAGAAAATGGCAAGTGCGCTGGAGGTTTTGAAAGCGATTCTGTTACAGGTTTCTGACAATCCGCACGTTGGGCATTTAGACTTTCCTTCGATGGTGCTGGAAGGGAAACCCATGCGGAATATGATCCCACAGATGCCTGCAGAACGGATGTCGGATGCAGTGCTATGGCATGCAAGCCAGCAACCCGATACACCTGCGGTTCGTCAGGGAAGCTGTGTGATTAGCTACGCTCAGTTGAATCAGCAGATTTCTGTGATTGCTTATCGCCTGCAAACGGAGTACGGGATTTTACCGGGACAACGTGTTGCGATGCTGATGGCGAAAGAGACGACTGCACTGGCAACGATGCTGGCAATTGGACGGCTGGGTGCAGCCTATGTTCCTTTGTCTGATGACTATCCGGCCGAAAGGATTGCGTACATTCTTGAAGATTGCCAACCGAGTTGTCTGATCACAGATCAGGAGCATGAGACTTTGCTTGAAGCGGTTGCTGTTCCTGTTTTGCAGCTGTCAGCATCAACCTTGGGCAGGATGGATGCGCTTCCTCCTGTTATGCAGTCTGAACCAGATCCAGACGCCATTGCGTATGTGCTTTATACATCAGGCACTACAGGTAAACCGAAAGGGGTCGAAGTCC
Source organism: Photobacterium sp. 1_MG-2023 (assembly GCF_030547945.1). NCBI lineage: Bacteria > Pseudomonadati > Pseudomonadota > Gammaproteobacteria > Vibrionales > Vibrionaceae > Photobacterium > Photobacterium sp. 1_MG-2023. Next base: position 99,526 of record NZ_JAUORR010000004.1, on the reverse strand, counting down.
CCAATCATGCATTGATGGCCACACTGCATGGATTGTGGCAGGCACACTTTGACGGCCAGGCATCTATCAGCACCTATAGTATGACAAACATGGTCTTTGACATTTTCGGTGCTGAATATGGCTTGCCACTCTTGTCCGGTGGCTTGGTGACGCTGGGGGATTATCAGGTAAGCTATATTGATTGCAATGCCTATGATTTTATCCAGTCCACGCCCAGTATGCTGGAATTTACGCTTGAATCGTTTGAACAGGCAGAGCGTTGTGTGCTGATGGTTGGTGGCGAAGCGCTCCCAGGGCATCTGCTTGAGCGCGGACTGAAAAAGTTCTCGAAAGTCATCAATGTGTATGGGCCAACAGAAACCTGTATCTGGTCAACCAGTAAAACTTACACTGCAGAAACAACACTGGATGAGTTGAGTATCGGCACCCCATTACCGGGCGAGCGCTGTGTCATTTTAGGGGAAGATACCAAGGTTCTCCCTCAAGGTGCACCGGGTGAGTTGTATATCAGTGGGACGGGGGTTTCTCTGGGATACCTCAATCAGCGAGAACTCACATCGCAACGGTTTGTCACTTTGCCATTCTCTGATGAAATCTGGTACCGGACAGGCGACATGGTTCGGATGAATGAAAATGGGGATTTGGTATACCTCGGTCGTCAGGACGGCCAACTGAAGGTGATGGGACACCGTATTGAGCGCGAAGATATTGAGCAGGCGATGCTTCGTCACCCTGCAATCAAACAAGCCACAGTTCAGCTGATACGAACTGAAAACGCAGGTCAGTCTGAAATCTTGGTTGGATATTATGTTCCTGAATATCAATCAGTTGAACGCGAAAATTTACAGGTTTGGCTTCAGAGTCAGTTACCATCATATATGATTCCGGAGCAATTGATTGCTTTAGAAGCGCTGCCTATCTCAGTAAACGGAAAGTTAAATATCAGGGCACTTCCGGTTCCCAGTTACGAGAATCGTACCGAACCGGCTGAGACGCTGAATCAGAGTTATCTTCCTTTAGCTCAGCAATTACGGGAGATCTGGGAAAAACTGTTACCTGGGAAGCGCATTGGACTGGATGATAAATTCTTTTCGCTGGGCGGGAACTCGATTCTGCTTACCCGGATGTATGGTCTGATGCCAGAAGTAATCCAAGCCCAACTGTCGTTGATCGACTTATTCAGGCTGCCAACAATTTCAGCGATTGTGAAGCATCTTGAGCACTTGTCGATGCCGAAAGCAGCACAAAGCAAGTTGCCAGAGAAATCTTCATCTGTCTCTGATATTGCGATTGTTGGGATGTCCGGACGCTTTCCTCAGTCTGATTCTCTGGACGAATTCTGGGCGCATTTAAAAGCAGGAACGACGTTCACCACGCATTACAACCGTGAGGACTTACAGGCGCATGTGCCAGAGGAGCAACTCAGGCATCCCAATTATGTGTATTCACAAAATAAGGTCGATGGGATCGAATTCTTTGATGCTGGATTTTTCGGCTATACAGCCAAAGAAGCAAGGATGATGGATCCACAGCACAGGCTCTTCCTTGAGTGTGTCTGGCACGCTTTTGAAGACGCGAATTGCGATCCGATGGCATATCAGGGAGAGATCGGTGTTTTTGCCAGTGTTGGTCAGAACCACTATGAGTCGGACTATGTTTTACCATCCTTAGGTCAAGCTGATCTCGCTGACCATTATCAGGTGATGATCAGTAACCAATCGCATTTTCTGGCGACCCGTGTTGCTTATGCTCTGGATCTGACCGGCCCAGCCATGACCATTCAAACGGCATGTTCATCCTCTTTGGTTGCAGTGCATCAGGCCTGCCGTGCGATTCAGACGGGTGACTGCCGTATGGCGATAGCGGGTGGTATTTCTCTCGGGCAGCTTGAAAAGCAGGGGTATTTGTATCAGCCGGGAATGATCTTCTCGCCCGATGGACATTGCCGGCCTTTTGATGTCAATGCACAAGGGACAATTGAGGGGCAAGGAGTTGGTGTTGTTCTGCTGAAGTCACTTGCAGAAGCTATTGAAGACGGAGATCAAGTGATTGCGGTGATTAAAGGGACTGCAATTAATAATGATGGTAATCAGAAAGCAGGATTTACTGCACCGAGTGAGGATCGGCAGGCGGATGTTATTCGTAAGGCTATCGCCAGTGCACAAGTGACCCCGGAAGAGGTGTCTTATATTGAAACCCATGGGACAGGCACAAAATTGGGTGATCCGATTGAAGTTGCCGGCCTCTCTCAGGTTCTCTCCTCACCAAGTTCAGACCGAATCTGCCGGCTTGGAGCGCTCAAAGGTAATTTAGGACACTTGGATGTTGCAGCGGGAATTGCAGGGCTGATGAAAGCTGCCCTGTGTATCCGGCACAAGACACTGGTACCGACCGTGAATTTTGCTCAGGAAAACCCAGCCTTGAAGTTACAGGCGCGTGGGTTCTCTGTGCAGCAATCCACGGAATTCTGGCCAGAAACGAACGGATTGCGAACTGCTGGCGTGAGCGCATTTGGCATTGGTGGTACCAATGCACATGCAGTCTTACAGGAGTTCCCCGAACAGCGTTCAGATGAAGTCTCTGTCATTGAAGCGAGACCTTATTTGTTGTGCCTGTCTGCACCTGATGAAAAAGCACTGAAGCGGCAGTCCGAGAAAATGGCTGAATTTATCAGAGATGCGAATCCAGAACTTCTGGTGCGCGCGGGTTATACCCTGATGCAATCGAGAAGACGATTTGCGTGTCAGCGCGTTGTCGTTGGGCAGACGCGGGAAGCCGTAATTCATGATCTGTCGATCAATAAACACAGTGTGCGTCCGATGATGGATGAGCCTTCTCTTGTCTTTATGTTTCCGGGGCAGGGCTCGCAGTATCCGGGGATGACCGCAGCCTTGTATGAGCATGAACCCGAATTCCGCAAGTGGGTTGATGCATGTCTGGACCTGGTCAACCCGATGCTGACTGCAGCGTTAACTCGCGACGATATTCTGGCGACGAATTCACGCGTACACGAGACAGCGGTGACTCATCCGGCGATGTTTATCTGCGAGTTTGCTTTGGCGAAATGGCTGATAGCGATGGGTGCAGAACCTGCCGCCATGATTGGCCACAGTCTGGGAGAGTATGTGGCGGCGTGTTGTGCAGAAGTGCTTTCTTTGCCGGATGCGCTGAAATTGGTGGTGAAACGTGGTCAGCTTCTGGCAGATTTACCTGCAGGGAGAATGGTTTCGGTACGTTGCCAGCCGGACGTGCTCATGCCGCTTGTGACTCGTGCCGGTGTTGATATCGCGGTGATCAATGAGGATGCGTCTTGTGTTGTGTCGGGTTCACCAGACAAAGTGGCGGCACTGGTCAAAGTTTTCGAGCAGGAAGAAATCACCTGGCGTGACGTTCAAGTCTCCAGAGCGTTCCACTCGGCCATGCTTGATCCCGTGTTAGAAGAGTTCTCCCGTTTGGTAGAGACTGTGCAACTCAACTCGCCGACTATTCCTTATGTTTCCAATCTGGATGGTCATTGGGTTGATGCAGAGCAAGTTTGCCAGTCAGCTTACTGGGTGAAGCACCTTCGACAGACCGTGATGTTTGAAGCGGGTCTTGCAACGTTGCTCAAGACCCAATGGCTTTCAAGTGCCGTCTATGTTGAAGTTGGCCCTGGGAAGTTTTTAAGCGGTCTCGTTAAACGGCATCCGGCCAGAAATCAGGCGTCTGTGATTCCTGGATTAGCTGAAAATGCACCTTATGGATCCTTGATGGCAATGATTGGTCAACTGCATAACTTAGGGGCCAGTATTGACGTACAACGGTTATGGGGATTGAAGCCCGAACACAGGGTGAAATTGCCCGCTTATGCTTTCGAGCGTTCACGTTATTGGATCGGCGACAAAAAGAAGGTTCAGGAACTATGTGCTCCGGAAACGGGCTCGGAGCCCGTCTACCCGGCTGATGGCGATCGGGTTCAGCAAATTTCGGCGATTTGCTGCCATGTTTTGGGGGTAGACTGGGTCGATGCTGATGACGATTTCTTCGAACTCGGCGGTGATTCTTTGATGGCTGTACAGTACAGTGCAAAGGTGATGAATCAGTTTGGTTTAGCTGTTGAATTCATGCAGTTACCGCGTTTGAGTGTGAATGCCATTGTCAATGCCATAGAAACGGCAATGCTGGAGGAAGGGGCTGACTCTCAGGGAAGTCTGGTTGCAATGCAGACAGGGAACTCAGCATATCCAGCGATTTTCCTGATTCATCCAATCGGGGGAGATATTTATTTTTACCGGGATCTGGTGAAAGCCTTACCGAATGAATATCCGGTGTATGCAATCCGGTCGCCGATGCTGACCACTGAGGTTCAGTATCGTACCTTGGAAGAAATGGCAAACACCTATCTGGAGATGATTGAGCCTTATCTGGGTGGTATCACCCCAGTGCTTGCGGGCTCTTCTTTTGGCGGAATTGTGGCATATGAAATGGCCATGCAATATAAAGAAAAATATGATGTTTCTTTACCTGTTGCGATGATTGACAGCCCTTGTTATGGCAATTTGCCAGAGAGTATGTCTGGTCTTGAAATTCTTGATTACCTCATGACATTCGGTATGGCGGATATCAAGCTGGATTGGAGTCAATACGATTCAATGGATAGTTTGGAGGAAAAAATTGAATATCTTGGTCAAGTGAGTCATGACACAGCATATGAATCTATTCTTTCTGCGTCTTTCTTACCTAAGTATTTAAAGGTTTGGGAGTGTAATAATCAATTGATGCAGAACTATGAAGCGAAGGGCTCTGACAGTCATCTGTTATTTTTCTCCCATACGGAAGAGATTCCCGGATTTCCGACCGACCAGGATAAGTTCTGGAAGCGTTTAGGGCATGCCTCTTTCCGTGTTGTGCCGGCTTCCGGCAATCACTTAACGATGAATGGGCCACTGAATTCAGAATTTCTTGCTCGTCATCTCTCACAATGGAGTCAGGATAAATGTGTTGAAATGAGTGAAATTTCAGAGCCGTCATCATAATTGAGAGTAACGATTTGTAACAACGCTGGAGTTGAGGTCAACTCCAGCGATATTATTCTGAGTAAAAGGAATTTTCATGTGGTTTGAAAAAAAGAAAGCCAGTCAATCTGAGCATCAGGAACATATTTTATTTCTGTTTCCATATTCCGGTGGCAGTTCTGAAGTGTTTGATCAAATGATTGAAAAACTCCCGGATCATATCTCTGCCTTTGTATTTCAGCTTCCGGGAATGGGAATAAGATTCACAGAGCCTTTGAGTAATGATATTGATTATATTTTGAATGAATCTTTGAAAGTCATGGATACCATACGAAATGGTCGAAAATTTTCTTTCTATGGTCATAGTACCGGGGCACTGTTTGCCTACTTATTTACCTTAAAAATGAACCCAAAGGGGGCGAGGCCGATGCACCTTTGGATTGCCGCGGAATCAGCGCCTCATGTCAATGAGTTTCATGAAGACCCAATCGTATTTACTGATCAACAAATCGCGGAGAAGTTAAAAAGGTATGGAAAATTGTCTGATGAAGTGATTCATGATCCAGACTTTATGGAATTTTATTACCCCATCATGAGGAATGAATTTTCAATTAACTATCAGCTGAATGAAAGACTGAAGAACACTTGTCTTGATCAAGAATTCATTCTTATACATGGAGAAGAAGACTCGCATGTGAAGATTGATGAGATTTTGGCGTGGGAGCCTTATACGTCGAAATCAACTGCCGTACATCGGGTTCAATCGGGTCATTTTTTTATTGAGGACAGAGCGCGTGAGGTTGTTCAGATCATTTGCAGTCAAATCTGAACACGCATGTGTTTCATAGCGTCACCAGCAATGTAAACGAGCAGGGGTTTACCTGGTATTCAATTGAAGTCAGTTCGGGCGATTCATCTGGGTTTGAAGCGCCAGCAAAAGGACTGAGATGGAGGCACGTTTGATGACTTTTTGTATGCGTTTTAGCACTTTGTTCCGGTTTGGGATACCAAGGGTTAAGAAAGCTCACTTTTTTTTCACTGCCTACTTGTCTTCATGCGGTTTCATGCTATTTTTCTCGCCATCAACGATGAATCGGAGCTAAAAAAATGCCAAAGGCGAGTGAGATTAAAAAGTCTGCAGCCATTGAACATGATGGTAAAGTTTATTTTGTAAAGGAAATCAATAAGCTGACGCCAAGTGGCCGTGCCGGTAGCAGTTTGTACCGGATGCGTATGTATGATGTTGCGACTAACGCGAAAGCGGATGTCAGCTTCAAAGCGGATGACATCATCACTCTGGCAGATTTCAGTCGTCACCCAGCGGCTTTTTCTTACATTGACGGTGAAGAGTATGTTTTCATGGACAATGAAGATTACACCCCGTATCACTTCCATAAAGATGTGATTGAAGAAGAACTGCTGTTTATCACGGAAGATACGCAGGGCCTGCATGTGCTGGTGGTCAATGGTGCGCCCGTCGCATTGGAACTGCCATCAACGGTTGATCTGGACATCGTCGAGACCGATCCGTCGATTAAGGGTGCATCTGCCAGTGCGCGGACCAAACCTGCGGTGCTGAGCACAGGTCTGACTGTACAGGTGCCTGAATACATCGCGAACGGCGATCGAATTCGCGTGAACACGCTGGAACATAAATACATGAACCGCGTTGAGAAATAATCTGTATTTCTGAATGAGAAAACAGCCGCCACTGAGCGGCTGTTTTTGTATCTGAAGATCGGAGCCGGCCGTTTGGATCAGCCGAAGAAATCACGTTAAGCTATGCAACGGATTGGTTGTAATCACATGTCAAAAGGAAGGGCATTTTGCGAATGATAAGAAAGGTACTTTCCCTGCTTCTGATTGTTTTGCTTCAGGGGTGCAGCGGCTATGTCGGGGGGGATCTGGAAGATATTCAGATTGACCGCTACGTACGCTATTGCGATGACACGCCGACAACCTATCAGATTCGGGTGACATCGAATGCCGTGAATGACTACGGCAGTGAGAATATTTCCGGCACTTTATCGACCTATACGTTGGGCCTGTTTCCAACTTACTGGCTTTCTCATGTCGACAGTAAAACCTCGATTCTGCGTGGCGGAAAAGAAATTTACAGCCGGGAAGACCAAAGCCGTATTCATACGTTTTATGGCATATTGTGGCAGATATTTTTGCCGGAAACGGTAAATTCACTGCGGGCTGATGAGGGATCGGGGTTACGGGTCATTGAAGGGATCCGGGAAAGGTCCGTCGCCAAGACCTTGCAGGAAATGCCAAAAGATATTGATATCCAGGCGGTTTGTCTTGTGCTCTGAGTGGCAGCAAAGGGAAGGGTTTCAATCATCCGATTTCAATACCAGCACGGCATATCTCAGAATGAGTGCTCGGTCATACTATCGAATAAAACATCATGCGTTGTGAATGCTTATGTTTTCCGGGGTTCCGCCCGTAAATTGATGAGTATGTCATTATCTTCTGCTGTCAATGCTCTGTTTCGTGATTTTAAATCTTGAGAGGGTGTTTCTACTTCATTCTGTGCTGGTCATTTTCTGTTCATTCTGAATTGAGCTCGCAAGATTTTATTTGTTATAACCATTCTTGTCTCAATCGAATTCTTCAATATTTAACAAAATTAAGGATACAAGGATGTTTAAGCGTAAATTTACCAGAATTATTGCTGCAGCCACGCTGCTGTTGGGCGCATCGGCGTCTGTTTCTGCCGGTCCGGTTCTGGACGATATTGCGAAAACCGGTGAACTCCGTGTCTGTTTTGACGCAGGTTATATGCCGTTTGAAATGAAAAGTAAAAATGGGTCATTTATCGGATTTGATATTGATATCGGTAAAATGATGGCCAAGCAGATGGGCGTGAAATATGTACCGGTGAATACCGCATGGGATGGGATTATTCCAACCTTGCTGACGGGCAAGTGCCACATGATTAACGCGGGTATGACGATAAATGCAAAACGGAATATGCGGGTGAACTTTGCAGAACCCTATATCATCGTTGGCCAGTCTATCCTGTTGTCGCCTGAGCTGGAAGGTAAAATCAAAAGTTATAAAGATCTGAACGACAGCAAATATACGATTGCGACCAAACTGGGTACCACAGGGGAGCAGGCAATCAAGCGTATGATCAGTAAAGCGAAACTGAATGTGTTCGAAACTCAGTCTGATGCTGTGCTCGAAGTGGCAAACGGTAAAGCGGATGCCTTCATTTACGATATGCCGTTCAATGCAATTTATGCGTCTCAGAATAACGGGAAAGTGGTTCACCTGGACCAGCCATTTACCTATGAGCCTTTAGGCTGGGCAGTGGCTCAGGGAGATATGGATATGCTGAATTTCCTGAATAACTTCCTGCGCCAGATTAAGGGAGATGGCTCCTACGAGCGCGTGTACAACAAATGGTTTAAAGATAACAGCTGGCTGAGCCAGGTGCAGTAACGCCGATACCACGGCGGGGAAACCTGCCGTGGTATTGTTTCAGACCGCTAAACGGCTCAGGAAGAAGTAAATGAATAGGACGTCGAACCGTTGGTTGTGGCATGCAGCCTTTTTTGCCATTCTGGCTTTCCTGATGCTTGGGTTATATCAGGCATCGCAAAGTATTAACTACAACTGGCAGTGGCAGCGTGTGTTGCCCTTTATTATTGATACCTCGCCGCAGGAATATCGTGCTCAGGGAGATGGCACGGTTCAGATCAATGCAGATCACAGCATCACGATTCAACTGGATAACAGTGATGTCCCTCAGCGTATTCCGGCCTATGATCACCGGAATGTCCAACAAGGCGATTTAGTCTTTGAAGGAGATATCCTCGCCACCAGCGAGCAATGGACTATCGGACCTGTGACCATGGGGCTTTGGGTTACGCTCAAGATATCCGTCCTGTCCCTGTTCTTTGCCATCATTCTGGGCCTGATTGCTGGCCTGATGCGCATTTCCCATAATCCTGTCACTAAGAATATGGCGTTTCTTTATGTTGAGGTGATTCGTGGCACGCCATTACTGGTCCAGATTTTCATCGTTTATTTTTTTCTGGGCACGATTTTTGATCTGGAACGCTTTACGGCCGGTGTGGTTGCACTGTCGATTTTCACCGGTGCTTATATTGCCGAAATCATCCGCTCTGGCATCCAGTCCATTCCCCCTGGCCAGATGGAAGCGGCACGGTCACTGGGGATGAGTTACCCCAAGGCGATGATGTATGTCATTTTGCCGCAGGCGTTCAAGCGAACCTTACCGCCGATGGCCGGGCAGCTCATCACCCTGATCAAAGATTCTTCGCTGGTGTCTGTTATTTCAATTACGGATTTGACGAAGGCCGGCCGCGAGGTGATCAGTGGAAGCTTTGCCACTTTTGAAGTGTGGTTTGTGGTTGCAGCTTTGTACCTGCTACTGACGACAAGCTTATCCTGGGCAGTACAACGCATTGAGAAGAGGTTGGCGAGCAGTGACTAGAACATACCAGGGTGATGACATGATTATCGCAGAAGGCGTCAATAAAATTTATCCGAATCAGTGCCATGCACTGAAGGATGTGAGTGCGACCATCAAGCGGGGTGAAGTGGTGGTGATTATCGGCCCCTCAGGCTCCGGAAAGTCGACTTTTCTGCGCACACTCAATCAACTGGAAGTGATTTCTTCCGGCCAGATTCAGATCGATGGCATGGATATGTATGCTAAATCGACCAATATCAATGAATTACGTGCCAATGTTGGCATGGTTTTTCAGTCTTTTAACCTGTTTCCTCACAAAACGGTCAAGGGCAACGTGATGCTTGCGCCTCAGAAAGTGCTGGGCCGTGTGAAAGCAGAGGTCGAAGCCGACGCAGAGCAGTTGCTCAGGCGTGTCGGACTTGCTGAGAAAATGGATGTGTATCCGTCGCAGTTATCCGGCGGCCAGCAACAACGGGTGGCGATTGCCCGTGCGTTAGCCATGCAGCCCGACGTCATGCTGTTTGATGAACCCACGTCTGCACTTGATCCGGAAATGGTGGGAGAAGTGCTGGATGTGATGAAAGATCTGGCGGCAGAAGGCATGACCATGGTGGTCGTAACGCATGAAATGGGATTTGCCAAAGAAGTGGCGGATCGGGTGCTGTTCATGGAAGACGGTGAATTGCTGGTGGGCGATACCCCCGAGCACATTTTTGATTCTCCAAAGCATCCGCGTTTAGTGCAGTTTCTTTCCAAGCTTTTGTAAATTCTGCGATCTTGGGTCGTGACAATGAAAACAGGCCGGCAAATGCTGTTTGCCTGTTTTTGTTTTTTCCTGTGTCAATCGCTTCTGACCTGTGAATCCATCCGTTTTTCCCAATGCTGATTGATATTTTTCAGCCATGATTTTCTGAAACAGATAACAGGGTTCACTTGAGGTTGGCGGTGAATCTTTGGCAAACTCGTTATAATTGAATCAGGTAGATATTTTTTCGACGAGTTCTCAACGAGTGCTAAGGATTTGCATGAAACTGAACTGTGATATGGGCGAAAGCTACGGTTGCTGGCAGATGGGGGATGATCTGGCGGTGATGCCTTATGTTGATCAGGCGAATATTGCCTGCGGATTTCACGCATCAGACCCGGACACCATGGCCAGAACAGTGGCCAGTGCTGTGGCGCATCAGGTGACCATCGGTGCGCATCCGGGCTATGACGACAAGCCAGGATTTGGCCGTCGCAGCATTCCACACAGCCCCGAAGCCATTACCCATCTGGTGGCTTATCAGACGGGGGCGCTTGAAGCCATCTGCCAGTTACATGGGACGCAGGTTACGTATGTGAAGCCGCACGGTGCCCTGTATCACGACATGATGAGCCGGTCAGATGTTCTGGATGCGATTCTGAAGTCAGTCGCAGCGATGAACCGACAACGGCCAACCCCGCTTGCCCTCATGGTTTTGGCGAAAGCCGATAACAGCGTTATTCAGGCGGCAGCAGCCCGGTATCAGGTGCCGTTACTCTTTGAAGCTTTTGCAGATCGGGCCTATGACGAACAGGGCAATCTGGTGGCGCGAAACCAACCCGGCGCGGTTCACCATGATCCGGCACGGATTCAACAGCAGGCATTGGCGCTGGCGACCGGTTCAGTGACCACGATCAACGGACAGTCACTGTCCCTGCGGGCGGACACTCTGTGTGTGCATGGTGATAATCCCGAGTCCATTGCGACCATCGCTGAAATCAGAAAGGCGATGCAGTCATGATTCGCTTTGATACGGTGTCGGAAAGCACCTTGATGGTCCATCTTGCGGATGAGATTGATGTCAGCATGACGCCCTTGATTGCCCGGTTGGTCGGCCAGATTCAGGCCGATTTTCCAGAGCAACTGATCGATTTGCTGCCTTCCTATACGTCCATCCTGATTCATTTTCATCCGGATAAAATCACCGAGCGCGTGCTACGTGAGCGTGTGCAGCATTGTTATCAGCAATGGCAAAACAAGCCTTGTTCGACGCAGGGAAAGCTGATTGAGCTGCCTGTGTTTTATCATCCGGATGTCGGGCCGGATCTGACGGCCTTAGCTGCCAGTCAGGCGATGAGTGTCGACGAGGTCATTGCCCTGCACAGCGGCGCAACCTATACCGTTTGTGCGATTGGTTTTGCACCGGGGTTTGCATTTCTGGCTTCCGTTGATGAGGCCATCGCGACACCGAGACATGCAGAACCCAGACTTCGGGTAGCGGCGGGCAGTGTCGGGATTGCCAATCAGCAAACGGCGGTGTACCCGGCGCAGTCGCCGGGTGGCTGGCAGATCATCGGAAACTGCCCCAAGCCGCTGTTCAATCCGCATCAGGAGCCGATGACCCCATTTCAGGTTGGGGATCAGGTCCGTTTTCAGCCGATTGATCGTCAGACATTTCATTCGCTCGGAGGGGAAATATGGCCACACTGGAAGTGATCCGCCCCGGCACGCTCACGCTGATTCAGGACACAGGTCGCCTGGGAGTTGCCCGTCAGGGATTAAGTCAGGGCGGTGCGGCAGATTTACATGCCTATTGCTGGGCGAATTATTTACTGGGCAATCCGATGGACTGTGCTCAGCTCGAAATCACGCTGGGGCAGGCCAGTTTTAAAGCACATGCAGAGATAGAGTGTGCGCTGACCGGTGCCGAAATGCAGGCAACTTTAGACGGCGAACCCGTAGATACCTGGGCCACCTTTGTGATGCGAAAAGGCCAAACCTTGCAATTGGGCTATGCCCGCAGCGGGCTGCGGGCTTATCTGGCGATTCAGGGGGGCATTGATACACAGCCTGTGCTTGGCAGCCGGGCGACGGTCGTGCGCAATCAGATGGGAGGTCTGGACGGCGGGCCATTAAAACAAGGGGATCAGCTACCGGTTCTTGCGAGTCTGTATCACCATCGTCCCCGATACGTCCCGCCCCGGTTTATTCCAGATTATGAGAGCCCGATCGAATTGCATCTGCTGGCCTCCTCACAGTGGGAGTTTTTTCCACCGGATGCCAGAAATCAGTTTTTTGATAATCATTATCATGTCTTGCCTGAAAGTGACCGGATGGGGTGCCGTCTGGAGGGCAACGTCATTCTGGGCGGTCCGGCCGGGATCGTTTCTGAAGGGATTGCACTGGGGGCGGTTCAGATCCCACCGAATGGTCAGCCAATCGTCTTACTGAATGACAGGCAGACACTGGGCGGTTATCCCAAGCTGGGATGTGTCGCCCGTATTGATTTGCCCAGACTGGCTCAGGCGCGCCCTGGAAAAGACATCCGATTTATTCGTGGCGATTTGGTATCATTGCGAAAAGCATGGCAGCGATTCTCGCATTTTTTTGGCCTGCCATTCTGAGACCAAATCATTCCCGACAGAGGAGGAAAGGATGTATATCTTTGGCTATGGAAGTTTGATCAATCGTGCTTCACGTCAACGCACCGGGCAGACCGGCGCCGCAATTCCGGCAGAGGTGGAAGGTCTTCAGCGCCACTGGGGGAAAGTGGATGGTTCTTATGCCATTTCTCCCCTGGTGGCGTCGCTCGGAGAAGGCCGCTGTAATGGCGTACTGCTGAAAGTTGAAGATCATTTCCTTGGCCATTTTGACCAGCGTGAACGCGGATACCAGCGGGTTGAGCTGGATCCGGCCCGAATTCTTCAGGATGAGCTTCTGTCGTTTGATGCGCCAGTCTGGGTGTATGTGAAAGCGAATCCAGCCCCGCCTTGCGACCAGCAACCGATCATGCAGACTTATGTCGACACGGTGCTGGCCGGATGCCTGTCGATTTCTGATGCCTTTGCCCGAACTTTTGTGGAGACGACCTCCGGATGGCATCACCCGCTGGAAAACGATCGAGAAAGCCCGAAGTACGGTAATCTTGCCGGGGTTGAGGCGGCGCACCTGCCTTGTATTGATCGCTTGGTTCATCGGTCCAGAAAGCTGTTCTGACCATGGCGAAGCCCAATAAAAAAGGACCGGAAAGAACCGTTGAAATCTATTGCAGCCAATGCCGGACACTCTTGCTGAAATATCGTAAAGGCGGAAAGGGTGCGCTGGTGAAATGTTTTAAAGAGCGGATTGTCAGAGACCATACGACGACACCCTGCTGCTGCCCCGGATGTGAGCAGGTGTTTGCCCGCGATACGCTGGTTCGGGGCACACCCGCGTTCAAGATCATTGGTGGGAAAGCATTTCAGAAATAGCCGGAACGCAGGTCAGTTTGTCGATGACACAGATCAGTTCATCGGCGCTGATTGTGCGGTCATCGCCTCCGGGTTGTTGCTGGTGAAATAGCTTTGCGGACACAGTTCCCGTTTGGTGCGCAAAACGGCTTTCAGGTCCAGAATTTTACGTTTGTAAGTCCCTCTGACCAACTGATAATCCAGATCGGGAGAGAACCACAGGTTGACCTGACGATCGGGTTTTTTAATCTGTTCAACCCGGACCGTATTCACGGTGCCGTAGTTGGTATTGAGTTTTTCTTCACCAGCCACCCGAAAATAGTAATGACTCACATCATCGGATTCCTGCATTTTAAAATCGAAGGTTTTCTTACCCTGAATCAGATTCAGCCGCATTTGGCTGGCAACGGCTTCGACATCCAGTAAAGGCAGGTCGGCACTGTCAAACTTCATTTTTTCGCCGTCATTGACGATTTCGGAGTGTGTGCCATCCTGATTGAACTGAGCGCGGGTTTCACCATCCAGCAGACCTGTGATCGAACGATTGAAGGATTGGGTCAGGAAAGAATTCTTGATGTCTGACCAAATCACTCGGGTGTGCTGCTCAAAGTTGGTTTTGGCCACAATGGCAGACAGGCGGCTGCGGGAGCGGATATCAACGGTCTGATTATTTTCCCAGCTGAGTTTGCGTTCAAAAAATCCAATTTTATGGCTGCCGTAATACAAATCATAAGTGAGTGTTTTGACACACTGGTGCCATTCGGCAGGAGGCGAAGCCAGGGCGGATAGCGGGGACAGACACAGCATCAAAGCTGAAAAAAAAATAGTACGATTCACGAAACCTCTCCCGGACTTTTCAATCTGAACCATGAGCGACATCAACCCACATTCATTAATTTAGCAAACACCACAAGGGATGCTCTCCATCATTGAGACAATGGACAATGGCAGGGAGTTCATGCCGGGTGTGATTGATGGGTTTATATTGTCTGGTTTTTCTCACCAGATTGCCTGAATCATCAGATGCTTATCCTATGAATTTGATGAAGTTTTTATGTCAGTTTCATGTCAGTAAATTCAGTGGGTTAGCTGAATGAATCAACATTGAGGCAGGAGGTCGCAGGCCGGAGCTCGCCTAATTCACTGATCATACGTTGGTGCTCCCGATGTTCACTAGCACGCCAAGATGACAAAGAGATGTCGGAAATTTGACGCAATTTCACTCTGTACCTAAGGTTTATGGGCTCTGCGTATCCATAACCACATCCAATGCCGACACGGTTGAGACGCAGACATGACCTGCCCGTAAAACCTGAGACGAGACGGAGGATTGCATGAAAAAGGCGAATGGTGCCTATCGGCTGCAGATTATTAAAGAGGTTGCAACAAGAAAGCGACTCGAAAGCAGTGATGATCCGATGGCAAACCATATTTATCATTTGCTGGAAACCAGTACCCACCTTGATCACGCTGAGCAACATTTGTTCAATGGCAATCATTTTGATGATCGCGCGGGCGGTTGGATCAGTAATTTTTGGTCGGCGAAATAATGGGTAGATCCGAATCTGCAAGGTGGTTTGGGTCTGCCTGTTGGTCTGTCGTGTACGGCCAGCCTGTCAGGCTGGCCAATTTCTGCCTGCAGCATGTCATGTCACAAATCACGCCTGATCGACTCCGTCTGGCATCAGACGGCTATCTGCGGTACATTTCCCGGTCTTATTGTTTTCCGAATCAGATCATGCATTACATCGATATTAACGCTTACTCCCGCAAGTGGATTTTCACCCATGCATCCATGCCTGTCCCGGCAGCGGATCTGGCACAAATCCATCCTTTGACTCAAGCCCGCTCGGCCACGTTATGGCGTGAGCACATCAGTGCGCAAAGCCCGGATGCAGATCATTTCGGACAAGGAGACTGGCCAGCGCAGGACAAAAACTGGATTGACACTGTGAACTGGCAAGATGCGTGGGATCACGATGATGACAACGCTTTGCCGGAAGCCCTGGCGGCTTTTCTGGCGTGGGAAGACAATACGCCGGTATATTTTTGCTACGAGAAGTACAATCTAATTGAAACGCGTTGGGATGTGTTCAAGCGTCACTGGAAAAATTTCCTGTTCTTTGATGATGGCCCGATCCTGATCGCGAAAAAGCAAACACAAGCAGTGTGGTTTCAGTCTGACGGCACTTGTCGCATCGGTCACCGCGTTTCATCGAACTGAGCGTGAACCGCTCAGCTGGGATCGGCCAGATGCACCGGGTGGTTTGCCATCAGCGCGGAAATGGTATCGCTGCCCTGATGTAAATTTTCGGGGTTCGAGTGGACTGAGCTGCCCGAGCTCAGCATCGGCTGGTTCAGCGGTTCACCCAGAATGAGAAAAAGCCGCGCACCCTTTTGACTGGTTTTGATATGGATCGGCAGCTTGGAGGGATTCAGAATCCCCATTTGCTGCGGGTACAGCTGATTCGCGCCGATATACACCGAGCCGGATCGCATATAGACAAAGCCTGATACCAGACGTTCATCCGGCTCCCAGTACCATCCTCCGTAAGGCGCAATCATAATATCCAGATAAGTTACCGGAATGCTGGAGGACAGCGGACTTTTCGCCTGTTTGTACTCACCAATCAGCACCTTGGTGGTTGTATCCATTTCTTCAACCAGAGGTAGACTGCCTGTCCCGATATATTGACTGGACGCATCGGCCATTTCCCGTTCACCGGCTGGCAGTGCGGTCCAGAGGGCAAACGATTCTGCCCGCCCCCCTAACGGTTGCATGGTGTCTTTGTGAACGATGCCTTTGCCCGTTGTCATGATTTGCAGATCGCCGGTCTGCATGGTGACAGAGCAACCGCACGAATCCATGTGATGTAAGGTGCCGGTGACCGGATAGCTGAATGCTTCAATCCCGGAATGGCCGTGATAATCGAGCCCGGTTTCTTCTTTGATGCCATTGGCATCGAAATGATCCCACAGAACGAACGGATTCAGTTCTGAAAGGTTTTCCTGATAGATATAGGCTGTCATGGGGCCGGATTTCCGACCGTAGCGGATTTTATTGATCGTTCTTGTCGCCTGCATGATCACACCACTGAAATGCTGTACTTCTTATAGAATCAATCTTAGTTCATATGGTCTTTAAACGACTATTTGAACCGGATTGTGTTCTTAAAATTGACCGGGATTTGACCTTTCTTGATAAGGTTCACATTTGCCAGACCACATGATTGATCCGGGCATCCAGTCCACATTGCTGAAACAGCCGCAACCAACGTTTTTGATTCGCTTGCAGTGTATCGCCCGGTCCTTTGACTTCAACCCATCGGAGCTGCCCGTTTTTCAACAGGATCAGATCAGGCTGGCCACTGCGGTTCTGCCGCGGATCGAACAGCAAGCGGGATAAAATGGTATGACGGTGTTCAGGGGTTAAGCAGGCAAGTGTGTTTGTGATGAGTTCAGGTGACACCAGCGCCCAGTTGACCCAATCGTTGGTGATGCCTTGTTTGTGATGAAATACCGTGAGCCATTCTTGCCATTGCCCGGTCCGGATGGCTTCCAGGCGGGACGTCAGCATGGCTTCTCGTCGTGTTTTGAATTCGGGGTGATACATATCTCTGGGCGCGCGCTGGAAAGGATTGAGGAAAGCGCCGGACACTGGCGAAAAAATAATATCCCAGAAGGCCAGACCAAACAGCGCGCACAAGAGGGCGTTTTCTGTGTAATGCACCGTCCAGCCTTGCTGCTGGTAATGCGCGACAACGGCCAGTTCGACCCGTAATCCGGTTGCAGGTAAATGCAGGGTTTCTTCACAAAACTGTTCTCGGGCTGCTGGCTGGGCTGGGCGTTTCAGCATCCGATTGAGTTTGAGCTTCAGCCGTTCCGCGATTTCCAGTTCTTCTTCATGGTGGGGTTGCTGTCGCATGGATTGACAGATCGCCAGTGCCGTCTGCGGGCGGTTGAACTGAATCAGGATTCTGACCTGACGTTCGCGACTGGGGGGCAGGGCGCTTCGGCTGAATAAATACAGCGCCAGATCAAATCGCCCGCAGCGCTCCAGATCGCGTGCCACCCGGTTCAGCAGACGCTGACGATGGCGTTCAAGCGGAGGCCAGTCCGACGCGGGCGGCAAGGTCTTCGCGAATGCTGCCATGGCATCAGGCTGCTTCGCGGCTGCGATGGTGTCGTAGTGCTGTGCCAGCGTTTCGAGTTGCAGCCACTGCACGATGTGGTGTCTTTGCTGAAACAATCGGGTGTTTGTGTCTGTCTGGTAGGCTTCAAACCGATGCAGTCCTAAATCGGCCAGAACAAACTGACTCAGATCCTGATATTGGTTGCCAAAAAATAACAGCAGGAAAGTTGTTAAATGGCGCTGATGTTCGACCCGGATCAGCGTGTCGTTCAAAGACAGACAATCGGGAATCTGGCACACAATCGCTTCGACCAATGCAGCCTTTTTTAGTTGCCTGAGCGCGGGATATGCCTGCCATAAAGCCGGGTACGAACAAGCGTCAAAAGATGCCAGCAGTTCGGGTTTGGTAAACAGGTTCAGGAGAGATTCTTTCGGCCAGTTTGCCTGACTCTGACTGATGAACCCGGAGTGCAACAAGGACACAATGGCCTGTCTGACCGTGTCTATTTCCGGGTAATTTAAGCGTGAAACACGGAAAAACAGGCTTTTCCGTGAGAGTAGGCGAATATACAGTAGCTTTGCACAATCGGGGAGTTCGTGATAATCCGCCATCCAGCGGCGTTCGGCCTGACTCAGTAAATCCTGATACTGGCGATCCACTTCCTCCAGCAGAATTTCAAAGTTCTGACGATAGTAGTCTGGGGCAAGCTCGGGGGATGTGGCTTGGGTCATCATTGTCTCACCAGTGAAAAGAGATGCGTCTATTGTGGGAACTTCTTGGCTATGCGTAAAGCCCGAGGATGCACCTGAATCAAATCGAACTATGATGCCTGCTTTTTCTCAGCCTGCCTTTTCGGGCACTTGGGGATGCATCACACACTGATGGATTTTTCGTGGTGGCATATGCTTTGCATTGTTAAAATTCTGAATTGTTAATGAAATATTAGAAAGGTTTCCAGTGAACAGACAGCGTGAACATTTTCAGCCTGCTCAGGTCATGGTTGCCATGGCATTATTTTGCTTTTGGCTGGTGTCATGGCCTTTGGTTGTGAATGCTGCAGAGGAAAACAGGGAAAAGTTTTTGCCGGAAACAAGCACAGTGGAACAGCCCACGGATTTGGTTGGGGCGGCCTGCATTATCCGGCACGGAAAGCAGATGATCATGCTGACGGAAATTATCTCGCAAAAGTTATCGATTCCCGGTGGCTACATTGATCACCGCGATACCGCCAGTGTGACGGCACTGCGGGAAGCCAAAGAGGAAACCGGTCTGGACGTTGACGTTGTTCAGTTATTGCAATATCGCGATCGGGCTGCAATTTTTGCCTGTGTCACCAAGCAACCCATTTTAGTGGCGCAACGGATGGATCTGAACCAGCGGCATCAGGTTGCCTCCTGGAACGCTCCGCATTTTGGTTCAGAAGTAAAAAATGTCTATCTGATGTCGCCGTTGACGTTGAGGGAAGGGGAGTACCGCTATCCGGGGGATATTCTGTATTTATATCAGTGGATGCAGGCGACCCCGGAAAGTGAGGTTGTGTTTTATCAGGATATCAGTGCGCAGGCGAACGGTTTGCATCAGGCGGAATTGAAGATCATTCAGCATTTTCAGGCCTGGGGCAGTACCTTGTCGTCGACGGCACAGACCTTGTTCAATACCCTGATGTGGTTGCTGAATCTTTCCGGTGAATACTGGTTCGTGTTTTTGCTGGCTGTTGGGATTGCCTCTTTGCTCGGACCTGTTGCGATGCTGCAACTTGTGTCTGCCACCATACTTGCGATTCTGTGCTCGACCTGGCTCAAGGATCTGCTCCATTCACCACGGCCCTTTTATCTCATCCCGGCTTTGCAGCAAGGCGATGCCTACGGCTTTGGTTTTCCGAGTGGTCATACGCTGCTGGCAACGGTTGTCTGGGGCATGATCTGGCTGAAATTCTGTGCGAAAAAGTCCTGGAATCATGCCAAATCCGGCTTGCTGATCGTGATTGCACTGGTTGTGGGTCAGGCGGCTGCGCGGGTCTGGTACGGTGTTCATTTTATCAGTGATACTCTGGCTGCCATGTTGCTGGGGATCTTGCTTCTGGTGATTTTTGCCCGTGTGATCACGCCGGCCAGTATCCGAGGAAAGTCAATCTGGCTGGGCATCACTGTGTTGACCGGATCAGCTGCCGGGCTGACGCAACTCCCACAACATTCCTACCTGTTCGCCATTTCTCTTGGTGTGTTTCTGAGTCTGGACGCTTTACCGAAGCGCGCACTGAGTTTGTCTGTAATGCGGCATATGCTGGTGGCTTCTTGCTTACTGATCGGGGCGGGCAGCATTGCGTATTTCTCGACAGAACTTGCAGACCATTGCTCTGTCAGCCCGATTATTCTCAGCCTGCGGGCCGTCGGAGCCTTCTTACTGGCGATCTGGCTGGTTGCCGGTTCTTCTGTGATGCTGCGTTTACTGGCTGACCCTGAACAGAAGCAATCATAAATCGTGAGCGTTCACTTTTTCAGCCTCACGTATACGGGCGTTGAGTATCAGACCAACCCCCGCAAGTGCTTTGTTTCATGCTTTGAGTGCGGTAAAGTTAGGGTAAACGATTATATCAATAAGGCATATCCCTCATCTGCGGTGCTGAATCATACGGTCGGGAGCTGACCGGGTGAATGAACCACTGTGAGTACGGGGAAAAAAGCCAGCATAGTATGGAGCCAGTGGAAGCAGGAACGCCCGAACTGGACAAGGAGAGCAATGTTACCCGCACTGACTTATGAGCACAGTATCGATCCTGTCGTACTGTCATATCTGGATGCGCTGGAAGATGCAGGATTTTCCGGCGATATTGAACGCACTTACGCTAGCCGGTTGGCGGTGGCAACAGACAACAGCATCTATCAGCAACTGCCACAGGCGGTTGTGTTTCCGAAAAGTGTGGATGATCTGATTCTGGTTGGAAAGGTTGGCCAGCAGGCTGAGTTTCTTCAGGTCAGTTTTTCTCCCCGCGGTGGCGGCACAGGGACCAATGGTCAGTCTTTGACTCCCGGTGTGGTGGTGGATCTGTCCCGCCACATGAACCAAATTCTTGAAATCAATCCCGAAGAAGGCTGGGTCCGGGTTCAGACCGGCGTGGTGAAAGATCAGCTCAATGATGCCTTGCGCCCACACGGTTTCTTTTTCTCTCCGGATTTATCAACCAGTAACCGGGCCACGATTGGTGGCATGGTCAATACGGACGCTTCCGGTCAGGGCTCGCTGCAATATGGCAAAACTTCAGACCATGTACTGGCCCTGAAAGCTGTGCTGGTTGATGGCTCTGTGCTGGATACTGAACCCATGTCAGAAGCTGACGTCGCTAGTTTTGCAACATCAAGCGGGCAGGCAGCAGAAGCCGTGGCGGTGACGGCACGGGTTTGTCGTGAAAAGCGACCGCAAATTCTGGATAAATTCCCGCCCCTGAACCGATTTCTGACCGGCTATGATCTCAAGCATGCCTATAACGATGATCTCAGCCAGTTCGATCCGGCTCGCTTACTCTGTGGTGCCGAAGGCTCGCTGGCCTTTATCGCAGAAGCCAAACTGAATATCACACCCATTCCGAAAGCCCGGACGCTGGTGAACGTCAAGTACGACAGTTTCGATGCTGCGCTGCGCAATGCGCCGGTGATGGTTGAAGCCAAAGCCTTATCGGTTGAAACCGTGGATTCTAAAGTGTTGAACCTGGCGCGGCAGGACATCGTCTGGCATACGGTGAGCGATTTGCTGACGGATGTACCCGGGAAAGACATGCAGGGCATCAATATTGTCGAGTTTGCCGGGAACGATGAAGCCTTGATTGCAGAACAGGTCAGTCAGTTGTGCGCGCGGCTGGAGAACCTGATCGGCCAGCAGGGCATCATTGGCTTTCAGGTATGCGAAGAACTCGACAGCATCAATAAAATTTACAACATGCGCAAGAAAGCGGTGGGTTTGCTGGGCGCTGCAAAAGGTTGGCAGAAACCTATTCCTTTTGCCGAAGATACCTGCGTTCCGCCGGAAAATCTGGCCGACTTTATTGTTGAATTCCGTCAGTTGCTCGATGAGAAGCAGTTGCATTACGGCATGTTTGGTCATGTCGACGCCGGGGTCTTACATGTCCGGCCGGCGCTGGATATGTGCGATCCGGATCAGGAAAAAATGATGAAAGAAATTTCCGATCAGGTGGTTGCACTGGTCGCGAAATATGGTGGCCTGATGTGGGGTGAGCACGGTAAAGGCTACCGTTCGGAATATGGTCCGGCTTTTTTTGGTGATGAACTCTTTACGGAGCTTCGCCGGATTAAAGCAGCGTTTGACCCGCAGAACCGTCTCAACCCCGGAAAAATTTGTACGCCACTGGACAGCGATGCAACGTTGGTGAAAGTGGATGGGGTGAAGCGGGGTAACTTTGACCGCCAGATCCCGGTACAGGTGCGAGACAGCTTCAAACAGGCGATGGAATGTAACGGCAACGGTCTGTGTTTTAACTACGACACCAGTTCACCAATGTGTCCGTCGATGAAAGTCAGTGCTGACCGTCGCCACTCACCGAAAGGTCGTGCCGGGCTGGTGCGTGAATGGCTGCGATTGCTGGCCGCGCAGGGGGTTGATCCGGTTACAATCGAACGGGATCTGATGGAAAAATCCCCGACGGTGAAGCAGATTATGGATCGGTTCCGGAACAGCTTTGGCCGCAACCGCACTCAGTATGATTACTCCCATGAAGTCATGGAAGCGATGAATGGCTGTCTGGCTTGTAAAGCCTGTGCCAGTCAGTGTCCGATTAAAGTGGATGTGCCCAGCTTCCGTTCACGCTTCCTGAATATCTACTACAGCCGCTACCAGCGTCCTGCCAAAGACTATCTGGTGGCCTATGTTGAAGATTACCTGCCACTGATGGCTAAAGCACCTTCGCTGATGAATGCCGTGATGCGTCCACGCTGGTCAAAATCGCTGACGGAAAAAATGCTGGGTTATGTCGACATGCCTGAGCTGTCGGTGCCAACGCTGATGCAGGGGCTGGATGGACATCATGCCACGCGTTTTGATTTGCAGTGGTTGCAGGCGTTGTCGCCGGAAGAACGTCAACAGTACGTATTGATTGTGCAGGATCCGTTTACCAGTTATTACGATGCGGAAGTTGTTCGCGATTTTGTATTGCTGATCGAAAAACTGGGCAGGAAGCCGATGCTGGTGCCATTTAAGCCCAACGGGAAAGCGCAACATGTGAAGGGCTTTTTACGTCAGTTCGCGAAAACGGCTAAAAACACCGCTGATTTTCTGAATCAGCTGAGTGCACTGGGCATCCCGATGGTAGGCGTGGATCCGGCACTTGTCCTTTGTTACCGCGATGAATATCAGGAAATTCTCGGAGAACAGCGGGGGGCGTTTCAGGTTGTGACGGCACATGAGTGGCTGACCCCACTACTGAAAGAGCTGCGTGCTGTTGACCCGCGTGAAAATGAGGAACCCTGGTATCTGTTCGCACACTGCACTGAAAAAACGAAAATGCCAAATGCCGAAAAAGAGTGGGGCGCGATCTTCAGTCATTTCGGGGCCAGTCTGAAAGCCATCTCAGTCGGCTGTTGTGGCATGGCTGGTACATTCGGTCATGAAAAAGACAAGCTGGAGACGTCAAAAGGGGTGTATCAGTTGAGCTGGCAACCCAATCTGGCCACGCTTGACGGGGAACGTTGTATGGCGACCGGCTATTCATGCCGGACTCAGGTGAAGCGATTCGAACATATTCGGATGAAGCATCCGGTTCAGGTGTTGCTGCGACTGGTCAGCACAGCCTGAAGTGACCGAAACCGTTGCTTGCAAGGATAACACCACACGGCGGACAGCACAGGCTTCCGCCGTTTTTTTGAGGTTCAGGCGACCCTGTCTGCCTGACGTTGCGGTTTTTCGATAATTACCATTGGTGTATCGCGTTTGACCCGGAACTTATCTGAACTGTCGAGCAACTCTGCTTGTTCAGTCCAACGAATTAATTCAATCACCCCGTCATGGTGTTCAGCCAGAAAAGTGCAATTCTCAATCCAGTCGCCATCGTTGAGATAAAGAATATCGTCTTCTTCTCTAATTTCCGGATGGTGAATATGGCCGCAGACAATGGCATCGACATCTTTGTGCTTGGCCATGGTGATCGCTGCGTGCCTGAAGCGGGCAATGGCAACATTCGCTTTTTCCACACGTGCCTTCAGATAGCTGGCCAGTGACCAGTAAGGCTGCTTCGTGATGCGGCGATATACATTCAGCCAGCGGTTCATAAATAATAAAAGGTCATAGCCCAGATCACCGAGCAGCGACGTCAGTTTGCTGTGGCAGACCAGGCTGTCAAACTCATCGCCATGGAGGGCCAGAATGCGCTGTCCGTTTGCGCTGGTGTGAACGTATCGGTGGGCGAGTTCGACATTGCCCGAATTAAACTGAATGAACTTACGCACAGCTTCATCGTGGTTGCCGGGAATATAAACAATGCGGCATCCTGCTTCAGCCTGTTCCAGAAGTAAACGAATCACACGGGTATGACTTTCAGGCCAGTGGTAACGGGACTTCAGGGACCAGAGATCCACGATGTCACCGACAAGAATCAGCGTATCAGCTTGATGGCGGGTTAAAAAATCCAGCAGATAATCTACTTTACAATCCCGGTTGCCCAGATGAATGTCTGACAGCCAGAGGGTGCGGTAGGCGTTTTTTCCCATAGTCGATATGACCTGTTTTTCAAGATATCAGATTCAGAAAAAAGCGTAGTTTTTTAGTATGACGATGGGGTGTCGTAATGATGACGCATTCATTGCAATCGATACATAGAAAATGTGAAGAGCCGACCCTATCAGAGACTTAGACTGCGACATTCGTTCCACCCTTGGATATAATCGCTCCGATTCATATCTTACTTGGTACGCTTGACCGATTGATTTTTTAAATGGATTTAAAGCTTAAATATCTAATTAATTTAGTTATCCCTGTATTTCTGATATTGGTGACGGTGCTGATTTACGTTGGTTATTCCGATTACAAAGCCATTCAGTACAGTGCCTATGCGCAGTCACGCGCTAATATAAATGTGGCGCAGGATTACTTGAATCAGCACCACACGGCTGCTGAGAATCAGTTGTATTTACTGGCTGAACTCCTGAAAGATCAAAGTGATCTCAACAGCTTTCTCAGTGCTGCTCAGTATATCGTTGAGCGGCAGAATAAGTTTTTAGAAATTGGGTTACTCATCGGGACGAGTTACTACGGCACGGATGGTTTCCGGGTGGATAGTGTTTCGGGCAAGGCTCCGGGTCGCCCATGGTACGACAAGGACCAGTTACCTGGTGAAACGTTTCTTTCACCCATCTATCAAAGTAAAAGCACACAGCAATGGTGTGTGGCCATGGTTCGGAAAGTTGCGGTTTCGGATCAAACGGATGTCCGGATTCTGCTTGAGCTGGATGTCAGTGCAATGTCGGCCGATCTTTCTGATCTGAAAACGATGGAAGATGGTTATGTATTTGGCGTGGATGCCATCACGCATGAGGTCGTCATTCATCCGGAACCGGAGCGATTAGGGACCAAGTCTGTCGGCACGAAACGAGGGTTGGTGAAACAAATTTCAGCTGGAGAGAAGTCGGGGGAAATCCCATCCTACGAATACAAAAATGAATTTAAATTCAGCGTTTACGATACGAATGATCGTTTTGGCTGGATCTTGCTGTCAGGGACACGGAATCAGGAAATCACCGCCAGTGCACTGAAAATGGGCGTTGTCGGCGGGACGTTACTCATGATTCTGATTTTTATCCTGCTGGTTGGATACCTGTTCAGTCGGGTTCATCAGGTTGGTGGGCAATTACTGGATGCATTAGAATTTGAAGAGTTGCATATCCAGTTGTCCAAACTGCTGAATGATACGATTGGCAGTCGTCAGGTCTATCTGTTTGTGATGAACGAAAAGGAAGGCATTCTTGAAGAACACTCTCACCACCTCAGGGAAAATATACCGCCGGATTTAATTTGCCGTTTATCGGGTTGTCAGCAGTTAGGCCGCTACTGCAGGCCTGAGCAGGATCCGATCGTGCGACGTATCGCACCACAGGAATCTTGTATACGCTTGCCATTGATGAATATGTCCCGTCATGGGGAGTCCTCCTGCCCGACGAAACAATTGATTGGCTTGCTTTACATTATCCGGCCGGGGAAGGCCTACCCTTTGTTTGCCAAAATGATTGTGAATTATACCATCAGTGCATTGAATCAGTTGCTGCTGGCGCACCATATTCGCAGTGAGGACCAGATGACCGGGCTGAAGAATAAGAACTTTCTCCGCAAGCAGATGGAAAGCCGGTTAGAAGATACAGACAGTCGGTATTATCTGGCCATGATTGATATTGATGATTTCAAGTCGATCAACGACACCTATGGGCATCTGTTCGGAGATCAGGTGATTTTGCAGATTGCGGCGCTAATGCATCAAAGCTTTCACTCGAATTCGGTATTGTGTCGATATGGCGGAGAAGAGTTTGCGGTTTTGATGGAAGCGCCTGACAGCGAAACTGCCCGAGAAAAGCTGGTGGCTTTTTGCAGGAGTGTCAGGGCTGAGGACATCCATGCGCAGGATAAGCGATGTTCACTGACCGTCAGCGTTGGTTTTTCGCGGCTCGCTGACGGGATGGAATTTACTATTTCTCAGGCTGATAAAGCGCTTTATCGGGTGAAATCGCAGGGAAAGAATCGGGTCCTTTATGCGGGGGAACTGAGTTCAGAGCCGCAAACTCCAGAGTTAGAGAGGAATGTGTCGCCAATCAGTGCTAAGTTGAAGAACAAAACGCCTTCTTCAGAAAACACGCGCAGCCGCGAGTGTGACTGTGGATGATGAATAACAGGGGAGTGGTATGCTGAAATTTGTCGTCATTGTACTGTTGATTGCGTTGGCTTTTCTGCTCTCTCGTTTTCTTGATGAGCAGAAACAAAAGACACTGTTTTTCGGGATGGGGATCTGTGCACTGATCGCCATTGCGGTGTTGATGGCCATTGAGCTTGCGCGCTAATTGCCTCTGTCCCCTGCTTTTTTCCCTATCCGCGACACTTCATTTATCCCTTTTCAGGTTTCAATCCTTTTGACTTTTCAGACCCAGTTCAGAACTTTTCGTATGCCTTTCAGACCATGAGCAGGCACGATTCCCCACTTTATGTGGTTTTGATGACACTTATATGATTAGTTCTGTAATAATTTGATTTGTAATCATTTTGTATTTTTTATCCCTTCTAAATCAGTTGTTTATGCTTAAAATGTAATGTTTATCCAATTCTATGGGGTTGATTTAATTTATCTGAACCCTATAATTGTTTCTGAATTCATTAGAGCACTAAACAATGTGGCGACCAATGATTACAATGGCACCATGGGCAGAAGCCCCAGAAACATCGACCAAGACTCAGGAAGAGTTTGTTTTTCGAAAACCGGAGCGTTCAGATGGTTATCGAGTGCATTCACTGATCGAATCTTGTCCCCCATTAGATACCAACTCCTCCTACTGTAACTTCCTGCAGACGACTCATTTCAAAGACACCTGTATTGTCGCAGAGCTTGACGATGAGATGGCAGGATTTGTCTCGGCTTACCGGGTCCCGGAAAAAGAGCACACCCTCTTTATCTGGCAGGTTGCGGTCAGTGAGAAAGCGCGTGGTAAAGGGCTCGCTTTCAAGATGATTCAACAACTCCTGGCGCGTGATGACCTGAAAGACATCAGGTATATCGAAACCACAATCACCCGCCTCAATAAAGCCTCTTGGGCGTTGTTTAAAAAAGTGGACCAGGCGAATGGCAACTTAGGTGAAGTCTCGCTGTTCCTTGACGAAGAGAAACATTTCGACGGTAAACATGATTCGGAATATCTCTATCGCATTCCACTGAAACAATAAATCACGACAAAACAGGATTAGTCATGAATATCTTTAATGCGCAGGAATCAAATGTTCAATGTTACGCCAACAATTTCCCGGTGGTTTTTTCATCTGCTAAGGGTTGCTGGTTGAACACCAGTGAAGGCGATCGCTACCTGGATTTCCTGGCAGGCGCCGGTGCGCTGAACTACGGCCACAATAACCCTGTGCTGAAAAAAGCACTGATGGATTACATCGATCAAGATGGCCTCACGCACGGTTTGGATATGCATTCAGAAGCCAAAGCGGCTTTCTTAGAAAACCTGAAAAATTTCATCCTGACCCCGCGTGGTCTGGATTACAAAGTACAGTTTACTGGCCCGACGGGTACAAACGCCGTTGAAGCCGCACTAAAACTGGCACGCAAAGTGAAGGGCCGTCAGAATATTGTTGCTTTCACTAATGGTTTCCATGGTGTGTCATACGGTGCCCTGGCGGCGACGGGTAACCAGCACCACCGGGGTGGCGCGGGTATGGCTCTCACTGGCGTGACCCGTCTGCCATATGAAGGTTACGCTGAACTGGATGGCCTGGCACTGTTCGAAACCATGCTGACTGATAACTCCAGTGGTCTGGATAAACCGGCTGCAGTGATTCTGGAAACTGTTCAGGGTGAGGGCGGACTGAACGTTGCCTCAAACGAATGGCTGCAACGTCTGAGCGGCATCTGCCAGCGTCATGACATTCTGCTGATTGTCGATGACATTCAGGCTGGTTGTGGCCGGACAGGCACCTTCTTCAGCTTTGAACCCGCAGGCATCAAGCCGGACATGGTTACACTGTCGAAATCCATTGGTGGTTATGGTTCCCCGATGGCAGTCGTCTTGCTGAAACCTGAACTGGACAAGTGGTTACCGGGTGAGCACAACGGCACATTCCGTGGGAACAACCATGCCTTTATCACTGCAGCGGCTGCAATTGAAGCTTACTGGCAGAACGATGAATTTGAGCAGCATATCCATGCGCGTGCCGATCAGCTGAATGTGACGCTAAACAAACTGCTGAAGCAGTATCCGGCAGTGTTCGAAAAAATCAAAGGCCGCGGCCTGATGCAGGGTATTGCCTGTCATGATGGTGAGTTTGCTGATGCTATTGGTAAGCTTTGTTTTGAAAACGGCATGATTATTGAGACCGCTGGCCCGAATGATGAAGTGCTGAAGTTCTTCTGTCCGCTGACTATCAGCGAAGCCGAGCTGGAAAAAGGCCTGCACATCTTCGAGAATGCTGTGGCCGAATTTGCGAAGTCTGAATTGAAGAAAGCGTCTTAAGGAGAATAAGAATGATTGTACGCACCCTGGATGAGTGCCGTGACAGCGACCGTCGCGTTGTCGCAGAAAACGGGAATTGGGAAAGCGTTCGCATGTTGCTGCGTGATGACAACATGGGTTTCTCATTCCATATCACGACTATTTTTGCAAACACCGACACCCATATTCATTATAAGAACCACCTGGAATCGGTTTACTGTGTTTCCGGTGAAGGTGAAATTCAGACCACTGCAGACGGCAAGACCTATGAAATTAAACCAGGCACGCTGTATGTTCTGGATAAGCATGATGAGCACCAGCTGCGTGCGAACAAAGGTGTCGACATGGTTATGGCCTGTGTTTTCAACCCGCCTCTGACCGGGATGGAAGTGCACGACAAAGACGGTGTTTACCCGGCTGCTGAATAACTGAAATCGAGACTATCTGATTTCCGCAAG
Source organism: Photobacterium sp. 1_MG-2023 (assembly GCF_030547945.1). Classification (NCBI taxonomy): domain Bacteria; kingdom Pseudomonadati; phylum Pseudomonadota; class Gammaproteobacteria; order Vibrionales; family Vibrionaceae; genus Photobacterium; species Photobacterium sp. 1_MG-2023. The sequence goes on along the minus strand of NZ_JAUORR010000004.1, from coordinate 70,108 downwards.
CGAACTACCCTCCTTGCGATATCAATCCGAGGGTTCATCGAAAGGCGGTATCAGCCGCCTTTCAATCCCATCAAGTGTGAGACGAACTGTCTCCACTGATGAAAAGAACAAGGAGTTCCCATGACTCATACCGTTGAAAAAATCGGCGGTACTTCCATGTCTGCGTTTGATGCGGTGATGGACAATATCCTGCTGTATCCGGACAATCCTTATCAACGAATCTTTGTTGTCTCAGCCTATGGTGGTATCACAGACGCTTTACTGGAATGCAAGCGGACAGGTGAACCCGGTATCTTCCGTCATATTGCAGATCGTAATGATGTCTGGCGCGAAAAACTGAAAGCGCTGGAGCAGCGTATGCTGCTGATCAACGACACGATGTTTCCTGATCTGTTTTGCCGTAATCGCGCCGATAATTTTGTCAAAGAACGCATTGCAAATGCGATTACTTGTATTGAGAATATTTTAGAGACCTGTCAGTACGGACAGTTTTCACTGGCGAGTTATCTGCCGCAGATTCGTGAGTTTCTGTCTTCGATTGGTGAAGCGCATTCTGCATTCAATACCACGCTGATGCTGAATAATGTTGGAATTCAGTCACGCTTCGTGGATTTATCCGGCTGGGGTGCGGAAAACAATGTTCAGGGTGATCTGGATGCGGTGATTCTGGATGCCATTAAAGACATTGATCTGAGCAAAGAGCTGCCGATTGTGACCGGTTATGTTTACTGCGATGAAGGTCTGATGAAGACTTACGACCGCGGCTACAGTGAAATGACTTTCAGCCGTCTGGCGGTGTTGAGTAAAGCCAGCCGTGCTGTGATTCACAAAGAATACCACCTGAGTAGTGCCGATCCGCGGATTGTCGGTCCGGAGCATGTACGCCCGATTGGCAAGAGTAACTACGATGTGGCTGACCAACTGGCAAACCTGGGCATGGAAGCGATTCATCCCAATGCTGCATCAGGCCTGCGTCGTGCCGGGATTGAACTGGCGGTGAAGAATACTTTTGAACCGGATCATCCGGGCACAGTGATTTCTCAGGACTATCATCCGCAGACGGACAAAGCAGAGATCATTGCCGGACGGGATAAGGTTTTCGCCCTGCATCTGTTTGACCAGGCGATGGTTGGTCAGGTTGAAGATGTCAGTTACGATCTGATGGAAATTATCCGTGAGGAAAATGTTCAGCTGATCAGTAAAGAAATGAATGCGAATTCAGTGACCTACTATCTGGACGGTAGCACCTCGAGCCAGAATAAAGTGTTATCAAAAGCCGAGAAACGTTATCCGAAAGCCAAAATCACCGGAAAAATGGTGGCTTTAATCTCAGTGATTGGTTCTGCAATTGATACCAATAAAACCATGAGTCAGGGTGTGCTTTCACTGCTGGACAAAGATATCAGCCCGAAAGCGGCCCATGCATCGCTGCGGAATGTGGATGTACAGTTCGTGGTGAAGGACAGTGACTATCAGGGCGCAATCTGCGCACTGCATGAGAGCTTTATGAGTGAAGACACACCCGTTGTGTCGTCTGCTGAGAAAGTTGTGGCTTAAGGCAAACGCTCAGCCAGATTTTCCTTTGGCATCAACAAAAGGCAAGCGCGATGCGCTTGCCTTTTTTATCGCTGTGATTTTTCAGCGCAGGTTATGCTCTGGCCCCACGTTTCCCTGCAGGTTTACTCCCAGATTGGGTTCTGGCGTTGCCTCTTTGCTGAGGATTCCCACCTGTTGCCGGTCGATTGCTCTGGCCCTGCGACCTGGTCCTGTTTTGCCCTTTCCCTTGACCTGAACTTCGTTGGCCTGCCGGTCCGTCTTTACGGATATCCGGTTGGTTCGGGTGTTTGGTTGCAAAGCGTTTGGCACCATGACGGCTTGACCCCCGACGTTTGGCCGGTGTCAGTGCAGCTTCACTGCCTTCAGCCGGAATCAGGCACTCGGGACGGTCACCAATCAGATGCTTTTTGCCCATACTGACCAGCGCTTCGCGGATCAGCGGCCAGTTGGCTGGATCATGATAGCGTAACAGGGCTTTGTGCAGACGGCGCTGGCGATCACCTTTGGCAACAAACAGATCGTCACGCTGCTTGTACTTCACGCGTTTCAGCGGGTTGGTTTCGGAATGATACATCGCCGTTGCGTTACACATCGGAGACGGGTAGAAGTTCTGGACCTGATCGCACTGGTAATCATGTTTCTTGAGCCAGAGCGCCAGATTCAGCATGTCTTCATCAGTTGAACCCGGATGCGCCGAAATAAAGTACGGGATCAGGTATTGTTTTTTGCCTGCTTCTGCACTGTATTTTTCAAACAATTCTTTGAAGCGGTCGTAAGTGCCCATGCCCGGCTTCATCATCAGATCCAGCGTACCTTTCTCGGTATGTTCCGGAGCAATTTTCAGGTAGCCGCCTACATGGTGCGTGACCAGTTCTTTGATGTATTCCGGCGATTCAATCGCCAGATCGTAGCGGACACCGGAAGCAATCATAATCTTATTGATGCCTTCGACTTCTCGCGCTTTCCGATACAGATCGATGGTGTGCTTGTGGTCTGTATCCAGCTTTTCACAGATCTTCGGGAAGATACACGATGGGCGGCGGCAGTTCTTTTCTGCTCGCGGGTCTGAACATCCCAGACGGTACATGTTCGCCGTCGGGCCACCCAGATCTGAAATGGTGCCCGTGAATCCCGGTACTTTGTCGCGGATATCTTCCAGTTCCTGCAAAATCGATTCGTGAGAACGGTTCTGAATAATCCGACCTTCGTGCTCAGTGATCGAGCAGAAAGAGCAACCACCGAAACAACCACGCATGATATTCACACTGGTTTTGATCATGTCATACGCAGGGATCTTGGCTTTGCCGTAAGACGGATGCGGCACCCGCGCGTAAGAGAGGCCAAAGACATAGTCCATTTCCTCTGTGCTCAATGGGACGGGCGGCTTGTTGACCCACAGCTCACGATCGCCATGTTGCTGAATCAGCGCACGGGCAGAGTAAGGGTTGGCCTCCAGATGCATCACACGGCTGGCATGAGCATACAGAATCCGGTCGTTCTTCAGTTTTTCAAACGAAGGTAAACGGACGGCGCTGGTGAAGGCATCGTGCCGGGATGGCTGAATCTGGACGGGCTGGGCTTTGATAGGCTCAGCTTCGGCTTTCTCTTTATTGGTTTCACAGACTTCTTCTGTGGCGTACGGATTCGGCATCACCATGGCTTTGCCCGGTTTGTCGATCCGTGTTGAATCGATAATCTTATACGCAGCCGGTGCTTCTTTCAGGATCACGGCCGTGCCGGCAATGTTGGTCATCGTCGCAACATCTTCACCTGCGGCAATCCGGTGAGAAACCTCAACCAGGGCTCGCTCCGCGTTACCAAACAGCAGAATGTCGGCCTTGGCATCAAACAAGACAGAGCGGCGAACTTTATCAGACCAGTAATCATAATGGGCCAGGCGGCGCAGACTCGCTTCGATACCGCCCAGAACAATCGGGGTATCTTTATAAGCTTCACGGCAACGCTGAGAGTAGACCAGCACAGCACGATCCGGACGCTTTCCACCTTCATTATTCGGTGTGTAGGCGTCGTCATGACGCAACTTCCGATCCGCAGTGTAGCGGTTAATCATGGAATCCATGTTGCCCGCGGTGATCCCGAAGTACAGATTCGGTTTCCCCAGCGCCATGAAAGCATCTTTATTTTCCCATTTTGGCTGAGAAATGATCCCAACCCGGAATCCCTGAGCTTCCAGCACACGCCCAATCACTGCCATCCCAAAGCTTGGGTGATCGACATAGGCATCACCGGTCACAATGATAATGTCACAGCTATCCCAGCCAAGCGTATCCATCTCTTCCCGTGTCGTGGGCAGGAATGGCGCTGTGCCGTAGCATTCAGCCCAGTATTTTGGGTATTCGTTAATTTTCATTAAATTCATGCGTTTACTGTTGCTCGTTCATGTTTGGGGGCATATAGGGGGCATTGTTGCCGTAAGTGTTGTTCAGCATCTGCAGCTGATCAGCAGTGTGGTCACTCACCCAATCGCCATATGTTTGATAAATTTCCTTAGCACTTGAATGCCCCATTTGCTTCGCAATAAAAGTTGGATTTGCCCCTGCAGACAGCATCCGGCACGCATCAGTATGGCGTGTTTGATACGGTTTGCGATACGGCACTTTTGAGCGTCTGCATACGCCAGTCCATTTATCATGGATACTGGTATGAAAGTCGTATGCTTTTGTCTCTCTTGTTGCCGTCACTCGCGGTGAAAACACAGGGCGTATAAAAAAGCGCACGATTTTACCATGTTCCCGCTGTAATACATCAATTTCTATTGATGGATACATCAGAGTCAAAGCCTGTTGCCTTTACAGTACTTCCACTGCGGGTGCTAACAGGTTGATAGCGCGTTCACCAGAGGTTGTTTCGGCAGTTCGAACTGAGCCTCGAGTGTCAGATTTCGGCGGACTTGAATAGTGCCAGCTTTCAGATCTACATCCTCCCATGCCAGAGCCTGTGTAAACGGCCAGCTACCACAAGTTCCTGTCTTGTTCATTCAGGCAGGCGACGATGGTGCGCTCATATTCAGACTGCGAAAGCGGGACAATTTTAAGGACAGACGTAGGACAATTTTAAGGACAGACGTAGCAAATGTAGAGCAATGTAGGGACAGTCGTACCAGCAAAGAAGCACTTCATCAGTTTCATGATAATTTTCGACTATCTCCCAATCTGATAATGACCGCTTTTATCTGACAAACAAAAATGGATACTGTGTATTCATCCAGTTCTAATCAAGCCATGACAATGACTACAGCACGAAGCCAACTGATCAGCGTAAACGCCACACCTTATTATCATTGTGTTTCCAGATGCGTACGTCGCTCTTTCCTTTGTGGATATGACGCGTTGACGCAAACCAGTTACGAACACCGGCGAGGGTGGGTAGAGAATCGATTGAAGCAAGTGGCAGGCGTCTTTTGCATCGATATTTGCGCTTACGCAATTATGAGTAATCACTATCATGTCGTACTACATATTAACGAGGCGCGAGCGAACCAGCTCTCTGATCTTGAAGTGATAGAGCGCTGGCTCATTTTACATCGACCTCCCGTGCTGATTCAGCGATTTGTATCGGGTGAAACATCCAGTGAAACCGAGCAAAAAGCCTGTCTCGCTATGATTCAAAGCTGGCGGGAACGGCTCTGTTCCATCAGTTGGTTTATGCGCCTTCTGAACCAATTCATTGCCATAGAAGCCAATCGCGAAGACGACTGTACGGGTCATTTTTGGGAAGGTCGTTTTAAAAGTCAGGCGTTACTTGATGAAAAAGCATTGGCGGCGGCGATGGCGTATGTCGATTTAAATCCGGTTCGGGCTGGTATTGCGGACACACCGGAAAGCTCTGATTTTACGTCTGTAAAATCACGCATTCAGTCAATTCGCAAAGGTGAAGTGACTGCGCCATCGCTTTTTCCTTTTGCTGGTCATCCAAGAAGTGAAATGCCGGAAGGACTTCCGTTCTGTTTATCAGACTATCTGGAACTCGTTGACTGGACTGGACGACATTTGAAGGAGAATCCTAGTGAGTATGTTCAGTCAAGGCAGCCGCCAATTCTGGAGCGACTGGGTTTTGGGACCCAAATCTGGCTCAACACATGCACACAAATAGAGAAGGGGCCACTTATTGGAACGACAATAGCGATTCAATTTGCTTTGCCACATTTGAAAAGACAGCGTCGAATCGGTTTACAAATTCCATAGAGCTACACGTCACCTCATGTCTTCAACTTATATACGTTTTTATATGTAGGCTTAGGCTTATCTGAGAATCACAATAGTGCATTCAATTTCTGATTGAAATTGTTATGCGGTTGATTTTTCACTATAAAGCTTCAAACAACCCACGATTTAAATGAAGAGAAATGGCAATGTCTGGTGTGACTGTCCTATTAGAGCCCTGTATGTCTGTCTTATGAGAATTGCTGATTTTTTTACCATGGCTGCCCTGATTATTTCCGTCATTGAATGTGACTGTCCCGATATGATCTTTAATATGTCTGTCCCAGCACGATCCAAAGAACAAAGGCCGCATCAGCGGCCTTTAACTTCAATGCCATGGCCCGGGAGCCATCGCTGTTTCAGGGGGGACTGTATGTTTAACCAAATGACTTACTCAGTCCTTCCAGTGAAGCAACTTTTGCTCGCATTTTTGTTGCAGCGTCTTCCATGCGGCTCATCATGGTCAGGTTGCTGGAGGAAGAGGTCGAAATCTGGTGCACATTACTGCTGATCTCCTGGGCGACGGTGCCTTGCTCCTCCGCGGCCGCGGCGATCTGGGTTGAGATTTCAGCAATTTCGTCGACCATGGCAACCACTTCCATAATACTGGCGGCTGTCTCATTGGTGTGTGCGACACATTGGTGGGTTTTTTCGATGCTCTCTGCTGATGTGGATTGCCACTGGTTCAGGGTCGCGCTGATATTGACGATACTGGCCTGAATGTTTTCGGTCGCCCCATGGGTGCGTTGCGACAGTGCGCGAACTTCATCCGCGACTACAGCGAACCCCCGGCCTTGTTCGCCGGCGCGGGCAGCCTCAATAGCAGCATTCAGTGCCAGCAAGTTGGTTTGCTCGGCAATGCCCTGGATTTCCAGCATCATGGTTTCAATTTGCTCGGAAACCTTCACCAGTGACTGTGCTGTTTGTGCGGCATTCTCCGTGTCACGGGCTAAGTCGTTAATATTGTTCTGTGTCTGTCCCAGTACTTTGGTGGTGTTGGCACACTTTTGCTGTGCGGTCAGGACTTTCTCGGTGGTGAGCTGGGTATTCTGGGCGATTTCGGTTGCGACAGCAGACATCTGTGTGATGGAGGTAGCAATTTGTTGTGTGTCCTGATCCTGATTGGAAATCGAGTCACGAGTGGTGATCGTAATGTCGGTCAGCTCGTCTGTGACACCTTTGATGGTTGTTGCGGCGTCGTCAATCCGGCCCAGCACTGTTTTTAACCGGGCGTCATCCAGTTTTAAATGGAAGTCAGCAATGGAGGCAGGTCCGTTGCCGCTGTAGACGATGCGGGTCAGCGCATCGTAATTGTCGGAAAGCTGCTGAAAAAAACGGGGTACTGCAAATAACTCACCCCGGCAAAGGATCGCAATGAATGCAAATGGCAACGCAGCGGAAAGGAAATCATATTCGGGAATAAAATAGTTTAATAAGCCAACATTAATTGCAGTGAGAAGGGCGGTCAGCCCTAATTTACTCCAGCTGGACAGGTGGAAGCCGTAAGGATTTTTATTTTGATTGAGCTGGTGATAAATATGTGTGGCGGTCTCAATCATGTCCGAGGTTGGTTTCCGGCGGACAGATTGATAGCCACACACTTTGTTGTTTTCATATAAAGGCGTGACATAAGCATCGACCCAGTAATAACTGCCATCTTTACAGCGATTTTTCACAATGCCCCGCCAGGGCTTTTCAGACTTTAAGTGGCTCCATAAGTCTCCGAATGCGGCTCTTGGCATATCCGGATGGCGAATGATGTTATGGTGCTGGCCAACAAGCTCGTCAAATTCGTACCCGCTGATATCTACGAATTCATCGTTGGCATAAGTGATCACACCTTGTAAATCCGTGGTCGTCACGAGTTGAGCATGATGATCAAGGACGACCTCGCGATCGGTTACCTGGCGGTTTTTACGCATGAAATATCCCTCGTCGAAACGTATATTCAAAGTGCGTTTTCATTGAAACGCAGCGAAGCAGTGGGCTGCTTTTTTTGTTTTATGGCACGTCTGTCCCAACTCTAGATGACAGGTATTGATGGACCTATTGGAAATACCGGAGATTTGAAATGCTTCAAAGAATAAGAAAATGACCAGAGAAAAAGTAAGCAAAGCTAAAATGAGTGATTATGATCAGTCTTTATAGATATTTTCTGCGCTCATCAACTAAGCATTATTCTCGCCATTCATGAATCCACTGTCGCTTGCGTGTCACAATACACACAAAATCTGTAAGGGAATGGCGTCCTTTTTTTCCGTAAATTTAGTCTGGAGCAGAAAAAATTGCGGAATTCACGCAGAATTGATTTGTGGAATCAAAAAGCCCTGCAGTGAACAGGGCTTGAGAAGCGTTGATTTGATTGAAAATCAGAAGTTTGCTGAGCGTGGCGTACGTGGGAATGGGATCACGTCGCGAACGTTCGCCATACCGGTAACGTAAGACACCAGGCGCTCGAAGCCCAGACCAAACCCTGCGTGTGGTACAGTGCCGTAGCGGCGCAGGTCGCGGTACCAGTCCATGTCTGCCGGTTCGATGTTCATGGCACGCATCCGCTCGTCCAGAACGTCCAGACGCTCTTCACGCTGTGCACCACCGATAATTTCACCAATGCCCGGTGCCAGAACATCCATCGCTGCAACCGTGCGGCCATCTTCATTCAGACGCATGTAGAATGCTTTGATGTCTTTCGGATAGTTCTTCACAATCACAGGTGCTTTGAAGTGTTCCTCCGCCAGATAGCGTTCGTGCTCAGAAGACAGGTCAATGCCCCACTCAACATCAAATTCGAACGAGCGGCCAGAGGCTTGCAGGATGTCGATGGCATCGGTGTAATCGACCTGTGCAAAGTCAGAATCGACAAACTGCTCGAGACGGGTAATGGCTTCTTTGTTGATGCGTTGTGCGAAAAATTCCAGATCATCGCGACGCTCAGCCAGAACAGCTTTGAACACGTACTTCAGCATGTCTTCAGCCAGTTTGGCAACGTCGTCCAGATCGGCAAAGGCAACTTCAGGTTCAACCATCCAGAATTCGGCCAGGTGACGGCTGGTGTTGGAATTCTCAGCACGGAACGTCGGACCAAAGGTGTACACCTTGCTCAACGCACAGGCATAGGCTTCAGCGTTCAACTGACCAGACACGGTCAGGAAGGTTTCTTTGCCGAAGAAGTCTTCGTTGAAATCAACTTTGCCATCATCGGTGCGTGGCAGGTTTTCCAGATCCAGCGTGGAAACGCGGAACATCTCACCGGCACCTTCTGCGTCTGCCGCAGTGATCAGCGGGGCAGAAGTCCAGAAGAAACCCTGCTCGTGGTAGAAACGGTGGATGGCCTGAGACAGACAGTTCCGCACACGGGCAACGGCACCAATCACGTTGGTCCGCGGACGCAGGTGTGCTACTTCACGTAAGTATTCGATGGAATGACGTGTTTTTGCCATCGGGTAGGTATCCGGGTCATCAACCCAGCCAACCACGGTTACAGCCGTTGCCGCCAGTTCGAAATCCTGACCTTGGGCCGGAGATTCGACCACCTTGCCGGTCACTTCAACGGAACAGCCAGTCGTCAGTTTCAGCACTTCTTCCTGGTAATTATTCAGTTCATTCGGGACCACGGCCTGAATCGGGTCGAAACAAGAGCCGTCATAGATGGCAAGGAAAGAGATTCCGGCTTTGGAATCCCGACGTGAACGGATCCAACCGCGAACAGTAACTTCACTGTCAACCGCGATTTTTCCGCTCAGTACGTCTGATACAGGCGCGTAAGTCATGATGTAATGATTCTCCGTTGAGGCACGACTGAGTGCTGTGCTTAATTTACAGTCCAAAGCAGCAATATTACCTGTCTCGTCTCAGGCATCAAGCTTTGATCCGTGCTCCGGTGGGAAATAATCACATTGTGTCGGCTTTTGTGCTGAATTAGTAATCAGAAGCGGGGCTGAGAATGAATCCGGCAGCGGTGAGGCTGCCGGATGGATGTGTTTATGGCGTGGTGGGGGGCGGGGTGAGATTACAGCTCAGTCCGTCTCGCAATACAGTGCCCGGGAATGGACTGCCGGGTTGTGGTGCATCGGTCGGGCTTTGTACCGAAACCGATGGTGCACTGGCAGCCGGGATCAGTGTGACGACATCGCTCCACATTTCCCCTTGAGTTGTACTCAGGGCGGGGCTGGCATTTTCCCAGCGCGTGAAGTGGTTGAAGCCTTTGATGGTCAGCTTGAGTCCGTCTGTGTCCGAGACTTTGATCCATTCCTGAAAATCTCCGGTCGGGAACCGTTTGGCGCCGTTACTGAACACTGCATCGATGTCCGACTGTGCCATGGCATTTTCGTAATACAGGGTGCCGTCTGCTTCGAGTTTCCAACGGATTGGAATATCAAAGCCGCAACCGTCTGCATCGGTGTAGCGGCCCGTATTGAACCCCGCTTGTGTGTCCGCCTGTGGGTTCAGCACCAGATGACGGGACGAATCCCCGGCAAAGGTCAGCGCCATCCCAGCCAGCATGTTTTGGGTGAAGCGTGGGGTGCGCCCCTCCCAGCTTACAACACAGCTGGTGGATTGATTGTCGAATTCGGTTTTGGTTCTTGCGGTCGCTGGCATCTGGGTACTGCTGTTCCAGCCCGAATCACTGGTTGCACAGGCGACCAGCGTATCCGGCGCATATTCCTTGGTCATCAGGTGGCTGATTTCTGTTTGATTGGCGCCCCCTAAATCCGTCTGACGGAAGGTTTTGATCGCCCAGAGCGGACGGGCATCATGTTTCTTGTGGGTCACGGCCCAGAGCGCGTAATCACTGAAAGTGTTGTTTTTGTCCTCAGTGAGGCGCAGGAAGCCAAGTTCATCCAGTGCCCATTCACGGTTGTCTGAGCCGGGTTGTAACACGGTATTGAGATAATAATCCCAGGTGTTGCCACTGCGCAGAATGACAGCTGCCAGCTCGCCCTGCGTGTCCGGCTCGGTCGAAATCTGCACCAGGTGCTGATCGGCGAGTGCAATCACACTGTCGGTTGTGAAAGCTTCATCGCCGCCACATTCGGTCACCGCGTTCAGGAATTGATCTTCTGTGGCCGGGGTGGTGTCACCAAAGTTACAATCTCCGAATGGCGGCAGGTTATCACGGGAAGCGACGGCATAAATCTGCTCTTTGGCGGCATTGTTAAATCCGGCAAAGTGGAAATCACTGTCTTTCAACACGGCCTGTCCCTGATGGACGGCACCCTGATCAACAACAAGGAACAAATACGGCGTGTCGAACGGATAACGATTCGCCAGCTGCTTGATCACATCAGGCACTGTGAACTGGAACATTTGAATTCCCTGAGTGGTGACCGGCGACCAGAGGCCATTTTCAACAATAACCCAGTCATCTCCACCGATATTCACCCAATAGTTCACCTGATGCGTGTTATTGAAGACAAACTCCAGCACCACATTGTCGGTCAGATGATAGCCATTCACTTGCTCAATACTGCCTGAACCGGCCACAGAAACCAGATCTTCCAGCGTGGTATAGGGCACCCCCGGGTTATCTCGGGGCGAGACGGAACACTCATCGCCGTTGATGTCGGTGCTGCACAGCAGCATCCGGGTGGTTTCCGGATTCCAGGTGAAGTAATAGCCGGTTGAACCTTCTGCAAATGTGGCGTCATCGGGCACATAGCGGGTCATAAAGTGGTTTTCTTTGGTGGTCAGAAAATCATGCATCCGCTGGCCGGATAACGGATAGCTGTTGACGCGCATCGTGATGTTCCGGCTGTCACTTTCTGCCAGTCCTGCATCGGTCATGATGGCGGTGCTGCTGGAAGAGATCAGCACCTGGAAGTAGTCATACAAATCTTTCCAGCCGCCTGAGGTCAGGATTTTCCCTTGAATGGCATTCTCTTTCTGATCGAACTGAACCAGTCCCTGCTCGCTGAGATAGCGAAATTCTTCGGCCAGGCTGATTTCACTGTCGCCGTTTTTGTGCCAGCGCCAGTCGATTTGTCGGGTTTCATTGGTTGCAGTATCCGGGCTGTTAAAGTCCATCATATCCGCTTCCAGTGTGCTGCCTGACAGGGAGCGCTGGCTGCGTAACCGCCAAAAGCCCGCGTTGAAGACCGTTTGAATCTGATCTTTCTGCGCGGTCAGTTCGGTGTATTTGCGGGTCATGATGCCTTCAAGAATGTCATTGACGACGGTCAGGGACATCAGATTGCTCAGGCTGACCCCATTGAGGCCCAGTTTCGGAATCAGCGTAACGGCAAGTTCATCGGCCAGTTCGTTGATAAAGTCTCCGGCATCCCGGACATCAATATTGGCGGGCTCACTGACAGTTTCGATGAAGATGCCCCAGTTGCCGTCCCGGACAACGCGTTTAATCAGTGCCCGGTACGCCAGTGTGGTTTTCAGAGACAAAGCGATTTCTGTATCGGTCAGCGGTGTCATCAGCAGGTTGGTCGGCAGTTCATCCCCAATGGCAAATTGCGGTGGCTCCTCAAGGTTCAGCACCAGCACCCCCTGCAATAACAGTGGGCTGCGTGCCTCAATGATGTAGTTCCCATCAGTTTGCTGGAAGTTGGTGATTTCACCTTGCCCCATGACTTTGCCCTGAGCATTCAGGAATATCACGGCAAAGTTATCCTGAGTGAGAGTTGTTGTGGCAGCGTAGGCTTTACTGATCAATTGCCAGCTGCTGCGCTGTTGTGCCGTCATGAGTCCGGCAGGCAGGTCGACGGTTACGGTAAACCTGGTTTTTGCCAAAGGTAGATCGGCGGGCTGAATCCCGCTATCTCCATCACCCCCACCACCACAAGCAGAAAGCAGACCCGCCAAAATCAGGCTGAGCCCCATCATCAGATAGGCACGCATAGATTTTCCCCTGAACGATCAAAGCTGTACTTTTATTCGAAACGCAAGATTGGTTTCGGTGTTTGGGGTGAGTATAGGTAAGCGGCGGGGAGGGGAATGTAAAACCAGACACCGTGTCTCACAGGCTGAGACACGGTCTGAGAATTAAGACAACGCTTGTCAGAGTGGCCCGGGTGCGCAGGGTTTCGGGCCGGTGTCAGGCGATGGACAGGTACTTGTGGGTCTGAATCGACAAACGCCAGTTCCGGGCAATACAGGTTTCAATACACAGCTCGGTAGCCCGGGCTTTCTGACTGATCGGTTGCAGGGCGATGGTGACATCTGACCGGAGCGGGACGCCATCCAGAAGCGCATCCAGCTGATCGATATCTTTTTGGGTGCCGACCGGATGTTTGATCTCATTGGCACGTTCCAGCACGATTGGCAGGACAGGCAGTTTGCCTTTCATGTTAATTTTCGGAGAAACGGTGACCCAGGTTTGCGGGGTCGCAAGCACTTCGTAGGTGCCGCTGGTTTCAATCTGGCAGCGGAAACCCTGGGCTTCCAGCAAGGTCGTGAGCGGTCGCAGATCGTACAGACAGGGTTCTCCGCCCGTGATCACGATATGACGGGCCGTATATCCCTGATCCAGCAGCAGTTGAACGATGCCCTGAGTATCCAGCGATGTCCAGGTGGGAGAATCCACCCGTTTGGCCATCATGGCCTGAACGTTCACTTCATCCTGCGGTTCTGCACTCCAGGTTTGCTTGGTGTCGCACCAGGCGCAGCCGACCGGGCAAATCTGCAAGCGAACAAAGATAGCCGGTACACCTGTGAAAACACCTTCCCCTTGAATGGTTTCAAAGATTTCATTGATTTTGTACACGGCTGACCTCAAAACATCTGACAATTTTCACGGGGTCGCGGGTGTTTTGTTACCCGGAACGCTGAAGGGCGCGTATTATGTCAGAACCCGATGGGATTGTCTCTATTGCTGTGATTTCACATGAAGTGCACTGGGTGGCGCCCCGACATATATACACATTGCCGGTGAAATTGCTGAAAGTTGGTGATTGGGTTCACGGCATTGGGACAAGTCGCTTCACAATTACTTCGCACTGTAAAAAAATTCAGTGCCTTGCGTATTTATTATCAGACAGAGGAAGTTCGCGCATGTACGTCGCTCAACCCGGTCACATCGATCATATCAAACGGAACAATGCCGGGAGCGTCTACAAACTCATTGATCAGTATGGCCCGATCTCCCGGATCGAGTTGTCGAAAAAGAGCCAGCTGGCGCCAGCCAGTATCACCAAGATTACCCGGGAACTGTTCGAGGGTCATTTAATCAAAGAAGCTGAAATTCTTGAGTCCGGCAGTCGGGGACGACCTGCGATTGGTCTGGTTCCAGATAATGATGGCTGGCAGTTTCTTGGAATCCGGCTGGGCCGGGGATATCTGACGATAGCTCTGCATGAGCAGGGGGGCGATATCCTGTTTGAAGAACGGCAGGACATTCTGGAACGCAAGCAGGATGAGGTGCTGAACAAACTGCTCACCGAAATTGACACCTTCTTTGCCCGTCATGCCAAATTGCTGGATCGGATCACGGCGATTGCGGTTTCGTTACCGGGGTTGGTGAACTCTGAGAAAGGGATGGTGCTGCAAATGCCGCACTACGAAGTGAAAGACATGCCCCTGGGGTCCGCGATTCACAAGGCAACCGGCCTGCCTGTATTTATCGGGAACGATACCCGTTCCTGGGCATTGGCCGAGCAGTTGTTTGGCAACGCAAAAGATGTGGCCAATTCCATTCTGGTGTCTGTGCATCATGGGGTCGGGGCCGGGATCATTCTGGATAATCAGGTACTTCAGGGGCGAATCGGGAATATCGGCGAATTGGGCCATATTCAGATTCAGCCGGATGGATTGCCCTGTCACTGCGGCAACCGGGGGTGTCTGGAAACCGTTGCCAGTCTTCAGGCGGTTCGGGAACAGGTGAATAAAGGCCTGAGTCTGGGGGAGGCATCCTCGCTTTACGGCCAGGACCTGACCATTGAAACGATCTGCGAAGCAGCATTGCAGGGCGATCCGCTGGCGCATCGTGTGATCACTGAACTCGGGCATCACCTTGGCCGGGCGATTGCCATTATGGTGAACCTGTTCACGCCGGAAAAAGTACTGATTGGCGGCGAGCTGAATCAGGCGAAGAAGGTGCTTTATCCGGCCATTTTGTCTTGCGTGAAGGCGCAGTCACTGCCGGTTTACAACCAGGATTTGCGGATCGAAGAAACCAGCTTTTATACGCAGGCAACCATGCCAGCGGCAGCGTTGGTGAAGCAGGCGATGTACGACGGAACTTTACTGCTGAAACTGCTGGAAGAAGGCTGATTTTTGCAGCGTTTCATCCCTCCAAACGACATGGTCTTGACGGCAGTTTCTGCCAGGATCAGCCAGACTTAAAGTAAACAAACCCCTTTTGGTGGTCATTGACACCCATGAACAATTGAAGGCTGACACCCATGAAGAAAGAGAAGATCACGGTCTTTTATGATGGTGCCTGTCCCACTTGTGTTCGGGACCGGGCCTGGTATGAGACGTGGCTGGGTCGTCATCCGGAGCTGGTGGTGTGGTATGACATCACCGGTGAAGACGAAGCGTTGAAAGCCATGGGGATCGATCCGGATAAAGCGTTGCGGGAGCTGCATGTGCAGGACAGGCAAGGCGTTGTCCATCGCGAAATGGACGCCTACATCCTGCTGCTCAATCAGATTTGGTGGATGCGCCCGGTTGCGTTTTTGATGGGGCTTCCGGGCATCCGTCAGGGCTTGTCCGCAATTTACCGACGCATGGTCGATCAGCGTCTCAGCCGCGAAGGCCGGGGATAAGTCAGGTCAGAGATCGTCATGCTTGAGCTCCTCGTCAATCACATTGTGCAGAAAGGACAGCGCAGCACGGTGATCATTCCGGCTCATAAACCACTGTTTCTGATTGGTCTCCAGCGGGAGGATTTCCAGCCAGCGCTGGCATACCCAGGCCATGTCGGTGAAATCCGGCTCCGGATAATTCGACGCATAATCCGGGTACTCATCAAACAGCGCTTCCAGACTGTTCGCAATCGGTTTGTCGATGAATCGGGGGGTGCTGGCGGCCCAATTTCTGATTGAGCTGACTTCACCAAAACGCAGGCCATCTTTTTCCTGCCAGTGATTGTTGATGACAAACTTTTCTACACCTTTTATGGTGATGCCCAGCAACCCATCAGGGAGTTGTTCGAAATCGGTGATTTCGACCCGGGTTCCGAAATGGCAGAGAGAATCTCCGTCTTTCATACACAGGCCGAAACCGTGACCGGAGGACATGGCGAGCGTCACCAAGCGTGTATAGCGGGGTTCAAATATCCGCAGTTTACTGACACCACCCGGTAATACATAAAGCCGCAGTGGGAAAAGAGGTAACTGCATAAGAATCAGCCTTTCTGACGTCATATTTGCCTGGGCTGCCTGCCTTTCTGGACGATTTGACCTCCAAAAATACAGGCGTTCACCCTACTCTGGCGCTTCTTATGAGTATATCTGTTCAAAGTTGAAGCTTTGTCTGTTTTTCGATATTACTTCAAGGATTGTAAAATAGCGAAAACCAGTTTTTTAAGCTGCTGATCCGTGGTGATAAAGGGCGGCATGATATAGATAAGTTTGCCAAACGGGCGTATCCAGACACCATTGTCTACAAAACTTTGCTGAATGCTCACCATGTCCACAGGTGCATGCAATTCCACAACACCAATCGCTCCCAGCCAGCGGACTGCTTTTACCTTGTCGGACTCCGTGAGGGCGGGCAGTAGTTCGGCCAGTTGGTGCTCGATTCGACTCACCTGATCCTGCCATGCGTTGGTTGCCAGTAAAGTTAAACTGGCATTCGCAACGGCGCACGCAAGGGGGTTCCCCATGAATGTCGGACCATGCATAAAGCAACCCGCCGCGCCGCTGCAGACCGTATCCGCCACTGTTTTGGTGGTGAGTGTGGCAGCCAGAGTCATATATCCGCCGGTGAGGGCTTTGCCCACGCACATGATATCCGGGCTGATCCCGGCATGCTCGCAGGCGAAAAGTTTGCCGGTGCGGCCAAAACCGGTAGCAATCTCATCAACAATCAGCAATACGCCATAATCGTCGCACAGCTCCCGGACCCGGCGTAAATAAGTTGGATGGTAAATCCGCATTCCTCCCGCACCCTGCACAATGGGTTCAAGAATCACGGCAGCCAGCTCCTGATGGTGCGCGGCAATTCTGGCTTTGAAATCTGCAATATCATCTTCCTGCCACGTGTCATGAAACCCGATTTCAGGTGAGTCCGCGAAAATGTGCTCCGGCAGAAAACCTTGATACAGGCTGTGCATGGAGTTCTCCGGATCCGTCACCGACATCGCAGCAAAAGTATCGCCGTGATAGCCATGGCGTAACGTCAGAAATTTGGCCCGTTGTTCTCCTTTGGCATGCCAGTATTGCAGCGCCATTTTCAGCGCAACCTCAACGGAAACAGAACCGGAATCGGCCAGAAAAACCTGCTGCAGCGGGGCGGGGCTCATGTCGATCAGCTTTCGGCACAGCTCCACCGCAGGCTGGTGTGTTAGCCCCCCGAACATCACATGAGACATCTGATCCAGTTGATCTCTGGCAGCCTGATTCAGCACCGGATGATGGTAGCCATGAATGGCAGACCACCAGGATGACATGCCATCAATCAGCGCACGACCATCTTCGAGGTAAAGATGCACGCCTTTCGCATGGCTGACCGGGTAGCAGGGTAAGGGGTTGATGGTGGAGGTGTAAGGATGCCAGACATGTTCGCGATCGTAGTCCAGATCGACCCCAGCCGCCTTGCACTGGTTGGAGGTCTCGTTATTTGTGGTGACTTTTTGCACAGATGTAAACCTTGTGTTTTCTTTATGGTTGACAGTGTACCGACTCAAAGTAGACTTGCAAGCATTCAAACCCGTGGAATTCTTGCGGTTATCGTGACAGCGCAACGGGGATATAAGAACAATGAATGAGGTTTACACGTGGAAGTAAGACACGATTGGAGCATTGCAGAAGTACAGGCGCTTTTTGAAAAGCCGTTCATGGATTTGGTCTTTGAAGCACAACAAGTGCACCGTCAGTATCATGAGGCGAACAAGGTTCAGGTCAGTACCCTGCTCTCGATCAAGACCGGTGCCTGTCCGGAAGACTGTAAATATTGTCCGCAGAGTGCGCATTACCGGACCGATGTTGATCGTGAGCGATTGATGGAAGTCGAGCGTGTACTGGATGCGGCTGAAAAAGCAAAACACTCCGGTGCGACCCGATTCTGTATGGGCGCAGCATGGAAAAACCCGAAAGAGCGGGATATGCCTTACCTGCTGGAGATGGTTCGCGGTGTGAAAGCCATGGGTCTGGAAACCTGTATGACGCTGGGGATGATCAGTGGTGAGCAGGCAAACACGCTGGCCGATGCGGGTCTGGACTATTACAACCACAATCTGGATACCTCACCTGAATATTACGGCAACATCATCACCACCCGGACTTACCAGGATCGTCTGGACACCTTATCCCACGTTCGTGATGCAGGGATGAAGATTTGTTCCGGTGGCATTATTGGTATGGGAGAGAGTGCCCGTGACCGTGCCGGCCTGCTGGTGGAACTGGCGAACCTGCCGGTACATCCGGAAAGTGTGCCTATCAATATGCTGGTGAAAGTGAAGGGCACGCCACTGGAAAGTGTGGACGATGTTGATCCGCTCGACTTTGTCCGGATCATCGCTGTGGCCCGAATCATGATGCCGAAGTCTGCTGTTCGCCTTTCTGCCGGTCGTGAAGGCATGAGCGCAGAAACCCAAACCTTGTGTTTCATGGCGGGTGCAAACTCGGTGTTTTATGGCTGCAAATTGCTGACCACACCAAACCCGGAAGAAGACAAAGACATGCAACTGTTCAAGAAGCTGGGAATTAACCGTCAGGAACAGGCAGCGAAGCCGGATGAAATTCAGGAGCAGGAGCTGCTGGGTCAGGTCGCGCAACGCGTTGCTTCCCGTCCGTCGGCTGATGATCTGTTCTACGATGCCTCTTAAACAGCGCCTGCATCAGGCCCTGCACCAGCGAGAAGTGCAGGGTCTGTATCGTCAGCGTCGTTTATTGGACAGACACTTGTCTGAGGTCCGCCTGGCAGACAGCCAGCAACCCGTACTGAACTTTTCCAGTAACGACTATCTGGGACTGGCGCAATCGCCTGAACTGATTCAGGCATGGCAGCATGGGTTGTCTTGCTATGGCGCTGGCAGCGGGGCGTCACCGCTGGTGACCGGACATCATACTCCACATCAAAATTTAGAATCCCGGCTGGCTGAATGGCTGGGATTTGAGCGCGCATTACTGTTCAGTACCGGATTCAGTGCCAATCAGGCTGTGTTGTTTGCGTTGCTTCAGAAAGGTGATTTGCTGATTCAGGACAAACTCAATCATGCCTCACTCATGGAGGCAGGCATGTTGTCGCCGGCGATCATGCAGCGCTTTGCGCACAATGATGTCGCTGTATTGCAGCAACAGCTGGCCAGACATGAGGGGAGTGATACGGTCCGGCTTGTTGTCACGGAAGGGGTGTTCAGCATGGATGGGGATCAGGCACCTTTGGCCGACATCGCATCCCTTTGTGAATTATCGCAAAGCTGGTTGATGGTGGATGATGCCCACGGTTGCGGTGTGCTTGGTGAAGCCGGGCGCGGCAGTTGCGATCAGGCTGGGATTCACCCAGATATATTGGTGGTGACATTTGGCAAAGCCTTTGGCATGCAGGGGGCTGCCGTCTTGTGTAGTCAGGCAGTGGCAGAGTATCTGATTCAGTTTGCCCGGCATTACATCTATTCCACGGCAATGCCGCCTGCGCAGGCATTTGCGTTGTGCACCGCGGTCGATTTGGTGCAGACCGAGCACTGGCGGCGAGAAAAATTGCTGACCCTAGGTGAGATGCTGACGGAGACACTGGCTCCGGACATTGGCCTGCAAGTCACTTCAACCCCGATTAAACCTATTTTGCTGGGAAGCAGTGAACGCGCGATGTCGTTGTCGGCATCATTGGCGGAGCAAGGCATTTGGGTCTCAGCCATTCGACCGCCCACCGTGCCTGTCCATCAGGCGCGCTTGAGAATTACGCTGACGGCGAATCACACCGAAGCGCAGGTTTTGCAGCTTGCCCATTGTTTGAATGCGTCTTTTGAAGAGGTAACGGATGCAGCCAATCAAATCAATGAATCAGACTGATTCAGTTTTTTGGAAAGTCCAGTCTGCTGAAAAACAGGCCATTGCTGCCAGCTTTGGAAAAGCGGCATCAGGGTACGATCAATCGGCGGCATTTCAACGCCGGGTCGGGCATCTGTTGCTGGATCGGCGCCCGGATGTCATCGCAGGAACACACTGGCTGGATGTTGGGTGCGGGACAGGCTATTTCACCCAGCAATTACAACAGTTGAACTGCCGGACGACAGCCGTTGATCTGTCATTGTCGATGCTCGAACAGGCGCAGCTGAGGTGCCAGCATCAGGGAGTGTTTCAGTTGGCAGATGCCGAAGCCTTGCCTTTTGAAGATCAGCGGTTTGATGCTGCATTTTCCAGTCTTGCGCTTCAATGGTGCCGTGATCTGAGTGTGCCATTGAAGGAGCTTCGGCGGGTCGTTAAGCCCGGCGGGTGGATTGGATTCACCACGCTGGCCGCAGATTCATTATTTGAGTTGCAGCGGGCCTGGCAGGCGGTCGACCAACATCTGCATGTGAACAAATTCGACAGCCAATCTGCTTTGCTCAGCGCAGTGAAAGCGGCAGGATTTACTCAGTTTGACCTGTCGGTTGAGTCCGTTGTGATGCATTATCCGAGTGCGATGGCGCTGATGAAAGATTTGAAAGGGATTGGCGCAACACATTTGTCACAACAGCGCCGGCAGGGGTTGTTTGGCCGCAATACACTCAAACGGATTGAGGATGCTTACGCAAGTTTTCGGGATGATGCGGGTCAATTACCAGCAACTTACCAGGTTTGTTTTGGAGTATTAAAGAATGTCTAAAGTTTTCTTTGTGACCGGAACGGATACCGACGCCGGAAAAACTGTGGCGACCCGAACCCTGATCAATGCTTGTGTGCAGGCAGGACTCCGGACGGCAGGCTATAAGCCGGTCGCATCCGGTAGTACGCTGACGGCTTATGGAATGCGGAATTCTGATGCACTGTTTTTGCAGGCTGCCTCAAATCCTGAACTCCAGTATGAAGCCGTGAATCCTTTCACCTTTGAGCCGCCTATTGCACCGCATATTGCGGCAAGTCAGGCTGGTGTTGAAATCTGCACGGATAAATTGTCCAGTGGGTTATACCGTCTGCAGGAGCAATCGGATGTGGTTTTTGTTGAAGGAGCTGGCGGCTGGCGGGTCCCTTTGTCTGATTCAGTGAAGTTTTCAGACTGGGCCAGACAAGAGAATCTGCCCGTGATTCTGGTGGTCGGGATGAAACTGGGTTGCCTGAATCATGCCATGCTGACTGCGGAAACCATTGTCCGGGATGGGCTGTTTCTGGCGGGATGGATTGCGAATCGGGTTGATCCGGAGGTCAGTTGTTATGCGGAAAATCTGGCTTATCTGGAAGCGAATCTACCAGCACCTAAGTTGGGGGAAATACCTTACCTGCCGGATATCAGTAAACGGGATCTCACCGCATTTATTGATCAGGAACAACTGAAAGCCCTGATGTCATGAAACAACAAGCCACCAGTCCGGTGGCTTGTTTTATCGTCAGTGTGAATGATTGAGCTTACTGTTTCTTGCTGACAAGCTTCGGCAGACAGTACCAGGCAGAGGCCGCGAGAATCAGGCTGTAACCCAAGAGTTCAACCCCTTCTTCCGCCAGGTTTTTCACTTCACGGACGTAATTGTCCTGCATTGCGGTTTGCCACAGATCTCCCATCCCAAACAGTCGCGAGAACACCATCAGGGTCGCCATCCCGCCAATCATCAGGCCAAAACTGGCATGTTTGCTGTAATTGCGTAGGGGCGACTGGGTGCTTTGCGGGTGTTGGTACGCGTAGGCGATACCGCCAACAGCCACCAGAACCGCGGGGACTTTCCAGAAACCGTGTTGGATCAAATCAAGGACACCGTCCAGCTCGCGAATCAAGAGTACCAGAAAGAATGCCGATACCAGGATCGCAAAACCACGCAGTGCTGGCTTCTTCACAGCAACGGCTGCAAAAAGTGCGCTGCTCAGGGCCAAATACATTTCCTGCGTATACTCGACAAGTGAATCTTCACCCAGATTCCCGCTAAATTGCAGGACTTCGATCTGGATGATGAAAGCAGCCACTGCAGCGATGACAGCCACAGCCATAAAGATTGCGATTGGAATGAGCAGTGTCCGTGCGTTTCCCTGCGTGTTGCTCTGCGTTGTTGCGCTATCCAATGCTTGCGAATAGAGCTTTTTCATAATTTACCTGCACAGTGTTCAGAATAATTTTTGGGAGTAGTATCACACAATTAATCTGAATGGAAACTGTATTGACATTATTATGACGCAGAAATGACAAAGCCTCCTGAAAGGAGGCCTTGGAGTTAGCACTTAATACAAGGGAATTTAGTTCGGGTTCAGCAACGAAAGTGGGTCGATAGCTTCAGCAGATTGTGTCGCAGAAGGATCCAGTCCAAGCTCTGCACAGGCTTCTTCAGCTGTCATGCCAAGATGACAGCGCAGGATATCAATCGCAACTTGGTAGTTCTCGTGGTCAGCCATCTTGCCTCCTTTCTTTACTGAGTGAATTCCAATACCCAGTGACAATAGTGAATGGCACGATGAGAAACAATACGACCAAAGTCTAAGGAGTCGATTCAATGGAAAGAACTGGATGAAGCTCACAGGTCTGGTCAGGACTGGGTGGACTTACGAAAAGTAACAATTTCCCGCTTCCGCTTGTTTTATGATTAAACGACCATACTATAAATACTTGCTGAGACTGCATGTTTCAAGGCGTCGAAGCGTTGGATGGATTGACCTTTGTTGGAGAAAGAAAGGTATGAAACGAATTGCCTTGTTCCTGGCAACCAACCTGGCTGTCATGCTGGTATTCAGTATTGTGCTCAATATTGTATATGCCGTGACAGATTTACAACCAGGGAGTCTGAGTGGCCTGCTGGTGATGGCGGCATTGTTTGGTTTTGGTGGCTCTCTGATTTCGCTCTTCATGTCGAAATCAATGGCTTTGCGTTCTGTAGGCGGCAGGGTGATTGAGCATCCCCGGAATGAATCCGAATACTGGCTGATGGAAACCGTGACGCGTCAGGCACAACAGGCCGGTATCGGCATGCCGACTGTTGCGATTTATGACTCACCAGACATCAACGCATTTGCGACGGGTGCAAAGCGGGACGACTCGTTAGTCGCAGTTTCTACCGGATTACTGCACAGCATGACACCGGAAGAAGCAGAAGCCGTGCTGGCTCATGAAGTCAGCCATATTGCGAATGGCGACATGGTTACCATGACGTTGCTGCAGGGGGTCGTGAACACCTTTGTGATCTTCATTTCCCGGATTATTGCGGGTGCCGTCAGTGGCGTGAGCAGCAATAATGAAGAAGGGGAAAGCGGTGGCAGCTTTATGACTTACTTCATTGTTTCGACGGTGATGGAACTGCTGTTCGGCTTCCTCGCGAGCATTATTACCATGTGGTACAGCCGTCACCGTGAGTTCAAAGCCGATGCCGGTTCAGCACATTTAGTTGGAAAAGAAAAAATGATTGCTGCCCTGGAGCGTTTAAAAGTCAGTCAGGAATCGCACCTGGAAGGGTCGATGATGGCTTTTGGCATCAATGGCAAGAAAAGCCTGTCTGAGCTCTTTATGACGCACCCACCACTGGACAAACGGATTGATGCGCTGCGCCGTGGCGAACATCTGTAATCATCAAGAGACATGAATCACTCAATGCCCCGGTTTGTGCCGGGGCATTTTTATTGACGTGTTTCTTTCCTGGGCTGGCCGCTTTGATGGGTTATTGGGGCCGTATCCGGTATATCATGCCGCTGTCTGTCCCCAGGTACAGCCAGCCTTCCCGGCTCTGAGCCAGTGAGCGAATACGTTCATTCATGGACTCCAGCAGCCGTTCTTCCTGAACCGGATTGCCTTGTGCATCCAGCACAATACGATTCAGATGCTGCAAAACCAGAGCGCCCGAAAACAGATTCCCCCGCCATGCGGGGAAAGCATCGCCGTCATAAATCAGCAGGCTGCCGGGTGCTATCGATGGAACATACACTTTTTTGGGCGTTTCAATGCCGGTTTTTTCTTTGGCTTCGCCAACATCCAGTGGCCCCCAGTATTCTTTGCCGTGAGACGTCACTGGCCAGCCGTAGTTTTTGCCCGGTTGGATCAGGTTGATCTCATCGCCACCCCGTGGACCGTGTTCTATTTCCCAAAGGCGGTTGGTTGCAAGGTCAAACGCCAGACCCTGTGGGTTTCTGTGGCCATAACTCCAGATTTCGTGGGAAGCGCCTGAACGTTCCCGAAACGGATTGTCTTTCGGAATCGAACCATCCAGATTCAAGCGCATGATGGCTGCGGCATGATTGCTGAGATCCTGTCCGTTTGGTCGATGGCCGCGATCGCCAACAGAGAAAAACACATGCCCCTGACCATCAAATGCGATCCGGCTGCCGTAATGGCGACTGGTATCACTCTGGGAGCGGGTCACCAGTAAATCCTGCCAGTTTTGTAGTGTCTGTTCCGATAACTGGGCGCGTGCGAGTGTGGTTACACTGCTGTCACCAACGGGTTTACTGTAAGTGAAATAAAGCCAGCCCGCAGTTTCAGGATCCGGTGACAATTGCACATCGAGCAGTCCGCCCTGGCCCCGGGCATAGACTTCAGGTAAGCCAGAAACCTTTTGCTTTTGGCCGTTACGGATATTGAAAAGCACAGCTTCACCCTGCCGCAGGGTAATGAGTAATTTGTCGTCATCGACAAAAGTCATTCCCCAAGGCACCGGGAATCCCTCTGCGACTTTTTCGACTTGAAAAGCCATGCCTTCACTGCGTCCGGTGGTGATGGGCTGCGCCAGTGCTGAGGCTGTAAGCACGGCACAGAAAAGCAAAGCGGATAACGTAAAAAATCGGGTCTGAATCATCTCTTTCCTTCCATAGATATCATGATGCTAAGGGGCTGCGCAGACAGTCATCGTTTTTCATGAATGTGTGTGATCGGCTCAGCGGATGCTTGCTTTAAGCCTAGCTGAAACCTGTTGATTCCGATGACGAAGGCTGCAAGTGTGAAGCAATGATCGCAGCAAGTGCTGCGATACCCTGTTGCCAGTCCGGTGTGTCTTCAAAGGCGGCATAACTCAACCGGAGACAGTGACGATATTGCTTTTGCGTGCAGAACATGCTGCCCGGCAGCAGGCTGATCCCCGCGGCGCGGGCTTGCTGATATAACTGATCACTGTCAGTGTGTTCCGGCAGGGACAGCCAGCACAAAAATCCCCCGTCCGGCTGATAAAGGTGGTAGCGGCCAAGCAGCCAGGGATAGCTATCCAGTGCAGCCGTCAGCGCCTGGCAGAACTGCCGCTGATTTCGCTGATAATAACGTTGCACTTTTCGTAAATGAGCACGGTATTTGCCAGTTTTCAGAAATTCAGCAACGGCGGACTGCATCAGATTCAGGCTGCCCATGTTATCGGCAAGGAGCCGTTTTTCAATCTGAGACTGATATCGTCCCGCAAGCAACCAGCCAATCCGAAGCCGGGAATCGAGTGTTTTCGACAGTGAATTACAGTAGATCACACGCTGGCTGTCATCCAGACTGTATATGCTGGGAGGTCGATCGCCGTAACCCAGATCGCCAAAGACATCGTCCTCAATGATCGGAATGTCTTGGGTTAACGTGAGTAATTGCTGGCGGGCTGCGGCTGGCATGACTGAGCCGGTCGGATTGTTATAGCTTGGATTGATCAGAATTGCGGCCACCGGCCATTGTTTCAGGGCCAGAGCCAGCTGGTTTAAATCCATGCCAGTCAGCGGGCTGGCGGGAATTTCCACGGCTTTGAGTCCGAGTGATTCCAGCAGTAAGAGATTGCCGAAGTAACAGGGTGAATCGATGACTACAGTATCACCGGGGCGGGTGAGTGCCTGAAGAGCCATGCTGATCCCTTGCTGGGCGCCATGGGTGATCAGGATCTCATGCGGAAATGCGGAAATCCCCAGCCACTGATTCACCGAAACCAGCTGTTTTCTCAACTGCTCATCGCCCGGGGGGAGCAGATAATGGCTGGGCTGTTGCGTTTGATACCGGCTCTGACGGCCGATTTCCGCATATAAAGACGTAATCGCCGGAAAGTGAGTATTGGGGTGGGCGCTTCCCATGGGTAAGAGGTTACTGTTCAGGGTGTGTTGTAACACTTTCCGGCTGATGGATAACAGATCGACAAAATCAGGCTCGGGCGGTGTGCCCGATGAAGTCTGGGTCCGTTCGGCAACCCGGTATCCCGAACGCGGGTGGGCTTCGATTTTCTGAGCCGCCTCCAATTCCTGATAAGCGCGAATCACCGTATTTTTACTGACGGCCAGTTGCTCACTTAACTGACGGATGGAGGGGAGCCGGTCGCCGGCTTGATAGACACCTTGCGAGACACGGACTTCCAGTTCCTGTATCACCTGACGGTATTTGCTTTTGGAGCGGGGCGTCGATTGTTCCATGCCGCATCTGTACCCTAATAAATGGACAAAACTGTCACTTTTGTTCGTAACTGTACCCGCTATAGAGTAGAGAAACATTGGAGATTTCACCAGAGGCTTTGTGATGGCGCGTTTCATTCCGTTTATTTTTGTTCTGCTTTGGAGCACTGGCTTTATTGGTGCACGCTTTGGATTACCTTATGCCGAGCCAGCGACTTTTCTTCTGATTCGTATGCTTGCGAACATTGCGATTTTTGCGGTACTGACGCTGGTCCTGAAATCTCAGTTGCCCAAAGGGACAGCGTTTTTTCATTGTCTGGTCACGGGCATGCTGATTCACGGTTTTTATCTTGGCGGCACGTATTATGCGATTTATCTCGGGATGCCAGCCGGGCTTTGCGCCTTGCTTGTCGGGCTTCAACCCATCGTCACGGCCGTGCTGTTACTGGGACAGGAACGTCTGGCATGGTCACAATGGCTGGGTCTTTTACTCGGGATGCTCGGAATTGCTCTGGTACTTCAGGGGAATATGAGCTGGCAGGATGAAACCCACCAAGCCGCTGCATTTGGTTTTGCTGGACTGGCCTTACTGGGAATCACCTTGGGCACACTGTATCAGAAACGTTTTTGTCGTCAGGTCGATTTGGTTGGCGGGTCTGTTGTGCAGTACATGATGGCCGCCGCCGTTTTTATGCCGGTGATGCTGACGGCTGAAACCATGATGGTCACCTGGAACCTGACGTTTACGCTAACGCTCACCTGGCTGGTGCTCGGGGTGTCGGTGACGGCAATCTGGTTGCTGCTTTATATGGTCAGGCACGGAGAAGCGTCTAAAGTCGCTTCTACCTTTTATCTGGTTCCTCCGGTCACCGCACTGGAAGCCTGGCTGGCATTCAATGAAACCTTTGATGCTTTCAGTGCCATCGGCTTTGCGATAGCCGCGGTGGCCGTTTTTCTGGTCATGCGAAAACCCGGTCAGCCAGTTTTCAGGAAAAAAGCGCAGGTCGATTCGCAAGCCAGCAGCACCATCTGATGAAACGTCCGGCAATATGTCTCATGAGAGAACGGATTGGCGATCATCTGCGCAGTCAGTTCAATGGGGTATTTACAACACCGAACCGGCTGGGTATCATGCGCACCACTTACGGAGAGATGGCTGAGTGGTTGAAAGCACCGGTCTTGAAAACCGGCATACGTTCATAGCGTATCTAGGGTTCAAATCCCTATCTCTCCGCCACATTTAAAAGCCTCGTCGTCAGACGGGGCTTTTTTCGTTTTTGGCCAGGAAAGCGATGATCGGGATTTGATAATCCCTCTATGTCTTGTTCTGGCTCCACCACATTTAAAGAAACCGCTGAAGTCTCAGCGTTTTTTTTCGTCCGTGTTTTCTTAAGAACTGCGGCATAATCGAGAAAGGGTGCAGAACCATAGTATGGGGCAGATAGCGAGTCTTTAGCCGAGCGAGACCACATAGCTTCAGGTAACGCCTGTAGGGGCGCGAGCAATTTAAGCCACCGTTTTTGGTGGCTTATCGTACATCAACATTAGTTTAATTGTTTATTTTATCTCTTATTCTGAGCTGAATTAACTTCTCAAAGTTTGCTCCACAAACCAGTCCTAAAGTAAAGGTCATGATAGATACTTCTAACCTAGAATTAAGAAATAGTATGACCAATGAATACACTAAAGCTGTGATCGCAATGAGGAAAAAGCACTTTCTTTTCGAAGCCCTCTGCCAGTCATTTATGATTTTCTCATCATGCCACTTTAAAAATCGTCTGAAAATGATTTGATTCCCTTGTGAATTCAAGAACATTTTATGTTTGTCAGAACTCTCTTGAACTCTCCTGTTCTATTTTTAGGAACGCTGTCGGAACCCAATTGAAAATGTAATGTACGTTTTTGCTTTAAAGAGAGATTCGCCGCAGAAAGTTGAGCATTTCATCACTTCAATGGAGGGCTAAAAGAAGAAAATTCCTATTTACCTTGATCATGCGATGACGCTCCACGGCGATGAGACTTGAAACCGTCGGCCACTTTTCTTTCGGGTCGTCAAAAATTTGGCATACAAAAGTTCGGAGCCAGCCCCTGCAAACCGTTTTCAAACCAAGCTCACTCTCCCTTCACTGAAATGCCGCTCTTTATTGGCGCATGGCTTTAATCCGGCTATTCTACTGAACTCATTGTGTTTGATTCAGGAAAGCGGCATGTCTATCTCTGCTTATAAATTTGATCTCAGTTTGCCACATTGCCAATGGTGGTTAGCGATCACGTCTCCTCAGATTTGTTATAACCGTGAGCATTATGATTACAACATGCCCGGTATGCGGACATCTGAAGCGGGGCTGGCCGAGTGGGCAAAAAATATATCGGAGTCCTGGGGGATAGAGACACGCCGCGACTGGCATCAGATGATACATCAACTGGCAATGGCTGAAGTGCATGGCAATGTGTGGCGCAGTGAGTTCAGTCGCCGGGCCTGTATGACCAATCAGGCTTGGTTGCAGCGGATTGATGCGACAAAAAGTGAAGTGGCACAGGGCGAACTGCGATTTGTTGATGCGGTGTTCAGACACGTCGGTGTTGCCGGTTTCAAAGCCTGGGATTATTGCCGGGCCTCATTTCTGACCCGGGCTGGCTATGCCATCGGCAAAGTCACTCAGGAAGAGTTCGCTTTTCTACTGAATTATTTATCACGTCAGATTCAACGTGACTATGCGAGCTGGGAACAGTATCTGCAAAGTTTTATATTTGGCCGGGCCTATTGGGAATACATGAATGATGAAGACGGGGATGAAGTGAACATTCCTTATTTGCTCAGTAATGGCTTTGGCATTGGTTACAGCCAGTTTTTCAATCTGATCGATAATGATACGGACATTCCGATCCCGGCGCTGTCCTGGGATGTCAGGTTGCCGGACATTCAGGTGCCAGAATCTCTGAATGCATTATTGAATGAAACGAGTGAGGGATGACGATGAGCTGCTGGGACATTCTGGAGATTTCGCAAACCACCGACGAAAAAGCCATTCAAAAGGCTTACCGAATCAAGCTGCGTCAGCATCATCCTGAAGATGACCCGGAAGGTTTTCAAACCGTTCGGGCTGCTTATGAAGCCGCGATTGCCAGCCTCGAAACGCTGGTAAAAGGGCAGGACAATGCCCCGGTTCAGCCCATACTGGATGATGCCGAGGTTGTTCCGTTGGCACCGGACGCGCAGACGAACCGAGGGCGTGAAGATAGCCCGCATGAGTTGATAACATCCCTGCAGCAATTACTGATTGATCCGCACCGACGGTTTCAGGCTGCAGAGTGGCAAAACTGGATTGATGCGGTTCAGGTTCTGCCCATCACCCAGCAACAGGAAATTTCAGATGCAACCGTGACGATGGTCATGAACAACCGCTGGTTGCCGGGCGAAATCATTGAATTACTCTGGCATGGGCTGAGCTGGGAACTTCTATTGAGCGGTACAACCGAGCAGAGTGAGCAGGGGGAGTTTCTTGAGGACTGGCGTCAGCAAGCGTTATCGATCACCTTATCTCATCTGGACGCAATGTCGGGAGCTGAGCAACGGGCCGTGCTGAGTTTTTTGAGGCCGTTTCATCTTGCCATGGGGTATGGCGAAGTCGCGGCGCTGAAGAATATTCTTTCGCAGCCGATGGCCACCAGCCTGATTGCTTCCGTGACCTTTCGGATCAGTCTGCTGAAGGGCTTTCTTGCCTGCCAGCAATTGCCGGAAACGCTGGCAGCGTATTTGGTTCACCAGCTTCTGGAGGCCGATTCCGACACCCTGACGCTGGGTCAGTGGGAAATTCTGGGTGAAGTCAGTCACAAACTGGGGGATCTGGAGGCAGTCCATCGGGTTTCTGAGCGTTTGCTCGCGCTGAATGCGTTCGCCGAAGTGGCGGAGTTGCAATACCAGCAAACCGTGCCGCAGAACCGGCTGCTGGCATTGTGCTACGGGTTTCTTCGTCAGCAATGGCAGCCTTTACCACAAGTTTACTGGCGTGCAGAACGTCAGCTGTTTCCGCAACCGGAATCAGACCCGGAAAGCCGGCTGTTTTTGTGGTTGTATGGCCAACTGACCGGACATGATCACCCAGGATTCAGTCATCGACTTGATTTTGCGGGCATGACCGGGATTGAAGCATTGCTGACGGAGGCCTTCTGGGCCGGACGGTTTGGCAGCTGGGCGTGGCTGGCACAGATTCAGCAAAAACTGAATGCAATCGATATAGCATTGCCTGAACACAAGTATGCAGTCGAGCTGACAAAAGCATGGGTACAACAACAATGCAACTTGAAGGCTGGCAGCGAATCCTTACAGCAAAAATTGGCTCTTTACGAAACCGATGCCTTCTTTCAGGTGGAGCCGCTGACCGATCAGGAATTTGAATCGCTCAGTCAAGCGCAGTGGCTGGATTGCCTGATTCGTCACCCGCTGCTGCCGGATGCGTGGTTTCACAAGTTCACTGAAACCGGCATCCTCACGCAGCAGGCACTCTGGGATGCCAATACCTATCCGGCCTATGTTGATTCTCTGAATTTCTTCCGGTGTGTGAACCCCGATTTCCGGCTGGCCAGTTGCTGGCAGGACGCGCCGTTTCAAGGTGTTTTTGATTGGGCATTGTTTTACTACGGGCATATGTCCCCGGTCGGGACGGCAAGGCAGTCGATGATTGATGCTTTGCCTTTACTTCCTGCAGAACAGCAGCAAGGGCCAATGTCGAAGTTGCTGCCTTTTGCGGCGTCGCCGGATACATTCCTGCCGGATGCCGTTCAGGCGTTGAATGAATTTCCGGAACAGTTTGTTTACCGGACCCTTGTGGATGATCAGGTCACTTTGCTGACCCGTACCTGCGATCAGGCGCAATTGCTCGAGCTCGCACAAACCGGAGAGATGACGGCTTGTTGCGCCTTGTCGCGTGTGCTGGCGAAGGATCATTTTGATGAAGCCATTGTCTTCTGGAACCTCACAGCGGCTGCGTTAAGGCAGCACCCACATTTTCTGGATGTCGTGTCCTGGCAGCAGCAGTCTCTGATTCGTTTACGGGAAGAAAAAGGGCTGGATCAGGAGAACTATCGTGTGACTGAACCGACCTTTTTGTACGCCATGCTGACCCGAGATAAAGATTGGTTTATTCCACCGGTAGAAATGGCTGATCATTCTCCGGTTGATGAAGCCAAGAATTTTCATTATCCGATGTACCACCTGTTAACGCAGTTACATCTGGGGTTGGGGGAGAAAGGGTATGACTTGTCTCCATTGAAGCATCTGGCGTACAGCCGGAAAGCACAGACTGCGTTGCAGCAGGCAACGGCTGATATTGCGATTATCCATCTGGAGCAAATGTATCAGCATAAGCTGACGCATGACATACAGCTGAAAGGCAAACAAGCGGCGAGCTTCAGTCGTCGGCGCTTGCAGTGGCTGGCAATTTTCTTTTTTATGTCCTGGTTGCTTTTCTTCACGCCAACGTTTTTTGAAGCCGACGGGCTGGCTCGTTCCCAGATTGCTGGCGTGAGTTTACTGGCTTATCAGGTGTTGCTCTTTGTCTGCCACAGCTTTGTTGTGTGGCGAATTGGTCAACCCGTCATTGAACGGCGAAACCGGATGCGTTATGCCGGCTATGCCACCTTTGTGCTGATTGCAGCCCTGTGGACGAAATCTCCGGTTCTGGCGTTGATCAATCTCATTACCCACTGGTTTACCGCAAGAGGGCTAACCCAGCTTTACGGAAATGGCGGATGGGAGAAAAAAGTGGTGCAAAAAAGAACCGTCAATTTACGCAAATTGCTCGGGATGAAAGAAAAGAATAAATAAGTACAGGAAGAGGCCGAATGGCCTCTTTTTAGTGAATCATGGCTTCTGATCGTACACATGAATTCGACACAGAACCGTTCAGTATGCTTTTTGAACTAAATGTTTTAAATAAACCTATTTTCATTTTATCTCGCTGTTTTCAAATAAATTCGTTGAATATCATTAATCTATCCAGTAAATTCTGACGGAATTTTGACAGGTTTATGATCGTGCTCGTATGAGGTGTTCCCAATCGCCTCGCGGCAAGATGAATGCTCTGAAAGAATATTTGTTGTGGTGGATTTAGTCATTGCGTTGCTTTTCAACGTAATCATTGAATAAAAATTGAGGATAGAATGAAAACAATAAAGAAACATATCAAAGGGATTTTCGTATTAGGTCTGGCAATGGTGCTTTCGGCTTGTGTGGCAACACCGCAGCCAACTGTAGCTTTGGATGAAGGTCTGTTATCTGAGGATATGCGAATTGGGGTTGTCTTTATGAAGCCTGCAGAGAAAGCGACAACGCATATTTTTGGCGCAAACTGCCTGCTTTGTTATGGTATCGCCGCTGCATTAACCAGTGATCTTGATACCCATTTAGAAAATACGTTGACGGATGAAGAACTGGATAAGATGAAAGATCTGGTTTTATCTGAATATGCCACTCGTTCGAAACAGGTTCGACTGGTTGATCTTGGTATGGATATCAGCGAGCTGAAAGATTTTGATAAAGGTCTTGGTTTTGCAAGAAAAGATTTTACCGTGCTGAAAGAAAAAATGGACCTGGATGCGCTGGTTGTTTTCCAGATATACCAGCACGGCGCGTACCGTAGCTTTAGTAATTATATTCCGAATACTGACCCTCAAGGTTACGTGAGTGGGTTACTCTACACGGTTGACTTGAAAACAAATGCATACTTTCAGTATTTAGATATCAGCGAAAAGGTACAGCCGGTCGGTGAGTGGGATGAACCGACGCAATTCCCGAGTGTGACAACGTCTTATTATCAGGCTGTTGAAAATGTGAAGCACAATATCAAAGAAGCGATTTAAGTCATTGGGCTTTGATGATGGGATATATGAAATTTCTGATGACATTAGCCTTGTTGTTTCTTGTGGGGTGCGGCAGCACCCCTTATCAGGATGATTACGCAAGGTATGTGAACGAAATACCAGGTGGTGAGATTTCTGAAGCGAATTTTCAGTTCAGCTTTGAAGGAGCCACTTTGGTTGATATGCGAGGAATTTACCAGCCAGATGATTCCGTAGGCGAATCGCAAATGATGTATCATGGCGGTGCCGGACTTGTCGGTATGCTGGCACAAGTAGGGACACATTCAGCCATCATACAGTCTCAAAGAGCTGAAAAACTTCTTTTGGAGCAAGAGAAGGCAAATCAGCAAATTTTGCCACTGATCAAAGTGACTCAAAATATTCCGCTTGAAAATCTTCTTGGAGAGTACGGGGCTCAATATGCTCAATCGGAAACAGACGCGTTTCAGTCGATTAAAGTGAAACCCATCTTTTTCAGTAATCATGAAATGAATACGCTCTCTTTGAAATCGATTGTCTGGATGACCGATGAACAGCAAAACGAAATCAGGTATAAAAACCTGATTCAGGTGTATGGGCCACGGTTGAATCAATCACAACGTAATGAACTGTTGGACGGCGATCAAGTGCAGATTCAGTATGTATTATCCAACATGCTCAAAGGGACGATATATATCATTCGCAATGAACTGACTGGAAAATACACTTCTGCGGATTTAAAACAAGAAACATTTCTGATTAAGAATGAAACTGGAGTAAAAGCGATTCGAGGTACTTTGGTTGACGAAAAGTGCGGCTATCAAATTATTAGGGATATTCGCTCTTGGTATATTGCTTATCCAAATCCAGAAACGACGGCACATAATTTTACGACGCAATGCTAGAAATGGTTGACCATTACGGTCAACCGTCTCGTACATATTAACCATTGGAAAAGTGCAGTTATTCCCAGCTCATATCTTACGAAAACCCCCAGTGTTTCAACTGCACCTCAACTTCTTTCTTTGCATCCAGGATGATTTGTTGATTCTGGCTGTCCAGTGCCTGCGTAAATTGCAGGATCAGGTGTTCAACCATTTCTCGCTCGTAGCCGAGTTTTTCTTCATAAAGTCGGTTGAGTTTTTCCGTTAGAGCGATATTCGGTAACTGATCTCTCGGATGGGTTTTCAGTTGCGCCAGACGTTCCTGACTGGCGCGCTTGTCGGCTTCGCTGAGGCCAACGGGCGTGCGATCAATTACCTGCTGGACTTTGGCATTGGTTGATAGGATCGTCACATCCACTTCGAGCAGGCCATTGATGTCGTAACTGAAACGTACATCGATGGCTTCTTCTCCCGCCCGGTTCGGTGGCACTTCGATTTCAAACTCAGTGATGAAGATATTTTCGCGTGCCCAGAATCGTTCGCCCTGATAAACCGCGATCCGGACTTTATCCTGCTGGTCATAAGCGGTGTTGAAACGTTCGACCCGGGAGGTCGGAATCACGGTATTGCGTTCAATGATCGGGCTGAAGACATCCACTTGCCCGTTTCGGTTAGCGGCAATGCCCAGACTGAATGGGCTGACATCTGTCAGCACGATTTCCTGAACCGCCTGATCCCGAAGCCGACAGGCAGCCTGCGTGGCGGCCCCCATCGCAACAACCTGATCCGGGTCCAGCTTGCTCTGGCCAAACCGGCCGATCAGCCGGGTTGCCAGTTGCTGCACCTGACGCAGTCGCGTTGCGCCGCCAACAAAAATCAGTTCATCGATTTGATCGGTACTGATGCGCGCGTCACTCAGAGCACGGCGCAGGGGTTGCGAGAGCTTGAGTAAGGTGGATTTCCAGATATCTTCCAGTTGAATGGGCGTCAGCGTGAACTGAGTATTGAATGGCTCAGGCAGGACGATTGTCATCTCAGGTTGCTGATTTTTTTTGGCAGCTTCGCAGGCGCTGAAAATCTTGGCCCGATCGCTCAGGCTGAGATCGCTTTCGCGGGTTTTCAGCTGATCTATCACATACGCTGCCAGCTGGCGCGTGAAATCTTCACCGCCAAGCTGGTTATCGCCCGCGGAGGCATGGACGTCGACAAAACCGTCCTGATGCTCAACCACAGTGACATCAAAAGTCCCGCCGCCCAGATCGAATACAAGAAAGCGTCGCTCATGGGTTTCATGCAGGCTGTACGCAAGGCACGCTGCGGTGGGTTCGTTGATCAGCCGGACGGCAATCAATCCCGCCAGCTCTGCCGCCTGATGGACTTGCTTGCGTTGTTGGTCGCTGAAATACGCCGGTACAGAAATCACAACTTCAAGAATCGCTTCGCCCAGATGTGCTTCGGCATCGGCTTTGAGTGATTGCAGGATCAGCGCGCAGAGTTCGGCAGGCGTATAGCGGGTCTGTCCGAGTAAATAGGTTTTTTCCGTGCCCAGAAAGCGTTTGAAAGCCGCGGCTGTTTCCTGCGGGCGGGTAAGTAAGCGGGACTGCGCGGCTTCACCGACCAGTACCTGACCCTGTTCATCAATGCTCACCACGGAAGGCGTCAGAAAGTGGCCCAGTGCATTTGGGATCAGTTCGGCCTGACCATCACGCCAAACGGCAATGGCACTGTTGGTTGTGCCTAAATCAATCCCGATCGCCAGATGTTTGTTTGTGCTCACAGTAATCCCTATTGCATACCCACAGAAAGGCGCAGGATATCAAGAGATATGCTTTGAGCCAACGTGTTGATTTCAAAGATGTGAGACGTTGAGAAAAGCCTTGCAGATGGCATTGTGCTGCTTGGTTCTCCAAAGCTGTCGGGTATGCCTGTGCATTTGCCTGCTCGTACAAGAAATGTGTGATTGAACTCACAACTATTTACTTAGCCTGCTGACTCGATTATATTACTTAGCAGGCTAACTAATTAGGGCGGTGAATCATGGTTCAAGACATCAATTATCTTCGGGATATGCCACTGGCAGAGCAGCTGGGCCGTGTCTCCCGGTTATGGAAAATGGTCGCCGATCGTGAGCTGGCCCCGCTCGGGCTGACTCATCCCCGCTGGACAGCATTGTGGAAATTACAACGTCTGGGCGATCACGTCAGCCAGAAGACACTGGCCGAAGCGCTGGAAATTGAACTGGCATCGCTGATGCGGACCCTGAAGCAACTGGAAGAACAGTCCCTGATCACCCGGCGATGCTGCGAGACCGACAAACGTGCCCGGATTGTCAGCCTGACTGAATCCGGCCGCCAGATGATTCTGCAAATGGAGAGCCGCATCATGCAGGTCCGTCGTCAGTTATTAGCCGAGATTCGTGAAGAAGATCTGCAGCATCTGAGTTTGATGCTGGAGCAAATTGCGCATAACGCGCTGGATTCCCTGCACCGGGAAAGCGATAACCACGCACAGGAGAAGTAAGCCCTTATGACACCCGATCAAAAATTCGCCCGCTGGATCCGAAATGCCTGTTTCGCTTTTGTTCTTCTGTTTGCCTATTTTCTGGTGGCGGATCTGGCCATGCCTTTAACCCCGCAAGCGATGGCAACACGGGTTGTGACCAAAGTATCGCCACAAGTCAGCGGACAGATCACCGAGATTCATGTCAAAAACAACCAGGTGGTGCATCAGGGGGATGTCTTGTTTGATCTCGACCCGGCGCCGTATCAGCTGGCGGTTGAGCAGGCTCGTCTGAATCTGGAAAAAGTTATTCAGAACAATGAACAACTGGATGCATCGATTCAGGCTGCCCGCGCGGATGTGGAAGCTAATGACGCAGTGTTACAGCAGAAGAATCGCGAAGCGAAACGACTGAATGCTTTGTTTCACCGCAACGGGACTTCACAGCAATTGCGTGATGACGCACAGAGTGCCGCCAAGGCTGCAAAAGCCAATCTGATTGCTGCTCAGGCCCGCTTGAAAGAGCTGCAGGTCAGCCGGGGCGATGTCAGCGACAAGAACCTGAGTATTCGTGTTGCAAAAAACCAGCTGCAGCAGGCTGAGCTGAACCTGTCTTACACCCGGGTGGAAGCCAAACACGATGGTGTGGTGACTAACCTGCAGCTTGAAAAAGGGGCTTATGCCGCGGCAGGAAATCCGCTGGTGGCACTGGTGTCCAAAGATGTCGATATCATTGCGGACTTCCGCGAGAAAAGCCTGCGCCATTTTTCACAGGACAGTCAGGCTATGATTGCATTCGACAGTCAGCCGGGCCGGATATTCACAGCGCATATCAGCAGTCTGGATGCCGGGGTCAGTTCAGGTCAGTTTGATGCCAATGGCCGTCTGGCAACACCCACGGAATCCAACCGCTGGGTGCGTGATGCACAACGTATGCGTTTGCATCTGAGCCTTGAGGATGAATCTGTTCAGGCAATGCCTGCCGGTGCCAGAGCGACGGTTCAGCTGATCCCTGAAAATGCTCTGCTGGCCTGGTTGGCCCGCACGCAGATTCGGTTCCTGAGTGCCCTTCATTATATTTACTAATACGGAGGGGCCATGAAACTTTGGGATCACCCGATGTCGGAAAATGATTTCCGCCAGTGTCTGAGAATTGCTACCGGCGCCACGCTGGGCTTTACCCTCAGTAAAATCTTTGGCTGGAATTATGGCGTATTTTTTACGGTCACACCGATGCTGTTGCTGGGCATGGTGCCGGTGATGAGCGCGCATGCGGCCAGACAACTGATTGCCTCTGCGGTCGTTTGCGGGCTGGAAGTGGGCATTCTTGGCGGCTTGTTTGGCGGTCATCCCGGTATGATGACGATGATTGCGTTTGTCCTGTTTCTGTACAAGTTTGCCTGTATGTCGAAGGGGCCGCTGTTTCTGTTTGGTGCCAACAGTGTCCTGAGTCTGAGTATCATGCTGCATTTCGCCAGCTATCCCAGCTCCGATTTAAATGAACTGATTTTCAGTAACCTGCTGGCCAATGTGTTGTCTGTGGTGATTGCATATCTGATGACATTTCTGATCCCTGATGCGACGCCAAGGCCCGCGCCAGCCCGGCCGGCAGAGCCGAAAGGTTCGCACCGGATGCGTCATGAAGCTCTGATGGGGGCGACCATTGCAACGCTGTCTTTTATTGTGTTTCAGGTGTTTGATCTCAGTGACTCCATGTCAGCTCAGGCGACGACTTTATTGCTTCTATTCCCGATGCATTGGAACGGCGCTTTGGGCTATGCCAGAAAGCGGGCGATGGGGACACTGCTCGGCGTGTCGTTCGGTATGGCCGGACAACTGCTGCTTTATGATTGGTCAGACATGCTGGTTCTGATTGTGCCTGTTCTTTGGATTGGCGCGATGATATTCAGTTACATGCATGTAAAAGAGTCCAGTGGGTCGGGGGCAGGTTTTGGTGGGTTAACGACACTGGGTATCTTATTTGGCCAGTATCTGACGCCCGGGAATGATTTGATTTTCAGCGCCCTGTATCGCGTCAGCAGTATCTTTTTTGCCATTGTAGTGACGCTGCTGGTTACGTATCTGGTTCACCTGCTGCTCAACCGCTTTGAAGCGACCCGGTTCAGTGCCGCTTAAATGATTCGATCCCGGTTATGCTTTGCTGCAACAACGACGCAATCTGTAGAATCTGATTAAGACTGATGTCGCATATCAGTGTTTTAGTTTATGCCTGAAGGGGATGATTTCCTATTTCTTTGACCTCAGATAAATAAGGGGAGATTTCACTCGGCCACAATAGGTGTTTTGTTGCTTATTTCGGCATGGTGATAGCGTGAAATTAGGGAATATTTCGATAAAAATAAAATTACAGTTGCTGGTTGCCATTGCAGCCGGAATGATTGTCTCTGTCTGTATTTATAATCTGGCGTTACAACGCACGGCTGCTTTTCAGGAACGGGAAGGCAAATTGCGGGCACAGGTCGAAACGGCGCAGAGCATCATTCAGTATTTTGCCGGACAGGCATCTGAACTGGGCCAGACGCAAGCACAGCAGATGGCCAAGAAAGCGATTGAGCAATTGCGATATGACAGCGACAACTATTTCTGGATCACCAATCCCCGTCAGCAAGTGATTCTCCACCCGCTGAAACCTGAACTCAACGGTGCGGATGCGTCTTCGATCCGCGATGGGTCCGGTCAGTATCACTGGCAGGAAATGGCCCGGATTGCAGCCTCGGACGGACAGGGCTTTCTGGATTACACCTGGCGTGCGCCGGATGGCCGTCTGCATGACAAAATTTCCTACGTGCTTTATTTTCCGCAGTGGGACTGGATCCTTGGTTCCGGCATTCTTGTGTCTGATATTGAAGACGAGTTTTATTTCAATCTGGCCAAAGAAGCCGGTTTTGCGGCAGTTGCGATTCTAATCCTGGGTGGGCTTGGTTATCTGTTGGCACGGGACATTGTGATACCGCTGAATGCGCTGGTCGAAAAGGTCCATGTGATTGCGGACGGGAATCTGAAAGTCCGGCTGAACAAGCAGCGTACAGATGAAATCGGTAACATGGGCCGGGAAGTCGATCGCATGCTGGATAAGTTACAGGCCGCATTGAAAGTCGCCAGTGATTCAGCCGCACAATCGCGGGATATGGCCAGCCGGATCGCCGGTGCCAGTGAGGAAACTGCGAGCAGTGTGGAATCACAGCATGTTCAGTTGGAACAGTTGTCTTCTGCGATGAATGAAATGTCGGCGACCATCAACGATGTGGCACAGAACGCAGAAAGCACCTCAGAAGCCACAAAAGGGGTGTCAGCACAGGCGCACGACAGCAGCACGCGCATGAAAGCGACCAGTGACAACATTCAGACGGTTGCGGAAAATATTACCGATGCAGACCGCTTGGTGAATCAGTTACTGAATGGGGTAAAAGACATTCATGCTGTGGTGAATGTGATTCAGGATGTATCCGAGCAAACCAATTTGCTGGCACTGAATGCTGCGATAGAGGCTGCACGAGCCGGGGAAATGGGACGCGGTTTCGCTGTGGTTGCCGATGAAGTCCGAAATCTGGCGAGCCGGACACAGCAGTCGACCTCAGAAGTGAAAGCCAGCATTGATCGGCTGACTCAGATCGCGGAACAATCAAGTCAAACGATGCAAACCAGCCATCATCAGGCGGCAGCTTGTGTGGATGTAGCGCTGGAAACCCGCACGACTTTCGATACCATGGTGGCCGATCTGAATGAAACCACGGATCGGGTTGTGCTGATTGCAGCTGCAGCCGAGCAACAGGGCATTGTGGCGAATGAAATGAACGAAAATGTTAGCAGTATTAATCTTTCAGCGAATGCGATGAAAGAAGCGTCTATGAATCTGGCGATGGAAAGCCAGGCGATGGCTGAAGCTTCTGAGATGCTGAATCAGCATCTGGCCTACTTTAAAGTGTGATCGGACGTTGCTCAGGGGGCACTGCTCCCTGAGTCGGGTTGCTGTTTTTTTTGAACTGTGGCTTGCAGGGTATCGATTTCAGCCGCCGAGAGTGTGGCCAACTGATCAAAAAAGTGTTCCAAAGCGATAGGTCTGCCGTAAAAATATCCCTGAAAATAACGGATATGGCGTTGTTTGAGATAGTCTTCCTGGATAGCATTTTCAACCCCTTCTGCAACGACCTCAATATTCAGGCGTGCCGCCAGATCGAGCACGTTATCCACGATGTGATTAGGGTGGTCCACAGTTTTAATCAGATTCGTGAAGCTTTTATCAATTTTGATGATATCGACATCAAATTGATTGATGTAGCTGAGCGATGAATGGCCCGTGCCGAAATCATCCAGCGCGATTTGTGCGCCTAACTGGTGTAGCTTTTCAAACAAATGATGGGTCTGATGCGTATCTTCAATGATGGCGCGCTCCGTCAGCTCTACAACCAGTTTCAATTTCCCCTCAGGGAGATGTGAAAGTAAATTCAAACAGTCTTGATATAACTGGAGATCATCGCACTGGCTTGCACTGATATTAATCGCCAGGTGAAAATTGTCTGGAAGCAAGTGAATATTCTGAATCAGGCTTTGTTTCAACTGGTAGAGGATTTGTGTTGTCATGATACTGATTAATCCCGTTTCCTCTGCCAGCGGAATAAAGAAGTCCGGTCGAATAATGCCTTGGCTGGGGTGCTGCCAGCGGATAAGTACTTCTGCACCACATAATTGGCCCTGTCGATTAACGATGGGTTGAATAAATGGAGAAAACTCTTGTTTCAGAACGGCTCTTTTCAATTCTTCCTGAGGCGAACGAGGGCGATTTAACTGGCGATAACGATTTGCACTGACCAGAATGGCAATGAGAACGCAAAGGTATAAATGAATGTAAAATTCATGTTTTAAATAATCCAAGTACATGCCTCTGCTGACATAGGCTGAGATTGTAAACTCTTTATTTATCGAACTCTGGGACATTTTTGTGGCGGAGGAAATATCAATGTCGCCATGATTAAATTCTACAGACTGAAGATTGTTGAGCGTGATGGTCAGGGGAATGTTTTTGGTGATGGTATTCAGTAATTTTCTGACATAGGTGGTATCGATCATCGCTACCGCAACCCCATTGCTCTTTTGATGGCTGACAATTAAGGTTTTTTTATCGGGGCTATAATAGCTTGAGGGAATTAGGAAAATGTTTCCCTGAATGGGAAGATAGCTGATTTTATTCTTTGGGATTGGCTTGTTGAAAGCAGATGAACAATAAATGTAGTTATCTTTCAACAAGTTGAGTGTTCGAATATTCGAGATAAGTACAGAAATCCGCTTTAATTGATTTGATGTTTCAAGGTTGCATTCTTGCTCTAATAGTTGGGCGGCCTGATGGGTTGCGTCATATGCATCGTCGAGAATATTTTGAAAGAGATTGTTTAGAATCGTTTCTTTTTCGTAAATCTGACTTTGAAGGCTATATCTTGCATGAAGGTAAACACCTAAGAATCCAATTGCAATGATACCAAGAAAGATAGAAAGAGTGATGCAACATTGCCAGAGCGTTGTTCGATATGAGGCCGTTTTTTTATGTTGGCAATGAATATTCATAATCAAAGATTCAGCGTATTTTGATGAGAGGCTACGCATTAGAATACCATGGATCACATTGTTTGGAATGTTATGTGAGCAAAACTGATAACAATATTTTTATTTATATAAAACATTAAAATTGATCTACATCAATAAATGTGAATATCTGAGCAATCTCTCCACCCCCTGACTACGCCGGTTAAAAGAATGATAAGGATGGTTTCTGAAAGACCTCCTTGATTGATAATGGGACAGGCAGAGCCTCTGATCACGGGCAGTTACGGCAAAGATACGGCAGCCACTTTGCCAGAGGATGGACGCTATGTCTGGCGTCTTTATTTTACGGATACGGGCTTACCTGAGCAGATGATGATGTCAAAATGCCAATGATTGGCTGGCATTGATGAGAAAGTAAGAATGATTCATGAAGACAATGTATTGATGCAATTTGTCTTTATGCATTCCAGGTGTATTTCACGCCTGAATTACGCTAGTTTAAATCCTCCTGAAAGTTGAATATGGATGAACAATGAACATCAGAAGCGTGAATCTGAATGATGCTGAGCAATTGGTTGGATTATTTGAATCTTTGGATCATGAAACCTCATTCATGTTATTTGAACCGGGTGAACGGCAATTGACAGTCGAGGCACAATCAGAAATTTTACCGGGTTTTATTGATCATGCACACCAAGCGATGTTCGTTGCAGAAGATGACAACCAGAATATCGCTGGGTTTGTGGTTGGGATCGGTGGAAAAATGAACCGCAATCGCCATGCGCTTTATCTTGTGATTGGCGTCCGGCAAGCGTATCAGGGACGTGGCTTGGGTCGGCGATTAATATCTGCCCTGGAACAATGGGCGAGCGCGCAACAATTTCATCGGCTGGAACTGACTGTGATGGCACACAATCAGGTGGCCAGAAAACTCTATCTTTCTGCGGGTTTTCAGGAAGAAGGTGTCAAACGGGATGCGTTGAAAGTGGATGGTCAGTTTGTCGATGAAGTCTATATGGCGAAATTTTTAAAACAGGCGTGAGTATGGCAATGGCATTTTTAGAAACTGAACGATTACTCATACGTCCCTGGGAAAACAAAGATGCAGTGCCCCTTGCGAAGATGTGTGCCAATCCGCAAGTGATGCGTTACTTTCCGTCTGTATTATCTCAGGAGGAGAGTGAAGCGTTACGTCAGCGGGTGCAGTCTCTGATTGAAGAGAACGGGTGGGGCTTTTGGGCGGTCGAGTTGAAAGCTACCGGGCAGTTCATTGGCTTTGTGGGCTTGCATGCTCAGGATCTGGCGATTCCGAATACCCCCTTCGTGGAAATTGGCTGGCGGCTGGACGCTGAGCATTGGGGAAAAGGCTATGCTCCAGAAGCGGCACAACGTGCATTGCAGTATGCGTTTGAATCACTGGATGCACCCGATGTATATGCATTTACAACGGTGACGAATTTGCCTTCGCAGCGGGTGATGCAGAAGCTGGGAATGACAGACTGTGAGCAAAACTTCCTGCATCCGAAACTGCCTGCGGATCATGTGTTGGCAGAGCATTGTCTGTACCGGATTACCCGGGCAGAATGGCAGCAGAAAAAACGTAACCTATAAGCAATAAATCAGGCATGCCCGCGCTTCAGCCGCAATGTTCGGTGGATTCGGCGGTCAGAATTTCTGGCTTTCATCTGCTTGAATTCCTGTGCATCTTTACCGGATG
Organism: Photobacterium sp. 1_MG-2023; assembly: GCF_030547945.1. Lineage (NCBI taxonomy): Bacteria > Pseudomonadati > Pseudomonadota > Gammaproteobacteria > Vibrionales > Vibrionaceae > Photobacterium > Photobacterium sp. 1_MG-2023. The sequence continues at coordinate 26,274 of NZ_JAUORR010000004.1, read as the reverse complement.
GTCTACCCTTTGCTTGATAAGAACTTGAAGGGAATGGGTGTATGGGATTCATTGCTTTTTTGTACTCACTGATCGGTCTGGCGTTACTGGGGGGCGGACTGTGGCTGATTTCTCTGGGAGGCAGTTGGTATTTTGCGCTTGCAGGTGTTGTATTGTTGCTGGTTGCAGCCAAGGTCAGAACGAAACGGGGCAATGCCCAGTTGATCTATGGCCTGTTTCTGCTGGCGTCGCTGGTCTGGGCTTTGTGGGAGTCGGGGTATGACTGGTGGGCGCTCGCAAGCCGTTTAGGTTTGTTTCTGATCCTCGGGATTCCGCTTTTATTCTCTTATCGCCTGATGGGGCGTTCCAAAATCAGTCGTTTGACCGCTTACTGGTGGTTGGTGGCTCTGGTGACCCTGGGCAGCATGCTGAATACCACGCACCACCTGGAAGGCAAACTGAATACGTCGCCGCTGGTTCAGTCCCCGAACCTGGGAGATGTACCTGAAGGGGACTGGTACAGCTATGGTCGCAGTCCGCTCGGCCAGCGGTATTCCCCTCTGGCGCAGGTCACCCCTGCGAACGTCGGCCAGCTTGAACTGGCCTGGCAGTATCAGACCGGAGATACCAAAGGCAAAGGGGATATCGGGGAATTTACCTACGAAGCCACGCCGCTCAAAATAGGCAATACCTTATATTTTTGTACCCCGCATAACTGGCTGGTCGCCCTGGATGCCGACAGCGGTGAAAGGCGCTGGCAGTACAACGCCAAAGTCGGGACCGACAATCAGCGTCAGCATCAGACCTGCCGGGGCGTGTCTTATCTGCCGCCAGCAACAGGTGAGCCAGTGGCGTTGACGGCTGCGGGATCAGCCCAAGCAGAAACACTGCCCAGTATTGCCTGCGATGCGCAGCTGTATCTGCCGACATCAGACGCCAAGCTGATTGCACTGGATCCGGCCACAGGTGCACGCTGCCAGAATTTCGCAGACGATGGTGTGCTGAATCTGCTGCATAACATGCCCTTTCCGAAGTCCGGTTATTATTACTCAACGTCACCGCCTGTGGTGGCCAAGGGAGTGGTCTTGGTGGCCGGTGCGGTGAATGATAATTACGATATTAATTCACCATCAGGCGTGATTCGGGCTTACGATGTCAAAACCGGCGACCTGAAATGGAACTGGGACGCTGCGAACCCCACGGAAACCCAGCCCATCGCAAAAGATAAAATGTATGCGACCAGTTCTCCAAACAGCTGGTCCGTTGCCAGTGCCGATCCACAGCTAGGCCTTGCTTACTTCCCGATGGGGAACCGGACACCGGACCAGTTGGGCATGTACCGCACGCCGGATGAAGAAAAATATGCGTCCTCCGTCGTTGCCTTGCGGCTGGATAATGGCCAGGCCGAGTGGGTCCAGCAATTTGTGCATCATGATCTCTGGGATATGGATACCCCTGCACAGCCCAGTCTGGTGGATATTCAAACCAGCAAAGGGCTCATTCCCGGCCTGGTGGTGCCAACGAAACAGGGTGATGTTTATGTATTGAACCGGGCCACGGGAGAACCGATTCATCCAATCACCGAAGCCCCCGCACCTCAGGGAACCATTGAAGGGGATTTCGCCTCTCCGACACAGCCTGTTTCTGCATTGACCTTTAATCCGCCACCGCTGGAAGAAAAAGACATGTGGGGCGCAACAGCCCTGGATCAGCTTTACTGCCGGATTCAGTTCAGAAGCTTGCGTTATGAAGGACGCTATACGCCGCCGTCAGAGCAGGGCACCATTGTCTACCCCGGCAATTTCGGTGTCTTTAACTGGGGGGGGATCGCGGTGGATCCGGAACGTCAGGTGATGTTCGGTATGCCGCTGTACCTTGCATTTACATCGACTCTGATTCCAAAGGATACGGGCGATCTGGGCGAAGTGAATGTGGGCGAACATGGCGTGAATGCCAATGAAGGGGCAGATTATGCGGTCGAGCTGAAGCCATTTCTTTCGCCATTGGGCGTGCCTTGTCAGCAGCCGCCCTGGGGCTATATTGCCGGTGCGGATCTCGCTCAGGGGAAAATTATCTATCAGCAGAAGAATGGCACTGTTGAAGACCTGACGCCGCTGCCGCTGCCCATCAAAATGGGTGTGCCCGGGATCGGCGGGCCGGTGATCACCAAAGGCGGACTCGTCTTTATGGCTGCCGCCGTGGATAACTATCTCCGTGCTTATGATCTGGGTGATGGCGAGGAGCTCTGGAAGGCCCGTTTACCGGCAGGAGGGCAGGCAACGCCGATGACCTATCTCAATAGTCAGGGGGAGCAAATGGTGGTGATTGTTGCGGGCGGGCATGGCTCCATTGGCACCAAACTGGGCGATTATGTCCTGGCTTATCAACTGAGAAGCCAGCGGTGATTCCCGCCGATCTTTTGAATACTGTGGCTGACTTCGCAGGTGTGTTAGCGGCTTTCAGTGCCAGTCTGTTTTGCGGGGCAGCCAGTTATATCAGCCTTGTCGAACATCCTGCCCGGCTGGAATGCGGCGGAGAGCTGGCTGCAACCGAGTTTCAGCCCAGTTACCGTCGTGCCGCCAGGATGCAGGTGACGCTGGCACTGGTGTCGACGCTCGCGGCAATCACCGCTGCGGCGATGGGTGGACTCTGGCTGTGGCTGCTCGGTGGCGCGCTGATATTCGCGGTGATCCCTTTTACATTTCTTGCCATCATGCCAATCAACCGGCAATTACAGGCAACGGGGCTGAAAAAGCATTCGTCGGCGACCTTTGTGTTACTGGAGCAATGGGGTCGGTTGCATGCCATCAGAACCGCGATGAGCCTGCTGGCCTGTCTGATTGATTTCGCGGTGCTGGTGGTTGATTAGTGAGGGAAGGTTATCCGCGCAGGAGGAACCGTATTGGCATTATCCGGTGGTCACGATTTCCCAGCGTCCATTGTCTAACTGGCAGGCGGTCCCCATCGCGGTGGCCGTCGTGTCATTGATGCGGACTTCCTGAATAAATTCCCGGCAGTAGCGGCCACTGGTGGTGGTGCCTTCCCGGGTGGGGGTGACCGAACCGGATGCGTTCTCCACCTGCCATTGGATAGCATTGCCGACAGAAACACGGGTCGCTTCAATCTGTGCCTGTTCAAGCTGACGTTGCTGGCGTTCTGTCATCTGATTCAGTAATTCAAAGTGGATGGCTGTAAATGCCAGCCAGGGTAAGGCTTGAGCATCTGTTTGCAGTTCACCGTATCCTGAGTACCAATTGCCATAAGGGCGGGTGACCCGAATATCCTGGACCATTCGATATCGGTTGGCTGGAACGGTCTGGATTTTTTGGTTTTTGATGGCCAGATATTGGTCAATATCAAACGACAGACGGCTGTCCATCACACCGTTTTTCAGTTCTTCTTTGCTGATCCGCCCGGTTTTCTTTTCAACAGCGACCTGAGGGTTATAAATGGGTTGCTGGGTACTGAGCAGGGCAAGTTGGTGACCTGCGCTGGGCATCAGGGGATTTGCCTGCGTGATGCTGGTCAACGTGAGAAGCAACAGGGGAAATAACTGCGCGGTGACATGATGGCGTCGGAAAAATCCTGTCGAAGACATGGGCGAATACTCCATATCAAAAGTAAACCTGATTGATATTTTTCATTCCATGATTGTTTTTTGTTCCCTGAAATCAGTATAGAAAGTGGAATCTCCGGGTTGAGGCTTCTCGATATCTGATCTCAGGATCAAGACGAACAGATGAGTTTACTTCAAGCTCGGATGAGGAATGCTGCCGTGAATATTTGGATCCGCTCAATCGTCTGCTTACTCAGATCTCAAGATTGGCTCAATTCTGTTTGTGCAAGGTGTTCCTTCGACTATCTTTAGTGTGACTTATGCTGGCTATTGCATTTATTCCATGTGTTTTTCGGACTTGCCAGTGCTACGTCCAAATTGCAGCAGCAGATTAAACAAAGGATTGTGTATGCAGACTGAGTATTCTGAAAGTGAAAATGTCATTCGTCGTTTGCATGAAATTACCCAAGCCTATGACAAAGGGTTTGATGTTCAGATGGAAGCGCTCATTCGCTTAGGTATGGAACGTTTTAAGCTGGAGATCGGGATTCTGGCCAGAGTTGAAGGGGACACTTATATCGTCGATAAATGTGTCTGTCCTGAACATATGCCGCTGAAACCCGGCGATGAATTTGAGTTTGGTATGACTTACTGTGCTGTGACTTGCGAAGCGGATGGTGTGGTGGCTGTGGAACATGTGGGTCAGAGTGATGTGCTGGGGGCGCATCCAGCCTATCGCCAGTTTGGGCTGGAATCCTACATTGCAGTTCCGATCCATATCGGCGGAATGACCTGGGGAACCTTGAATTTCTCCAGCCCTGCGCCTTATCCCCGGAAATTCAAACCCAAAGATGTAGATGCACTTCAGTTGATGGCGAGCTGGATCGAAGTTGAAATGGTTCGGCGCCGGCAGGAAGAACAACTGCGTTCTCTGAATGCAAAGCTGAAAGAAATGGCTTCTGTGGATCCATTGACGAATCTGATGAACCGGCGTGCTTTTATGGAATTACTTGAGCGTTCGCTGAATCAGATGCAGCGCTGTAAAAGCGGGGGGGAAGCCGCAGTGCTGCTGCTGGACATTGATCATTTTAAGACACTGAATGATACCTACGGGCATCTGCTGGGCGATAAAATGCTGGTTGAATTCGCCAATGTCATGCAGCGAAATCTGAGAAGCTACGACGCAGTCGCCCGTTATGGCGGTGATGAATTCATCATCTGGCTTGGCGATACCAGCCGGGAAGGCATTGAGGCTGTCTGTGATCGTTTGATGTCGGGTTTGGATCAGTCGAAAGCCATTGATGAGAATGTGACGGTCAGTATTGGCATTTTTCATTTCAGAACCCGTGTGGCCGAGCAGGACTGGATGGCTGAATTCGTGCATCCGGAACAGATTATTGATGTCATGATTGCGAAAGCCGATCAGGCACTCTATCAAGCCAAAGCGGCAGGCCGTGGGCAATATCAATTTAACAGTGAAGGCGCTGTTTACCTGGATACACTCAGCTAAACTTTTCTGGCATGCAGATTGATGACGGAGTATCTGAGTACACATGTCCCATCTGAATAGTGGTTTCAAATTATGGCTGTCGGCTTATCACGAGGCATTGGCACATTTTGCTGCCTCGGGTCAGATTGCCACGGCCGACATGATTCGCGAGGGTCTGGCGACACTGACGGCAACTTACGTCACCCACGCGCCAGACGTCGCGCGGGTGATCGATACTTTTGTTCCGGCTGCATCTCACCTCATTCCGGTCCGGATGTATCACCCAGCGCCACACACGGCACTGCCAGTGTTGCTTTTTCTTCATGGTGGCGGGCATCTGGCGGGCAGTGTCGCTGTTTATGATTCGATTTGTCGTAAGCTGGCGGATGCGACCCGACAGATTGTGGTGGCTGTGGATTATCGTCTGGCGCCGGAATCACCCTATCCGGCAGGACTGGAAGATGCGCGGCAGGTGCTGCGCCAGCTTGTTCCGCTGTGTGAACAACATCAGCTTCAATATCAGCCGGTGCTGTCGCTGGTGGGGGATTCTGCGGGCGGTGCGATGGCCGCGACACTCAGTGCTGACTGCCAGTCTGACCCTGACATTCAACTGGTCAATCAGGTGCTGATCTATCCCAGCCTGGATTACACCATGAGTCTGCCGTCTGTGGTGGAAAATGGTACCGGGCTGTTTTTGCAGCAGGAAAAAATACGCTGGTACTTCGATCAGTACTTTCAGAACGGAGAAGACCGTCGGGCGGCATCACCGTTGTTTATGCCTGTGTCAAAACACTTCCCCAGAACCTTAGTGATTACGGCGCAGTACTGTCCGCTCCGTGATGAAGGGGCTGCTTATGTTCAGTGGCTATCTAATGCTGGTGTGCCTGTCCAGCAATATCATCTGGATGACATGATTCATGCTTATCTGAATCTGGAAAACCTGGTGCCCGCACGATGTGAGGCAACGTACCGGATGATTGCCGATTTTCTTGCGACGCCCCGAATGCGGGACCCGTTCATCAATCAGGACAAACGATGCTCGAACTCTTGATTCGTTATGCCCATTTTCTTGGAATTTTTATGCTTGTTGCGGTACTGGTGGCAGAGCACTTGCTTCTCAAACGGCGTTTGACGGCTGAAGAAATGCACCGCCTTGCACGATTGGATGCGGTGTATGGCATTTCTGCCGTGATCGTTTTGCTGGCCGGGTTGTCGCTCTGGTTTCTGGTGGGCAAACCGCCAGAGTTTTACAGCGCCAATCCGGTTTTTCACGCCAAACTGACCCTGTTTGCGATTGTGGCAGCGCTGTCTGTGTTCCCGACAGTATTTTTTCTGAAACATCGCAAAACAACCCGAGAGACGGTTCCGGTTCCCCCCATTATCGTGATGCTGATCCGTCTGGAGCTTTTGCTGCTCGCTGTCATTCCGCTGCTGGCGGTTTTCATGGCGCGGGGGATCGGATTGGGCTCGTCTTAGGGAGACCCTGTTTATCTTGCGGATTTCGCTGACGTCAGGCGCTGACTGAGCCAAAACCGTACTCATCTCAGTCTCTTGCAAAATCATAGCTAAGCTTAAGAAAGGCGGTGCCGGATAAGTGAGGTTGAGATGGATGCACGAGCGGTGAAAACCGTCGCAGATGCGATGGCGATTGTGGATGAACGGAAACTGACGCATATCAAAGTCGGGCTGTTTGATAACGATGGCATCATGCGCGGCAAATATATGTCGAAAGCCAAATTCTTTGCGTCTCTGGAAAAAGGCTTTTCGTTCTGCGATGTTGTGCTGGGCTGGGATGCCAAAGATCAGCTGTATGACAACACCACATATACGGGGTGGCACACAGCCTATCCGGACGCACCGGTCCGCATTTTACCGCACACTTGCCGGGAGGTTGTCGATGAACCGGGCATGCTGCTTTTTATCGCAGAATTTGCCGGTCAGGCCGAATCTGTCTGCTCGCGGGGCATATTGAGAAAAGTACTCGAAAAAGCCGATTCGCTTGGATTTGTGGTCCATGCGGCATTGGAGTATGAATTCTTCCTGTTTCAGGAAACCCCGCAAACCGCACGGGAGAAAGGGTTTCGAAATCTGCAGCCGTTCACACCCGACTGGTTTGGGTACTCCATGATCCGAAACTCAGTTGCCAATGAGCTGTATCACGACATTCTGTCAATGGCGGAAACCATGGATTTTCCCATCGAAGGCATTCACACCGAAACCGGCCCCGGCGTGATTGAAGCAGCGATTGCTGTGGATGAGGCAGAATCGGCTGCCGATAAAGCAGCATTGTTTAAAACCTTCATGAAAGTGCTGGCACAACGGCGGGGATTACTGGCGACATTCATGGCGAAATGGTCCATGGATTATCCTGGCCAGAGCGGGCATATGCATGTGTCACTGCATCACAAAAGTGGTCAGTCAGCCTTTTATGATGCCAATGCTGAACAGGGAATGAGCCTGATACAACGCCAGTTTCTGGCCGGGCAGCAACGCCTGATGCCGGAGTTTCTGTGTTTGCTGGCGCCCACCATCAACAGTTATACGCGTATGGTTCCGGGTTTCTGGGCACCAACGCATGCGACCTGGGGGGTTGAAAACCGCACGACCGCACTGCGTGTCATTCCTGGATCGGAAAAAACACAGCGCATTGAATACCGGCTGGGTGCGGCGGATGCGCATCCTTATCTGGCACTGGCGGCGGCCATTGCATCGGGTCTGTACGGTGTGATGAATCAATGGGAGCCGATGGCAGCCGTTGAAGGGAATGCATATGATCAGCCGCAACCTGAGGCACTGGCGTTACCGGCGACACTCTGGGAAGCGGCGCAACGCTTGAAAGCATCGGATGCTGCAAAGACGATGTTTGGCGAGCCCTTTGTTGCCCATTATGCGGCCACTCGAGAGTGGGAAGAGCGCGAGTTCCGCAAACATGTCACAGACTGGGAATTGAGCCGGTATTTCGAGATTATCTGAGTGGTTGTCCGAACTGGGCCATTTGAGCAGACAGGCGCTTTATCAGCGCGCCTGTCTGTTGTTCAGCAAGTTGCCTTAGGCTGAGGCTGGCACCTGGCTCGGCTTGCGTTGTAAGAGCCGGAAGCACAGCAAAGCGATCAGGAAGACGGCACCACCAGCAGCGATGGTGATAGCAAATCCAGCCTGAATCCCAAACGTGTCAATGACCCAGCCAACAATGGCTGCCCCGGCAGCAATCCCAATCCCTAACCCAGTGATCATCCAGGTAAAGCCTTCCGTTAACTGACGAGCCGGGACGATGGTTTCAACCAACCCCATGGTGATGATCATTGTGGGCGCAAAGAAGACGCCTGCGACAAAGACAGACATCGCCAGTGTTGTCGTTCCCGTCACCAGCAACAGCGGTAACGTGGTCAGGGCCGTCGCGAATGAGGCAATGAGTAATTGTTTTTCCAGCGGCATCTTGAGTTTGAGTGTCCCGAAGAATAACCCGGATAAACACGAGCCAGCAGCATAGGCCGACAGGACATAACTGGCGGCGACCGGATTATCTTGCTGCTCGGCAAAGGCCACACTGATGACATCAATGGTACCCACAATGGTGCCCAGGGCCAGTAATGCCAGCATCAGCATTTTCATCGAAAGCGCCTGAAGTGCCGATCCACTGTGGGTGGTGGTTTCCACTTCAATCGGGGGCTCCGTATGGGTTTGTCTGGCGAATAAGGTGACACCAACACCCAGCAGAATGGCTGCGGCGAATGGCCCGGCTTCAGGTGCGACGGCAACACACAGGCCGACGGCCAGTGGCGGTCCGATAATAAAACACAGCTCATCCATCACAGATTCGAAGGAATAGGCGGTGTGGAGTTTCTCATTGCCTTTATAGATCGCAGTCCAGCGAGCCCGGATCATGGCTGGCATGCTGGGCATCAATCCGGCCAGCGCAGCGAACAGGAAATAGGTCCAGACGGGGGCTTCATTGCGAATACACAACAGCAGGAGCAGGAGTGCGATGACACTGACGCCTGCCGCGTAAGGCAAGACACGGTGCTGGCCCAAGCGATCCACTGCACGGGAGATCTGCGGTGCCACAAGCGCCATGGTGAAGGTAAAAGTCGCTGCGACCGCACCAGCCAGCCAGTATGACCCGGAAAGTTGAGACAGCATGGTAATGATGCCGATGCCTGTCATGGACGTTGGCATCCGTGCGATGAGTCCGGACAGCGAAAAGGCCAGCGTGCCAGGCGCGCTGAATAATTCCTTGTAAGGGTTCGCCATGGTTTTCTCCATTGAGTGAAATCAAATATTGTCGGGCCTGATATGCAACGTTTGCATACGCGGCGTATGTGAATTTAATTGACATACGCCATGTATGTCAATTATAAAATGCAACAGAATGAATAAAAGAAGAGGCAGGCATGGCACGCCAAACACGTAATGAAATGATGGCGGAGACCCGGCTCAAATTGATTCGCATGGCCCGAAAGCAATTCGGTACGGTCGGGTTTGCAGGTGCCGTGATGGATGAACTGACCGGTGAAGCCGGATTAACCCGCGGGGCACTGTATCATCATTTCGGCAGCAAGAAAGGTTTGTTTCTGGCGGTTTATCAGCAGGTGGATCAGGAAATGGATCAGCGGCTTCAGCAAGCTGAGCGCGATGCGCCGGATGTGTGGTCTGCACTGACAGGCAGATGCCAGGCGTTTCTGAGTATGGCCACAGAAGCGGATATTCAGCGGATCATACTGCGCGATGCAGCTTCAGTACTGGATAGCGAAGTTGTGCAAGCGGTGCAGCTCAACTGTATTGCGGCATTGTCGAAACTGCTGAAAGCACTGATGGATGAAAAAGTGATCGCGCAGGCTTCCCCCATCGTGCTGGCACGCATGATGAACGGGGCGCTCACCGATGCTGCACTCTGGATTGCTCGCAGTAAAACACCAGCGCAAGCACATGCGGAAGCATCTGAAACACTCCGCGTCTTTTTGAACGGATTACGGGCAGACAACGCCTGAATCTTGCATCTGCCCCTGAATGCGGGGGCAGAAAAGCAGATGCCTGATTCTGGCTGAAGATCACGTTGTGACGTTGTCACCAGTGGTGTGCTGGCATCAGAACTGCACTAAATCAGCCGTGTAAAGTACCTTGGTTGGCAGCCCTGTCGGCGAGCCACCGAGCGGCTCTTCACTGACCGCCAGCATTTTGATGTCAAGCTGGTCAAACCGGGCATCTTTTGCCAGCGTCATGTCGCCTTGTTTGGGTAACAAACCCAGTGAGATCGGATTGGGTTCATGATTGGCGACCACCCATAGCTCATAATCCCGGTTGGCTGCTCCCTGAAATGCTGAACCTGCTCGGACGGAGATCGCATCGGAATGGACTTCTACCAGCCAGTAGGAAGCCGTGTCTGTCCCTTTGATGACCGCGAGATGCTCTGTTGGCGAGGCGGCAGGGAATTGGACGGCTTGTTCCCGCCACAGGAAAACTGCCAGCACAAGGGAGGCCGCCGTCGCGACAGAAGCCAGCGCAGGCCACAGCCATGAAAGGCCCCGGCGGTTATGTTCGGGCTGGGAAGCTGGGGGGTCATCAAAGCCTAAGCGGTTGCAAATCTTTGTCCAGACCGCTTCATCGGGTTGAATCGCAGGAATCTGATGCTGGATATCGTTGAGGTGATTTTCCCATTGCCAGGTGGCCTCGCGAATCCGGCCGGAGCCCATCATCAGCGACTGAAACCGTTTTCTGGCGGGGCCACGCAGGGTACCCAGCACATACTCGGCGGCAAGCATATCGATTAATGTCTGGTTGTCATATCTCATCGTGTCAGACACCTTTGCAACTGTTGAAGGCCCCGGCGAATCCAGCTTTTGATGGTCCCAAGCGGTTTGTCCAGATAATGAACGGCTTCCTGATGGCTGTACCCGTTAAAATAAGCCAGATGGATCGCTTGTTGCTGTTCCTGGGGTAATTCGCCGATACACCGATTGAGCTGATGGACCGAGCCGGTATCAGCGAGTGTCTCCAGATCGATGGCATTCCCCTCTGCCTCATTGAGCATGGGTTCTTCTTTGCGAACTTTCTGGTAACGCAATATATCAAGTGCGCGATACCGGGCAATGCTGATCATCCAGGTCAGCACTGTTCCTTTGTGGCGCTGGTATTCAGCTGCGTTGTGCCAGATTTTCACGTAAGCGTCCTGAATGGCCTCTTCCGCGAGTGCGCGGTTGCCAAGCATGTTGATACAGATAGCCAGCAGTTTGCCGCTGGTCTGCTGATACAATGCGGCAAACGCTTTTCTGTCGCCCAGAGCGGTTGCGCTGATCAACTTCAGATGAACATCCTTCTCCATGGTCTTTCCTGCTTGCTGGCTGATAACAGCCTGAATTTTCATGCTGTTTCTAAAGCTAGCAGTTGAACCGGGTTACGCCAAAAGTATTCAGTCTGTTTGGCATCTTTTGTTGTTACAGCCGCTCCAGCGACCATCGAATCGCCATTATTGCGATGAAGGCCGAACTCACTGGCATGATCCAGCGCTGGTAACTCCAGGTATGCCGCAGCCAGATCAGTCCGGGCAGGGCGATCAGTAAAATCGCAAGCTGTCCGACTTCAACACCCAGGTTGAATGAAACGATGGCCAGAATGGTATGGCGGGCAGGTAAGCCCAAATCGCCCAGCACGGAAGCAAAACCCATCCCATGTAACAGGCCAAAACCAAAGGTAATCCAGCCGAGCCGCGAGACCAGCGGGAAGATATTATTCATTGCAGCAAACAGCACTGAGATGGCGATCATCAATTCGACCCATCGGTTCCCCGGCAATAAATCCAGAGCAGTTGCAGTCAGTGTGATGGAATGGGCCAGCGTAAATGCCGTGATGATCCATGTGGTGTTGATGAAAATTGATTTTGGGCTCTGGATGCCTTTCCAGCGCCCCTGATCACGGTACAGCACGCAGGTGAGCAGCAGGGCAAGCAGAAACAGGATGTGATCGGTGCCAATCAGAATGTGGACGATGCCCTGGAAAAGATATTCTTTCGCCGTTTCCAGACTGGAAGCACTGCCTGTAGAAAGCAGGAGTGTCGGCTGCCTAACGTCCAGAATCCGGTTAAGTGTTGCATCGGACAGCATGATGTTGGCGATGAGTTTATGGCTTTGACTGAGTTCAAAAAAAGTTCCCTGATACTGAAGGCTGACCTGACCTGAATGCGGGCAGCTGACCCGGACTGGCAGCCATAAATAGGGCAGGTTAGCGTGAGAATCCAGTTGAAATCCACCCGTTTGAGTCGGTGAACAAGACCCGTTCTCCTGACTGAACTTGAGTTGCGCAAGTAAGGCGCTTGAAATTGTTTCTTCATGGTTTGAAATTTCGCGCCAGCTTAATTGTTGATCGGCGTTCTGATCCAGCGAAACCCCGTCCGCTGCCAGCAGTCTGGCCATATCGGTGAGTTGGACCTGCCAGTTGCCGGTGAAGTTTTTTCCGTCTTGCTGAAGGGTCAGATAAGACGTACTTAACTGATGTGCCTGTGCGAAACTGCTGATTAGCAAGATTGAGCACAGCATCAGTATCAAATTTTTGATGTGGGATATCATGGCTTGTCCTTTTCGGGTGATGACACTGACCTATGACTGAACGGCCATCGCTTGCTCAGCCAGACTCAAAAGTTGCTGATCGGTCTGTAGCCGATTGGTTTGCCAGTTCACTTTTGCCCAGTACAGGGCTTTGCCTGGTACAGGGCTGATTTCCAGGTAATAGTACGCAAGGAAGGCTGCGTGGGAGATATCTTGCCGTTGCTCCCGTAATTGAACTCGTGCTTCAACTTGCTGGTGCCAGGTGCTTCGGGCGTGTTTGCGTTTTTCGGCCCGTGCCAGTTCAAGCAATAGTGCGTCATCCGGTAAGGCCGAAGACTGAACCAAATTGCCTAGTGTGCTGAGGACCCTATCTGGCTCGCCAGCGGCCAGCTTGGCTTTGGCCCAAATTGTCAGATAGCTGATGGTCCGGTCAGGGCTGACAGGCAGCGCCAAATGTTGTATGGCTGCCTGAGGGAGATTCAGATCCAGTGCCATGGCCGCCAGCATCTCCATGACCCAAGCGGCAGAGGTTTCATCTGCCACCGCGAATCGCTCGGAGAGCGAAGCCAACTGAGTATAGACAGCTGTTTGTTGGTCCGGGTGTTTTAGCTGATGAAAACTGGCATTCAGGCTACAGGCAGAGGTGATGAGCATGGGAGCCTGATCAATGAGCATCAGGCATTGTTGTTTAGCAGCATCGAACTTGCCCTGAATGGTCATCACACTGGCCAGTAAGAGTCGTGCGGAGCTGTCATCGGGTGATTGTTTCAGTGCTTTTTGTAAGGTTTTTTCGGCATCGGCAAACTGGTGCTGATGCTGTTGAACTCTTGCGAGCAGGGACAGTGCCTTGGCAGAAGCTGCGCCCGTCAGGTAAGGTTGGAGTTGTTGCAAGGCCGTCTGAACGGTTTCTGGCGAAGCGTCAATGAATTTTGCTTGCATCATCAACGCTTCAATACGATCCAGTGTAGCGGGTGTTGCCGATGGTGCCTGCATGTCTTGCGGGTTCAGTGCAATAATCGGCGCTTGTGGATCTTCAGGAATGCCGGGCTTCGCTGAAGCACTGGCGTGAGCGAAAGCCAGTCCTGTCATGATCAGGTAAACAGCTGCGTTCAGTTTCATCTGAAATCTCCAAAAAAGAGGCCTTCCCTGGCCGATCGAACACGAAGCGGTCTGAAATGCAGACCGAACACGCACACTTTATTCCGTCAGCAAATCATCATAAAAGTCAGGCTGACTGATATCGTTGCTGACCTGACGCCCCCGCAGGCTTTTGGGCTCGCTGTTTTCTGAAGCGGCAAAAACCTCACGACTGAATGACGAGAAACTCAGTTGCAGTACTTCGATTGTGATGGAGACCACGGCGCTGACAGGCGGACTTTTGCCGTCTGAAACGCTGAAGGTGAACTGATCATTCCCGGTAAACCCAGTGATGGGGGTGTAAGTAAACTGGCCGTCAGGCTGGATCTGAACCGAGCCCTGCACGGGGGCGCTGACCAGTGAGAAGGTCAGTACATCTCCGTCAGGATCTTCAGCTTTCAGGTTGCCGGATAACGGTGTTTCGGTCTGAGTGACCCCTGAAAAAGGGGTCGCATTCGGCGCGGAATTCTCTGTACCTGCGCCATCATCGGAACTGCCGTTACATCCTGTCAATGCTGTGGCAATACACAGTAGGATGAGAGAGATCAAATACTTCATGGCTTTACTCCTCATTCTGCACCTGTGTCAACACCAGAGCCGGGCAGGGGTGGTGCCAGATAAGGGAAGCTGTCGTCCATCAGTGTGGCATTCACGGGTGCACCATCAGTGAAGGGAACATTGCCGACACTGGCATCTGAGGGTTCGCACAGGCCCAGTTCGGTTTCTTCACCATTCACCGGAATGGGGTAACACAGGCGGCCCATCACAACTCGCAGGGCAATATCAACCACGTCATCCCCGGGGCGGCGGCCATTTGGGAAGCCCGCCAGATCATCACCGGCCACGCCGAATGGAGATTGTTCCGCCACGGGTTTGGCTGGGATGCCTGTATTCAGGCGAAGCATTTCAGATGGCGTGACCGTTTTGAGCTGATTCACGCCCGGAAAACCGGTCAGAAAAGCGGTGACCAGATCATTTCGGGGGAAGTTGGTTGGTGCCAGCGTCGTTAAGCTTGTCCCCAGAGTGGCATTGACAGCATCTTTGAACAGTATATTCAGCAGTTCAGGTAAGCTGGGGTGGGTCACATAGGTCGCAAACTGACCGTCATTCCGAGGCTGTGAAGCGGAGAAAGTATCTTTATCTTTCAGACCGATGACCAGTTCATTCACCAGCGGGTTTCCTAAGCGGGAAACTTGCGTAAGTGCCCCCCCGTTAATTTCTGGCCGGCTGAATGTAGCGTTCGGATTCAGTATCCGGGCCTGCGGCAGGCTTGCCGTGGTCCATGCCCCAATAGTGCCATTCCCACTGCCTGTAATGCAGGACTTGGGCACTTCGATGGCCAGTTCGGTGACATTTTTGAATCTTAAATCATCATTCGACTGAGACTGTGTGATACCACCTGGAAAACCGCCACCGTCGTTAGCGCCGGGAGCACTGTCCCCTTCAACTGGCACATAATTCACTAAATCAAAGGTTTTACCCAGATTGACAACAAAGGGATCTTTGCGCTGACCGGCAAACACTTTCCCCGCACCGGAACAACCTGGTATGCCAAATTCATACACGAACAGATTGGCATAATTGACGTATTCGCCTTCACTGCCAAAGGTTTTCGTGCCGATGAAATCCAAGGGCTTATGGAAGGTGTTTTGTCCGGTCGACAAGTTATTGAGTTTGCTTGCGTTGCCAAAACGCTGCTGACCTTTCACCAGACTCAGTGTGTAGGATTCACTGAAATTCGCAGCACTCTGATCGGCAGCGCTGATGCCCCCGACGACTTTTAGCGGTACAGCAACTGACTGTGTTTGACCGCTGTCGCCGATGTTGAGCATGACCCCCTGATTATTGTTGGGCAAAGCGTTGGTAAAACGGAACTGGAACGTCAGATCTTCAACGGCATCGCCATCGTTATCGATGTGAATACTGTAGACCGCAGCGGGATCCATCGCGAAATAGTTTGGACCACCGTAGGCATCTTGCAGAGGGATGTAGTTAGCAATCAGGGTGACATACGCTTCACGGCCAGATTCATAACTGTTAAATGCATAGAAGTCTGTAGAGTCCAGTGTGGGCAAACGGGTAATGTTTGGTGCTTCCCGGTGGCTGGATGCAGAAACAATACTTGAAATACTCAAGGCAAGGACACTGACAACGAGCTTGTGATACATGATGAACCCTTATCTGTTGTTGTTCGTCCCTTTAGAAACGTGCGGGCAGAGGATTCGGATGCGAAAAATGTGCATTTTTTCCGGAAAATTAAAATGACGCTGGATATCAGGTAAATAGGGGCGACAGACTTTGATTCGCGGGTCAGTTCGTCTAGTATGAGGCGTTCCATCGGTTGGAGGATGAAGTCAGGTTATGTCGCGTATTCGAGAAAAAAATCAGGAAGTGATCATTAAATATGCCGGGCGTTTGTTTGCCGAGCAGGGATTTGCCGCAACCAAAGTGGCGGATATTGCAAAACTGGCGGACGTACCCAAGCCGAATGTGTATTACTACTTCAAAACCAAAGAAAACCTGTATCGTGCGGTACTGGAAAGCGTGACGGAGCCATTGCTGGAAGCCTCAAAACCAATTGAGGATCTGGACGATCCGGCACAAGCCCTCACGTCGTACATTCATACCAAACTTCGGATATCCCGCGATCATCCGTTTGCCTCAAAAGTGTTTGCCAATGAAGTCATGTCTGGCGCGCCTTACCTGCCGGAAGATATCCGCGAAGAACTGCTGGCACAGTCCCGGATGATCATCAGCAAGCTGGAACGCTGGATTGAAAAAGGTGTGATGGCGCGGGTTTCACCGCAACATCTGATGTTTACCATCTGGGCATCCACACAGACTTATGCTGATTTCAGCTGGCAGATTTGCAATGTGCTCGAGAAAGAAGCGCTGGATGATCAGGATTTTGCCAATGCGGCTGAGTTTCTGACCCAGCTCGTGATTCAGGGCTGCAAGATTCAAACGGCTTAATACCAATCGCAGTAAATAACTGGTCATCCTAGCTTGCTAAAATATTCGATAACTTCGTTAGATTTTTTGATTGTAGAATAACTACTTATCTAAAAAATCCGCCTTGTTCTCAAACATTTTTCCGGCGCTATTTCTGATCATTGACTTACTTTGATTGGTATAAGGCCGCGAAAAAAGCGCTTTCGCCCCTGAGGAATGAAGACGAAAGCGCTTGGATTGTTCTGAACAGAGCGTGATTTGTTTTACATGGCTGCTGCGAAGCGCACTCAGCGGCGTTGCTGGAACCGTGCGACCAGTCGTTTCGCTGCGGCCTGATGCCGGCTCAGTAAAGCAGGTAAATCGACACCGATGACGTGGCCATCATGCACCCGCCACTGGCCCGCAACCATGACCCGATCCGCCTGATGGGCACCACACAGCACCAGCGCTGCCAGCGGGTCGTGTGCGCCGGAGAAGCGGATGTCGTCCAGTCGGAACATCGCAATATCTGCCTGTTTACCCACCGCCAGCGTACCGAAATCTTCACGTCCCATGGCGCGTGCCGAACCGGATGTGGCCCAGCGCAACGCATCAAAATGGGTGACTTCAGCCGAACCGTAGCGCAGTCGCTGGATGTACAGTCCCATCCGGACTTCATTCACCAGATTCGAGCCATCGTTCGAGGCGGAACCATCGACCCCCAGACCGACTTTGACGCCTGCGGCTTCAAGTTCTTTATTCCGGCAAATACCGGAAGCCAGCATCATGTTGGATGACGGGCAGTGACAAATCCCGACTTCAGCCTGACCTAAACGGCGGATCTCTTCGTCATTGAAGTGAATTCCATGGGCCAGCCAGGTACGGTGATTCAGCCAGCCGGTTTCTTCCAGGTAGTCGACCGGGCGAAGGCCGAAACGCTCCAGACAGAAGTTTTCTTCATCGATGGTTTCACACAGGTGGGTGTGCACCATGACGTTTTCCCGTTCAGCAAGTCGTGCCGTTTCTTTCATCAGATCTGTGGTGACCGAGAAAGGAGAACAGGGGGCCAGAGCAATCTGGGTCATCGCCCCGTCGCCTCGCTGGTGGTACTGACGAATCAGACGCATGCTGTCATCCAGAATTGTCTCTTCTTTCTGGATTGTATGACGCGGCGGCAGGCCGCCTTCATCTTCGCCCAGACTCATCGAGCCACGGGTAAAGATAGCGCGGATCCCCAGTTTCTGAGCGGTTTCGACCTGAAGATCGATGGCGTGCTCCAGACCGGTCGGAATCAGATAGTGGTGATCCGACGCCGTAGTACAGCCGGACATCATCAGCTCGACTAAAGCCAGTTCTGTGGCCACCTGCATCATTTCTTCGTCCAGGCCAGCCCAGACTGGATACAGCGTTTTGAGCCAATGGAAAAGTTCTTTATTCAGTGCATTCGGATAGGCCCGGGTGAGGGTTTGATAGAAGTGATGGTGCGCATTAACCAGCCCCGGAGTGATGACATGCTCGCTGGCATCGATCACCTGATCCGGGGTTCGGCTGGGTTGTGCACCAAGCGGAACCAGCTCAATCACTTGAGTTCCCTGAATGACCACGCCGCCGCGGGCATCCTGTGCCGTAGTTGAGCCTGTGTAAATGGCTAAAGGGTTTTTCAGCCAAATGGTTTCCATTTCTTTCGTCCTTAGCCTTCTCTGCCGTTTCCGAGGAGAAGGTCTGATGGGGGGTGACCCGGTCGAAACCGGATCAGGGGTTAATAAAAGTATTGATGACCCTCTGTTCAGGATTGTTTTACGGTTTCAATCGTTTGCTTTTTTTCTGCTGACTCAGACGTTTGCACCGTTGAAGCAGTTGCTTCGTCCTCGTTAGCCGTTTCCTCAGTTTGATCGCTGACGGCAGATTCAGGCAGAATCTGATTCAGTAAGACGGTAATGATGGTGCCTGTGGTGATCCCGGAGTGAAACAGGCTTTGTAAGTCATGCGGCAGATGCTGAATCAGGCGCGGTTCAATGGTCACAGCCAGACCCGAGGCCAGACCGACACAAATCACCAGCGCATTGCGCTTGGTATCTGCGGCTTTAATCAGCATGCGAATCCCGGCATAGGCAATCATGCCGAACATGATGAAGCCCACACCGCCCAGAACCGGTTTGGGAATGGTAACGGCAATGGCCGCCAGTTTCGGGAACAGGCCCCCCAGAATCAGCAGACCGCCCGTGGCTGCAACCACATAACGACTGGCAACGCCTGTAATCCCGACAATGCCGACGTTCTGACTGAATGACGCCAGCGGCATCGCTGTCAGAAATGACGCCAGCGTGCTGCCCAGCCCATCACCCAGTAAGCCGCGCTTCAGATCATTGCCAGACAGTTTGACTTTACAGTTATTCGCCAGCGCCATGAAATCACCGGTTGCTTCCGCGATAACCACGATATAGACCAGACTCATGCTCACAATCGCAGACAGACTGAAGCTCATGCCATATTCCATGATAGCCGGGCTGCCAACCCAGGCGGCGCGTGAAATCTGATCCAGATCGACCATGCCCATCGACAGTGCCACCAGATAACCACCAGCCAGACCAATCACGATGGCAGAAGCAGCAACGGCACCCCGGCAGTAAATCGAGACAACAATCACAATCGCCAGCGAAATAAACGCCAGGAAGAGTTTCGGCATGGTGGCAAACTGTGCGCTGGAGTTCGGTGCATCGCCGACCCAGTTCATCGCTACAGGCAGAATCGTCAGGCCGATGAGTGTGACGACAACGCCGCTGACCACATTTGGAAACAGCTGCTTTATCTTATCCATGAAGAAGCTGGCAGCGACCACGACAAAAGAACCGACCAGCGCGGCGCCCATGATGGCTCCGACCCCGCCGTCGTTGCCGATATTGATGGCTACGCCCAGAAAACCAAAGCTTGAGCCCATGACCACAGGAAGGCGAATCCCCACCGGACCAATACCCAGACATTGCGCGATAGTGACAATGCCAGAGGCGAGGAGGGCGGCATTGATCAGGGTGACGACTTCGTCGGTTGGTAATCCGATTGAGGTGCCGACAATCAGTGGCACCGCAACGATACCGCCAATGGAGGCAAGCATGTGCTGAATGGCCAGAAGCAGGGTAATACTGTGGGGCGGTCTCTGGTTGAGCGTATAGAGAAGTTTCATCGTTATTTCTCCACAATTCATCCGATGAATTGGCTGCGTAGGGTTAATGTTGTGTAAACGTCTTTTTGGTTTTAAAGGGTGCAGGGACCCGCTTCTGTGTCGTTGACAGAAGAGGTGTGCACCAAAATCTTTACTATTTATTGTTTTAGAATCAGAGGTATACCAGCTTGGCGACAAAGATTGCCGTCAGGATATACATACTGATGGAGACTTCTTTGGTCCGGCCGGTTGCGACTTTCAGAACCGTGTAGGTGATAAAGCCCAGTGCGATACCGTTTGCGATTGAGAACGTCAGAGGCATCATCAGTGCGGTGATCGCTGCGGGAGCGGCATCGGTGAAATCGTTCCATTTCACGTGCTGCATACTGCCCATCATCACGAATGCGACGTAGATCAGTGCACCTGCGGTTGCGTAGGACGGGATCATCCCTGCCAGTGGCGAAAAGAAGATCGCAGCGACAAACAGCAGGCCAATCACGATCGCAGACAGACCGGTTCGGCCACCTGCCGCCACACCCGCGGCGCTTTCGACATAGCTGGTGACCGGAGGACAGCCGACACAGGCACCAGCGACGCTGGCGATACTGTCGGCTTTCAGGGCTTTGCTCAGGCCTTCAATCCGACCGGTTTCTTTATTGCGCAGATGCGCACGTTCTGCCACACCCATCAGGGTGCCTGCGGTATCAAACATATTGACGAACAGGAAAGCCAGAATCACGCTGATCATTGAAATATTCAGAGCGCCGGTGATGTCCATGGCAAACAGGGTGGGTGCCAGACTTGGTGGCATGGAAACAACCCCATTGTACTGAACCAGGCCCAGCAGGAAGCCGACCAAGGTCACACTGAACATGCCGATCAGCACGGCACCGAAGATTTTTCGCTCGCTCAGGACCGCGATAATCAGGAAACAGATGGCGGCCAGCAGTGCCTGCGGCTGAGTGAAATCACCCAGGCTGACCAGTGTCGCCGGACTGTCGACGACGATCCCCGCTGTTTTCAGGCCGATCAGGCCCAGGAACAGGCCGACACCGGCCGTCATTGAAAATCGGAGACTTTCAGGAATACTTTCGATAATCCATTCGCGGACTTTGTAGAAGCTCATTGCGACAAACAGAATACCGGAAATAAAGACAGCGCCGAGTGCGACCTGCCAGCTGTACCCCATCTCCCCAACGACGGTGAAGGCGAAAAAGGCATTCAGGCCCATGCCCGGTGCCAGACCGACGGGCCAGTTGGCGAACAGGCCCATCAGGAGTGTCCCAATCGCTGCACCAATACAGGTGGCGACAAAGACTGCTTCAGCATCCATGCCTGAGGCCGACATGATTTGTGGGTTCACGAAAATGATATAAGCCATGGTGGCAAAGGTTGTTATCCCACCGACGATCTCGTTTCTCACATTGGATCCGTGAGTTTTGAGTTGAAACAGGCGCTCTATCAGTGAAGCCGGGCCGGCTTCAGAACGGCTGAGCGTTTCTGTTTTGGTATTGTTCATGACGACGCTTCCTTTTTGTGCCTGAAATTGCTGTGTGCTGGTAATTATTGGTCTATCCAACTGCACATATGATTCAGGGCTTCCCTCTATCTTCCAGGCCGTCACTTACTGAAATCCCTCTGGCACTATGACTGCCTGAGACAACACGGTTTCTGAAGTGATTACGAATTAGCCTGAACTTTTGTATACAACTTCAAACTCTCTTGTCTGGTTTCCGATGCTGCATCTGACCTCAGCACCGGAAACCTTGTTTTTACTACTTTCGTTCTGTTTTGGATCAGCTGCCCCGGTATGTGGAGAAGCTGTACGGAGAAACCAGCAGCGGCACATGGTAGTGGCTTCCGGTATCTGCGATACCAAACCGAATCACCACATCATCCAGGAAAGGCACGGACGCCAGCTCGACACCTTGCTGACGAAAATATTCGGCTGTGTCAAAAATCAGCTGATATTTACCAGATGTCAGGGCATTGCCTTCCAGAATTGGCTGATCGGTTCGGCCGTCAGCGTTGGTATGAACGGTTTTCACCAAAACAAAATCTGTGCCTTCCTGGCGGTACAGAGAAACTTTGATTTCTGCTCCAGGTAAGCCTGAGGCTGTATCAAGCACGTGAGTAGTCAGTTTTCCCATGGATAACCTCGCGCGTTGCGCTCCTTAGTTGTACGAATATGGATGACGTTTTGCATACTTATTGTATGCCGTCGATGTGTGATTCGTTATCAGTTCGTCACATTGTATTTAACTATGTACACAACTTTGTCGATTAGTAAAGGCCCGTGTAACTGAAATGTTAACTCGGAAGTTAGGTGTTCTAAGCCCTTGTCGCGTATAGTATGTCATTAAGATATTGATCTTAAAGAAACCTATCTATAGATAACAAGCATTTAACTTTTTTTGATTGTTCACAAAAAATGTTAGGTACATTTTATTTACAAAAATTCTGGATATTGTATACAATCGCTGTTATAAATTGATTATCAGATGGTCAGGAAGAAGACCAATTAGGATCTAAAGGAGTCATGTGTGAGTAATGAGTATCCACGCAATCTGATCGGCTACGGTGCTGTGCCTCCGCACCCACGGTGGCCAAATGACGCCCGCGTCGCAGTCTCTTTTGTTCTCAACTATGAAGAAGGTGGAGAACGCTGCATTCTACACGGCGATAGCGAGTCAGAAGCATTTTTGTCTGAGATTCCAGCCGCACAGCCTTTTCCGGGTCAGCGTCATATCAGCATGGAATCTATTTATGAATATGGCAGCCGTGCAGGCGTGTGGCGTATTCTGCGCCTGTTTAAAGAATATGATGTGCCGCTGACGATTTTTGGTGTGGCGATGGCACTGGAACGTCATCCGGATGTGGCGAAAGCCTTTGTGGATGCTGGCCATGAAATCTGCAGTCACGGGTATCGCTGGATTGATTATCAGAACATGGATGAGTCCGCAGAGCGGGATCACATGATGAAAGCGATTGAGATCATCCGTCATCTGACCGGTGAGCGTCCTTATGGCTGGTATACCGGCCGTACCGGGCCGAATACACGTCGTCTGGTCGCAGAGGAAGGCGGTTTCCTATATGACTCCGATGCCTATGATGACGACCTGCCATACTGGCATGAAGAGGGGCCAAAACCACAGCTGGTGATCCCTTACACGCTGGACGTGAACGACATGCGTTTCGCAACAGTTCAGGGCTTCAACGCCGGCGATCAGTTCTTCAACTATCTCAAAGACACCTTTGACACCCTGTATGAAGAAGGCGCGACCGCACCCAAAATGATGTCTGTGGGTTTGCACTGTCGTCTGATTGGCCGTCCGGGCCGGATCGCTGCACTGCGACGTTTTCTGGATTATGTGCAACAGCACGACAACGTCTGGCTGTGCCGAAGAATTGATATTGCCAAGCACTGGCACGAGCATCACCCGCACCCAAGTATGAAGGAGTATTAATGATGGCACGTTTTTCGTCTTGCCAGCCGAGCCAAATGAGCCGGGAAGCTTTTGTTTCGCATTTTGCGGATGTGTACGAGCACAGCCCATGGGTGGCGGAAAAAGTGTATGACAATGGCATCAACGAAGCTGATGATGAGATCAGCACACTGCATGCCCGCATGGCCGATGTCTTGCTGTCTGCCAGCAAAACAGAGCAACTGGCCCTGATCAATGCACACCCGGATTTAGCCGGCCGTGCAGCCATAAATGGTGAACTGACGGAAGCTTCGACCTCTGAGCAGGCCGGTGCAGGGATTGATCAGTGTTCCGCAGAAGAATTTGAAAAATTCAATCGTTATAACGACAGCTACAAAGCAAAGTTTCAGTTTCCCTTCATCATGGCTGTGAAAGGGGCCAATCGTTATCAAATCCTTGAGTCGTTTGAGGAGCGATTAGGTCATGAAATTGACGCTGAGTTCAAGCAGGCGCTGAAAGAGATCAATAAGATCGCTTTGTTCCGTCTGCAGACAATGTAACCCGAACAGGAATAGAAAGGATGAGTACTCCCGTGAGACAACTGACGATTGAACCGCTGACACGCGAAGCCTTTGCCCCTTTTGGTGATGTGATTGATAAAGAAGTCAGTGACTACTTTATGATCAATAACGGGTCGACCCGACGTTACCATGCGATGGCGAATGTGGATGTCGCAGAAGAAGGTGGCGCTGCAATCATCAGTATCTTCGAGGCCCAGCCACTCAGTTATCCGTTGCGGATAGCGATGATGGAGCGTCATCCACTGGGTTCTCAGGCTTTCATTCCTTTACTGGGCAATCCGTACCTGATCCTGGTGGCCCCGGCAGGGGAAACACCAGACCCCGCTCAGCTTAAGGCGTTTTACAGTAATGGACGTCAGGGCGTGAATTATGGAAAAGGGGTTTGGCACCACCCGGTGCTGGCACTGCACGAGAACGACCAGTTTTTAGTCGTCGATCGTTCAGGACCCGGCAATAACTGCGATGAAGTGTACTTTTCTGACGATGTCCGTATCGAATTATCACTGAGCAGTTTAGAGCAGGAAGCATCAACCGTCGTACTTTGATAAGCCAGAGAGCAATCAAAGAACGCATAACATAACAGGAGTTCGTTATGGATCCACATATGACGGAATGGCTGAATCTGGTAATCCGCTGGATTCACATGATTGTAGGTATCGCATGGATTGGTGCCTCATTCTACTTTGTCTGGTTGGAAAACAACCTGAACCGTGTCAACCCGAAAACCGGCCTGTCTGGTGATTTATGGGCCATTCACGGCGGTGGTATCTACCACCTCGAAAAATATAAGCTGGCCCCGCCAAGCATGCCGGAAAACCTGCACTGGTTTAAGTGGGAAGCTTACTTTACCTGGATTACCGGTATTCTGCTGCTGGGCGTCGTGTACTACATGAATGCCGATATCTATCTGGTTGCGCCGGGTTCCGGTCTGGGAGCAACGGCATCGGTTGCACTGGGTATCGGTGCGCTGGCTGCCGGTTGGATTATCTACAGCCTGCTGTGTGACTCCGCGCTCGGTAAAAAACCGATGTTGCTGGGGATCATTCTGTTCTTCGCACTGGTTGGCGCGGCGTATGGTCTGAGCCAGGTTTTCAGTGGCCGGGGTGCTTACATCCACGTGGGTGCAATCATCGGGACCATCATGGTCGGGAACGTGTTCTTCGTGATTATGCCGGCTCAGCGTGGTCTGGTGAAAGCGATTGAAGAAAACCGCGAACCGGATCCGGTCCTGCCTGCGAAAGGTCTGCTGCGCTCACGTCACAACAATTACCTGACGCTGCCGGTGCTGTTCATCATGATCAGTAACCACTTTCCAAGCACGTACGGGTCGGAGTACAACTGGCTGATTCTTGCTGGTCTGGCCGTGTTCAGTATTTTGGTTCGCCATTACTTTAACACCCGTCATGGCAGCCAGAAGTATGCCTGGACCATGCCGCTGGCCGCGCTGGGTATGATTGCGCTGGCATTTGTGACCTCCCCATACGCAAGCAAAATGGGTGAAACTGCGACGCCTTCAGTGAAGGCTGAGTCAACGGCATCACAGGCAGAGCAGGGCACAACGGCTTCAGCGCAGCCAGCAGCAGCGCAGGGCGTCAGTTTTGCTCAGGTCAATGATGTGATTCAGGCGCGTTGTACGGTTTGTCATTCGGCTCAGCCGACGCACGCCGCCTTTACCACAGCGCCTGCCGGTGTGATTCTGGATACACCGGAAGAAATTAAAGTGAATGCGCCACGCATTGTGGCTCAGTCGGTACAAACGAAAGTGATGCCACTGGGTAACCTGACTCAGATGACGGATGATGAGCGTCAGCTCATCGGCACCTGGGTGAAGCAGGGCGCGCAACTCTAGTGTTCCCCTCGGGGGCGAAAGCCCCTGTTATACCAATCAAAGTCAGTCAGTGATCAGAAATAGCGTAGGAAAAATGTTTGAGAACAAGGCGGATTTTTTAGATAAGTAGTTACTCTACAATCAAAAAATCTAACGCAGTTATCGAGCATTTGAACAAGCTAGGATGACCGATGATTGACTGCGATTGGTATGATAGTCCGTTTGCCTGAACTTCCTGTGACTGCAGTCAGGCGGCATACAACGAACCGATTCACACAGATGGCAATCTGAATGGGTTCAGGGTAGGTAGCCAGGCAGCAGTCCGGGAGTGACGGCGACTCATCTCCTTTACATATCAATCCATAATATGTGACCAGCCCCATACGTGTTGTATCGGGGCTTTTTTTGTTGTTCCGAACGGCCCTTGCTGGATAAAAGGGGATGTGTTGTGACCTGTGATTCAATGAAATCACCACGCATTGAATTTACTCAATAATTGTCATTTTCTATTGTGGTGAGATTTTAAAACTGAAGGGAAAATCTTGAATCTCAAACAACTCTTCGTCACATCGGAAACACTCAAATTCGTCAAATAGAACCCCGAGTTAAAATTACACGAAAATCATGATTGAACAGATAGAATTACAACA